>CAVIUT010000093.1:0-7879 GCA_963646155.1 Eggerthellaceae bacterium | reverse complement strand
GACTTTTCAAGAGGGTCTACAATGAAATGTGCCGCCTTGATAATCTTGAGAGGAAGCTTCTTTCAGTCTGAAACAGCGTGATGGTAGATGCGTTGTTTTTTTTTCGCTGAGATAAGGGTTTATGACGTACTTTGGTTACTGATGACTGTCAGAAAATGACTTGTGTACTCTCATCCAACAGCAATTCCTCAAATCTCTCATTGCTCATTTTTGAAGATGCCAGAGCCACTGATTTGTCTATGCGTTGACGCGTGTACACTACAACTCTTTCATCCTTGCGTACTTTCTTCATCTTACCCAGCGTAATCATGCCACATCTGTACATTTGGCAGAGCAGAGAGTCGTTGGATTTAAAACTCACATCGACTGCATCTTTGTTCATGAAAACATTTTTTAGAATCGTATGAGCATTTTTCTGGTAATCATAAGAATCTCTATCCTGAGTATAGACCGTAATCGATTCAGTATCGGGGTAATACCACGAGAAAATCTCAGCCAGGATGGTTATAGAAATTTCGCCTGCATTCTTCTTTCTTTTACGTCCGCCCTCTGTTTCCGTTACTGTCAGAGGCCAATTTTTATACATTTCGGCAATCCATGTTCTGTATTCGTCCATATCCAAAGGATCTGGTTTTTCCACGTGTCTGCGTAAATAGCTCTTCATCGCTCCAAGTGTCGATACAGCGGCCAGTACGATTTGATATAAATTCCCTTCTTCTTCATTTCCCAAAGAGGCATAGCTTTCTTCAGTAATCAGATAAAGTGGAATACCTTCATCGCACAAACACTCAATATATTTTTCACGGTATTTTGAATCCCTGATTTCTTTATAAACCCAATTAGGAATCAGTACAGCATCATAGTCCATGAGCAGTCTTCTGGCGGTCACACCTGCACGTTCAATCTGTTCGAGGAAGCTTATTGTTGAGTTATCGATGATGGCAATCTTTGTTTCTCCGGCATATTTTTTATACTCAGGTATGTTAAGCATTCTCATTCCCCAGTGATTAAACCCAGCTCGGCAATTACATTGTTCAGAAAACTCTCGTTTTCCCGATTGTAATTCAGCTCGGGATTCTGCTTGATTCGTTCCTGTATCTTTGCCTGCAACGCCCCGATATTTAGCACATAGGATGGTTTAACCAAACTGTCATCAAGCCCTAGAACGCGAAAAGAGCTACCTAAATCGGAAAATGAATTGTCGAAGTTTTGCTTTATTAATGTCATCAAGGCCTGGTTTTCATTCTGTACAGCACTTTCATAAAGTGCAATCAAAACCGCTTTATACGGCGCACTGAATGCATCCATGCAATTGAATATTTTCGAGATAAAACTCATTTCCGGCAGCTCTGTATAGTATGGCAGTAAATTTCCAAGCAGCATAAGAGAGGCAAAATATTCTGCTTTTCTCTCTTCCATAATCGTATCTGTTTCTATGATATGGCTGAATGAGACAGTATCATATATCAGGTGATAGATTTCATGCCATGCTGTAAAGTATTGATTTGCTCTCGGTATTGCTGTGTTTATTACCGGTATCTTTTTTTCGCTCTTTACAAATATGGCACCACTCCAATACTGATTATCGAGCGGAATTTGAATCAGCCCGCGACTCTTCAAAATCTGCATCGCCAGTTGATTGGACGCGCTTATCTGCATCCGGTTACAAGTGGTGCGTATAAAAAGAGTTTTTTCTCTCATTTCATCTTTAATTTCATCATTTTTCCTTATAACCTCATCGAGATTTGCGGCTGAGATTTTTTCACTCATTAGTACCCCCCTCAGTAATAGATTTCACAAAGATCCAGAATGTCCATAAGAAGCTCATATTGCTCTCTGGCTTTCGTGCTCATCTGATAATCGCTGGGTGCGTTTTCTGAGTATACCGCATCCACTTCTTCGGGCTTGGCCTCAAAAAGGACAAGCTCATCAGGCGATAGATTCAATGCTGCCAGGACCTTTTGCATGTGCCTGTCAAAAGTACTTTTATTATCGATAGTGCCATTTAGGAGTTTATCCAGGGTAGGTCTTGAAATACCAGCCTTTTTCGCAAAAGACACCTTTGTGAACCCATGCGCTCTGATATATTCCTTCAGTTTCTTTGCCATAATATGCCGGTTATCAAATAGCTCATCAAATTTCATTTCACTGCCTCTTTATCTATTCTATGATGGTTCGGTCGGCTTATCAACATTGATGTAAAAAATTTATTTACATTTTTACTTGATGGTTTAGTGCGTTTAAAATCATATTGAGTTGAGCATTATGTCAGTTACATAGAAAATCGACGATGACTGAACTCTCTCTTCATAGGAATCTGTTATAATTGCCTATGATGAAAACAGAAGACAATGAGTTGATAATTCCCGCTTCTGCTATCTCTGGATATCGCAATGATGACTATCTCGAGGCTTCCGGTTTTTCCCCGGTTTATATCTTTTTCCCTCTTCCTCTAGCGGAGGAAATGGAATGTATAAAAGGTCTTACGGGCATATGGTATTCCTTTTTCGAGTATGATATTGAATTTTCTTTGCGCGGAGATGAAGAGTGCTCATTTATCGACACTGCAGGCAATTTCTACTGCTCGACGGAGAACACGGAGCTTGATGAGGTCGAGCGGGAGTGGCTGAGGAGGTTTGTCGTTTGTTTTAAGACGGAGATAGAAGACCTTAAAAACGGCTCGCTTCCATTTCTCGAATTCACATATATCCTCAATGCCTGTAGAGAAAGAAGCATGGGAGGGGACTTATCTCTTGTCACAGAAGAAATCCATGACGCAGTCTATTCAATGTGGCGGCAGTCGCTTTTAACTAAAGCTCAGTCCGGTCTTCCCGTCAACATCGTTCTCGATAGTCTCGGAGGTTACAGAATGAATGATTTCACAACAGACGGCGCCAAGAGAATATGGTTCCAGAATAACGAGGACGATGACTACGAGAATGGGAACGGCTTCTACCGGGAACTTGACGAGACTCTTGCTACTTCTTATATCCGTCCTTCCTTCTATAAGTATGAAGTCAAGATCAAGCGGAAGGAGCGGAGTGAAATCAGAGCATTTATTGAGAACAACCGTATTCTCCTTTCATGCCTCTCTGATGTCCTCGATACCGGGGTCGATATCTCCTTCTTCCGTGAAAACTTCATCAAGAGACCGTTATTGAGGCCGAAGAAAGAAAGGCGGGCGCTCGAGGGGAAAGTAAGAGCGATGGTTATGGAATACCGCGCATCAAAGCACTTCACGGAATACTACCGCTATTCAGAGACGTACTACAGGCAGGCGAAACAAGATTTCAGTCGACTCTATCAAGTAACTCCTTGTGTTCTTTGAGAACTCTTGTGTCCTCATCCTTGAAATCTGAATAAACTACAGTCATTTCCTGCTCCCGTTATTAAGTATAAGAGAGAGCAGGGAAGTGGGCGTTCACACTTATGTTGCCGTTCCTCAGCCCATATTCGATATCGTGAGGAGTTCCATGAGGTCTTCCTTCGAGAGCGTCGAGAGCGATATGTTGTCGCTTGAAACAATCTCGTCGGCTAGGTTCTTCTTTGTCTCCTGGAGCTTCATTATCTTCTCTTCTATCGTATTCTCGGCAATCATGCGGTAGACGGTGACACGCTTTGTCTGTCCGATTCTGTGTGCTCTGTCTGTTGCCTGGTTCTGCACGGCCGTATTCCACCACGGGTCGTAGTGTATTACGATATCTGCTGCGGTGAGATTGAGGCCGGTTCCGCCTGCCTTCAGTGATATTAAAAAGATTGGAACGAAGCCGCTGTTAAATGCATCCACGAGTTCGAGTCTCTTTGCTTTTCCCGTTTCACCTGTAATCTTATAGTATTCGATTCCTCGCTCTTCAAGGTCTTTTTCAAGTAGCTCCAGCATCGAAGTAAACTGTGAAAAGAGGAGTATTCTGTGGCCGCCGTCGATAGCTGAAGTTATCAAATCCATCACCGCTTCACGCTTTGCCGATTCTCCCTTGTAGTCTGCAAATACAAGTGACGGGTCGCAGCATATCTCACGTATTTTCATGAGCTCTGCAAGAATCTCGATCTTCTTTTCGTTGTAGTTTTCGCTTCCCTTGAGCATTCCCTTGGCCTTTGCAACTTCCGCCGTGTAAAGTTTGAGCTGCTCTCCCTCGAGCGGTGTGACTCTTGTCTCCTCCGTTTTCTCCGGAAGGTCCTTGAGAACATCGGTTTTGAGCCTCCTCAGGATAAACGGGCCCGTGAGTTTTTTAAGCCTTGCCGCTGCATCTTTGTCACCGTTCTTCTCAATCGGAGTTGATAAGAGCTTCTTGAATGATTCCTGACTGAAGAGGAATCCCGGCATGAGGTACTCGAAGATTGACCAGAGCTCCGAGAGCCTGTTTTCAATCGGCGTTCCCGTCAGAGCAAGGCGGTGCGATGCCTTTACGGCTCTGACGGCTTTTGCTGCAGCGGTGCTGTGGTTCTTTATGAACTGGGCTTCGTCGATTATCTCGAGGGTGAATTTTGCATCGCTATATAGCGCGATATCACGCTTGAGGAGGTCATAGGATGTGATGAGAATATCGTAGTCAGCACGATTCTTTATTATATTCTCCCTCTCCTTTGTCGTTCCCGTCACCGTTACTGCATTGAGAGTCGGTGTGAACTTACTCACTTCCGCCTTCCAGTTGTATACAAGAGATGCCGGCGACACTATGAGGGCGTTGACGCTCTTTTTCTCCTCCTTGAGGGCAAGAAGTAGTGACAGTGCCTGGAGTGTCTTTCCCAGTCCCATATCGTCTGCGAGGATGCCACCGAAACCATGGTCGAAGAGTACCCTCATCCATCTGTAGCCGTCCTTCTGATAGCTTCGCATCGTCTCATTGAGGGAGGAGGGAACTTCATAGTCCGACTCTTCTATTGTCTTGAACTCCTTGATGAGTCTCCTCAGCTTCTGTCCGCCTTCATATGAGACATCGTTCTGCTCCTTGAGTATCTGGTCAAGGTAGAGTGCCCTGTAGAGGGGTAGGTGCATCCTGCCGTTTGTAAAGTCCTTAATCGAGAGACCTGACGAGAGGAAGATATCACAGAGGGCGTTGAGAGATGTGTCCTCGAGAGAAATGAAGTCGCCGTTTTTCAGCCTGTGGAACTTCTTCTTGTTCTTGTACGATTTGAGTATTTCGACTAGCTCTTCTACCGTCATACCCTTCATGTCGAGGGTGAAATTGAGCACGCTGTCGTCATTTTCATCGATTTCGACGAACGAGGAGACGGATGGCATCCTACGCACTATCATATTCTTTATTCTGTCGGATACTTTGACTTCACCCATTTCCATCAAAAGGGGAAGCTTGTTCTGGATAAAATCGTATATCTCGTCATCCGTTGAGGCTGCAAGCCACTTCTCCTGGCCGTATATTCTTTTATTGAAGAATGAGTCAAGAGTTTCAGCAATGTCGTTGAGGTAACTCTGATAATGCCCTCTGTTGAATGTAGAGTAATAGGAAGGATAGACGGTGAGGGTGTTACCTTCATATTGCATTACGGCGCGGCATGTAATGCGTTCGTTATCGTCATCTATGTAGAGTATTGTCTTTGGAGCTTCCTTCAGAATGCCGGAGAGCATATCTACAGCGTTATCTTCGACCCTCCCGTGCCTCTTGAGGTCGGGTACTACCCTTTGATAGAAGTTGTCGAGGTATTTTCTTCCGACTGTGAATGAAAATCTTCCGCTGTCGTCTGCCGTATTCATAAGCGACTGTGCTGATCCCAGCCTGCTCTTTGGTGTCCTTCGGAATTCGTCCTTTTCAAACCAATAGATGTACTCTCTCCCGCTGTATCGTCCGGTTATCCTGCCCGTTACTTCAACTGCAACGACTTCATTCTTGTCGATAACAGGCTCGATATTGACGACAAGTGACGACTCAGTTTCCCTGAAAGCAAGAATAGGACTGATTCCATGTAGAACAACAGAGTCCTTCATCAGATTGAAGAAGTCGTCAAGAAAACGTGATATCCTGATCTCACTCTTTTTCCATGAGTACTTTGTATAATAGTTGTTGACGTTTCTGTTGTAGTCGTTCTCCGCTACTTCTATAAGCTTGAGTGCCGCCTCCGCCCGCTCTGTAAGCTCCGCCCTGCTGAAATCTACCGAAGCGAGGGTGCTGAGGGAGAGGGTGCTTTTCTCACGCCGAGCCGACAACAGCTTCACGACATCCTTGATTTTGTAGAACTTTCCTCCGTCGACCGAGACTCTTATTTCCGCCTTGAGACCGCCGTTATCGAAATCGGTGCCGATTGATGTCTCGATATCTACAGGGTATTTTTCTATGCTGCTTTTCTTATCATCGACAACTACCTTTTCCTTTTTAAAGCTTTCGATGAGGATTTCGGCTTTCTTATCCGTGTAGTCTAAATAATCCCTGTGCTCTTCGATGAATCTGGCAAGGGAAATGAGGGCAGCCGTCTTATGGACGCAGAGTTCATAGACTCCATCCTCATTGGGAGATGTATTTCTGCAGAGCTGATCAGGCTTAATGTCGCGCGAAGAATACCATCCGTATCTATTCTCGCAATTGATAGCGATTATTCCATTCCTGCCGAGTTTTATGGTGACGGAACGGTTATTGTCATTCTCGTCCTTGACTGATATTGAATATGAGATATATCTTTCCGGACTCTCAACAGTTGTGATGTTCATACTGTAAAGTGTTCTGTTTTCAACAATCTTATAAGCCTTCTTGAGAGTCTCGCTTGTCGGCATATAGAGATTGAGAGTGTCTTTGAAGGAGAGGAAATGAGGCTTTCCGTCATCATTGAAAACAACAGGTGAATACTTCTTTTTCTTAGCGGCTTCTTTTTTCTCTTTCTCTTCTTTATCAACGTCGGTTTCATCTTTTGATATCGAATAGAGGAGTGCCGCAACGTGCTTGCAATATACTGCCTTTTTATGGTACTGGCATGTGCAGTCGGCTCTTAGAAGTTCGTTGTCTTTTGAGAGTGTTACTGCTGTGTTGTATATGTCGGGATCATCAAGGACTGTTGCAGCGACTAATTTGCTGCCGTCTATATTCCCCAGGGAGGAAAGATTCATGACACTGCCGTTATCATACAGGGCTTTACCACGTGTCAGTAAAGTATTTGTGAAGAGATTTTTCCAGTCAGACATGACTATATAGTACATGGTAATTGATGAAAAGTTCTATCCTTAAAATGGAATTTCGCCGGCCTTTTCATTGAAGGAGATTTTCTACAATCTATTTTGCATCTCACGGCAGATTCGAGTCTTTACAGAGGGTATGGAAGTTCAATTAAACCGCAGATTCCAGGATGGTCGATATCTTACACGGATATGCTGCTTCAGCATTGGATGCAGAAGACTGAGGGCTTTGAAGTTTCGTCTTATTTTATCTTCTCTATCCAATGCAGACATAGTCAATGCAATATTCAGTTAAAACTCAGAGCTGAAATGCTTATGCATGAGGTCGGCGCTGTGTTCCAGACTCGTGACGGGGTTATTGTCATACCAGTTTTTCTGAGTTTCCAGTATGACGCCTTCAACTCCGTTTTTTTTGCAATTTCGGATAATGTTTCAAGGTCCATATTTCCATATCCCAGTTCCATTGCATTCTCTGTCAAATGCGGTGTCATATATGGGCCGGCCTTCCTGCACCCGCGGTCGTTGATGTGCCATAGCTTAAGTCTTGTTCCGAGTTTTCCATGATTGCCGGGACATTGGTTCCTTCGTCTGTCAACCAGTAACTGTCGAACTCGAAGTTCACATATTCAGGATTGGTTTCTTCTATGATTATGTCGTAGGCGGTCTTGTCCGGGGTAACCTTCTGAAGTTCCGCATTGTGATTGTGATGAACTACCACTCCCATGCGGTGACTTCGTCGTCCTATGGAAATGGTATCTA
>CAVIUT010000092.1:0-7990 GCA_963646155.1 Eggerthellaceae bacterium | reverse complement strand
TCGGGTATGGGATATTATGGTATTGTCAAAAAAAGCAAGAAGCTCAACGGAAAAATCCGCTGGGCTTTTTATACCCACAAATTGAGTGGGATGAACAAGAGAGGGGACAAAAAACAGAAGGGAGGTAGAGCGATGCCTTACAAACCAAAGAAGCCATGCGCTTGGCCAGGCCGCCCTAACCTGACTGATGGGAAGTACTGTCCTGAGCATCAAAAGGAAGGGTTGGCAATAGATCATACGCTCTCGACCACTCTCCCACCAGAGTGCAGAAACAGTTCTTCCATGCTTTCGGCATCAGCGATAAGGCTTGTAAAGGCCAAAGCAAAGTACGAGAAGATAGCCTCCGAGATATTAAAGCTGCAGAAAAAGAAGGAAGAAGCAGGGGCAAAAAAAGATAATGGCTGCATTCAAGAAGAGTGGCAAGAGCATGAGCCAGTTGATGACATTTCTAGGCTGTTAACTACATATGTTTTCGCTTTTTAGTGGTACTTTCTCTGGAAGTTAACAATTATGTGAAAGATGTATGAATTCGCTGTCGCCCATTGCCGAGGCCTCCTTCGGCTATTGTAGCCTCAGGAGCTAACCGAAGTAAGCTGCGGGGTATGTATCCCTTAACTCCGAAGGCTGCACGTTTCGCCTTCTCCGTTGAATCAATGCCTTGAGTGTTGAAGATAGGACAGCATCTGTGATATTTCCCATCTCGCTTCTGAGTTCAGTGTAGCGGAGTGTCTCTTTCGCACTCAACACACATATAATCCTCGAGTCCCATTTACCCCAGAATATCTCAAGTCCGTACTCGAGCGGGCATCTGATATCTGGATCTAATTTCTTCTGATACATCCTTTATTCTTCACAATAAGAATAGAAAAGTGCAATGAAAAACACAAGTAACTATAAAATTTAATAGTAACTCATAAATTTGCTTATATCTTCTTTCTCAATAGTGGCTTCCATATAATGATGCACATATCAATATCGGAGGCATATCATGAAAAATGATGGGAAGAAAGTAAAAGCTTATCTCGAGATTACAATGACAATTCCCGGGGAGAATAAGGAAAAGGCCGCAAAGGTATACTTTGACTACCGCAATCCGTTCTTGGAGACAATCAAGGGCGCTTTGACAAAAGACCTTCTTATAAGGAAGGATGACGTTCAGGTTCTACACGGCTTCGAGAGTATAGAGAATGCAGAAGCGTATCTATCAAGTCCTTTATTCCAGAACGATGTATATATACGGCACTAAAGCCCTTATGGACAAAAGACGCAGACGTCAGGATCTACACTGTAGCGTAGGAAAAGATGAGCCCCATCAATTACGGTGGGGCGTTTATATCATCTTATGAAGTTTGTCGCTGTCCTTTTTTCCTTCTGCGGTAATCCGTATTTTTCCTTTCCGAGTTCTATGCTTTTCATGAGGAATGTCATATTGCGCGTAAGTGTCCGCATAGTCTGCTTCCCTTCCTCGTCCATCTCGGCCTCTCCTTTCTGGCATCCGTGGATAGAATTCCAATAGACACTTGATGCAACAGGCATTCCACTTATTGTGAAATACTTATTGAGTTCGTCAAACGTTGCTGAGCATCCTCCCCTTCTAGCCGTAACAACACTGGCTCCGACCTTCATGGTCTTATCAAAATGGGTGCTGTAGAAAAGCCTGTCAAGGAATGCTATTAGTGTGGCATTGGCTGATGCGTAATATACCGGAGACGCAACAACAAGACCGTCTGCTTTCTCAAATAGTGGTGCTGCCTCATTGACAACATCGTCGAACACACACCTGCCACTTTCTTCGCACTTCGAGCATGCGATACATCCCCTTATAGCCTTATTCCCGATTTGAACTGTTGTTACCTCAACGCCGTTCTCCTTGAAGATATTCTCCATCTCCCTGAGGGCAATAGAAGTGTTACCGTTTACTCTTGGGCTGCCGTTAATAATCAAAACTCTACTCATAGTTACTTCTCCTGCAACAAGCTTAATCATCAAGGAGGTACAAGTCCATCTTTTTGTCATCGTCTTCTTCCCTCCGCTTAAATTACTTTTTTTTAATTTTCACCATCATAATTATTGAATTAATAGCATATTATTATGTATAGATATTCAAATTGAGGTTCCTATGCATAAGCCTGTTACGAAGAATTTTGTACTATCGCCTGAATCCATTGATGAAATATCACTTCTGTTCTCACACTCTCTCGAAGAAACAGGATGTGACAGAAAAGACACAATAAGACTGAGACTTTCACTTGAGGAGATTCTTGAGTCGTGGCTGATACCTCTTGAATCGGCAGAGGTGGAATACAATACCTACAGGAGGATGAGAAAGGACATCATCCAGATTCGTGTCAAAGGTGCAGAGGTAAGAGAAGAAGACGCAATCTGGGACTATACACTCTCGAGCCGTCTTCTTTCACAGGCAGGGCTCAGCATACTCAAGAGCTACAGCGGCGGCTATAACACCCTCACACTCGAAAAAGAAAAAAAGAGTAGAAACGGCCAGCTTAAGGCGCTCACTATTGCGATACTTCTCTCCGTTATTCTCGGTATGGCACAGAGAAAACTCCCCGTTAATGTAAGAGAGGGAATAAATTCTGTTCTTACTCCGATTTTTTCACTCATACTCAATGCTCTGACCGCGATATCGTCACCTATGATTTTTCTTGCAATCACCTGGGGTATATTCAGTATCGGGGACGTTACGACACTGGGAAAGGTCGGGAAAAAGGTAATCAGCAACATTGTCATAATCACATTCTCGATTGCGATAGTGATGACGCTGATTCTTATGTGTTTCTTTCCCGTCACCACTTCAAATTCATCAGATTCGAGCACAAGCCTAATGGCTGTGTATCAGATGATACTCGACATAGTCCCGTCCGACATCATCTCACCGTTTCTGAACGGCAACACACTCCAGGTCATATTCCTCGGTGTTGTTGTGGGTATTGCGCTTCTTATTCTTGGGGAAAGGGTGGCGAATACGAGGGCTGTTATCGAACAGATGAACGACGTAGTCGGCCTCATTATGAGCGCACTCTCAAAGGTAATCCCACTCTTTGTATTTTTATCGCTTTACTCTCTCATGGGTTCCGATTTCTCAAGTGAAATACTGGGCATTCTAAGCGTCGTTCTATTCACCTTTGTTATATCAACAATAATTACGCTATTCTTTATTCTTGTGCTTTCCGTCAAGTATAAGGTGAGCTTCATTCTCCTATTGAAGAAACTTCTCCCCACATATGTCATAGGGTTTACTACAGCTTCCTCTGCAGCAGCATTCGCAACAAACATGGAAACATGCGAGAAGAAGCTTGGAATAGAGGCAAAACTCACGCACTTCGCAATTCCACTGTCTCAGGTAATTTTCAAACCGTCAACTGTTGTCGGGTTTTCACTAATTTCACTCTCAATGGCCAGAATGTATTCTGTCCCCATAACTCCTGTATGGCTTATAACAATGACCCTTATCGTAGCGCTTCTGAGTATGGCGGCTCCCCCGATCCCCGGAGGCTCGTTGACATGTTACACGGTAATGTTTACACAGCTGTCGATTCCCGTTGAAGCTGTAGCAATTGCAGTTGCCCTGAACTCTGTTATAGACTTCATAATGACTGCAAACAACCTCACCTGCCTGCAGACAGAATGTGCCCTTACCGCAGGAAAACTCGATATGCTCGATACTGCAGCACTCAAAAAGGAACTTTGAGCCCCTTTCATTCCTCGCTCGAGAAATCGATTATACGATTACAAACCCTCTCGGCGGGCATTCTGTTATTTGTAACGGTGATTATTCCCATATTACGCTTTTCCGCCTCATTTGGAACAACATTCCATATCTGGGCCTGTGTGATGGCATCAAGCATAGTGATAAGATGCTCATAAGTGCTCTAAGAACACAAAAGCGTTGTATCTCACCCCCTGAAAGCTCACGGGGAAAGCGATATCTCAAGGGTTGTTTCGTCGATTGCACGAGCACTCTTCATATATGTCAAATCAACAGAGCCCTGTGCTTTTTTCGCTGTCTCGAGGGTGAATGCAACATCTCCAGCCGTCACCTTCACGTCGTCTGTGAAGTAGGCGTCGTCCCTGATTCTGAAGCGTCATACAAGGCCGTCTGGAGACAGCTCATACTCTACAGCAAGGTCGTTTTCAAAACTGAGGTCGGAATTATATTTTATGAGTGTACTCTGGACAATCGGGAAAAAGCCGTGTCCCCAGCCCTGAGTAGGGGCAGGTGTCTCCGGCCCGGAGGAGATTGCAATTATTACGCTCTCCTTATTCCTCTCCACATCTGTTGTCTTCCTGCATGAAGAGAAAGATAGACAAATGAGCAATAGAAGAAGCAAAGCCGATGTTCTTCTCATTATTATGCGTGTTATTCCGTATTCTTATCGGATGATTTTCTCAATATTATCAACAACCCCGGTTACTCAAAAACCTTGCCAATAAACTAGATAGTTTATCGGCAATTATTCATTTAATATTTTCTTTCTTCAAGGAAGATTGGAACTACTTGTTCTCTAAAGCTTCCTTATGAGCCTTAATCTGCTCCTTTTCCTCTTTTGTTTTCGGAGCAAAAACAATCTTGACTGCACGCTTGAGCTGGTAAGGAAGGATAGCTTTGAACTTATCTTCTGCAGTTATCATTGTTGTGCACTCAGGATGGTCACGGTGGAGAGTAATAGCGTCGAATTCACACTTTGTCGTACATACACCGCAGCCGATACACTTATTCGGGTCAACGATTGTAGCACCGCAGCCGAGACAGCGCTTAGTCTCAATCTTCACCTGCTCCTCTGTAAGTGCAATGTGGTTGTCCTTGAATGACTCAGCTCCTATCTTTTCGTCGATACCTTCTCTCTGACGCGGGGAGTTATCATAATTCTCGACGAGGATATCGTCCTTATTGAGCTCGATGAATTCCCACTTGTTACGTCCGATTGTCATATGGCCGTGCTGTACGTACCTGTGTAAGGATTCAGAAGCCCAGTGACCTGCTGCAATTGCGTCGATAGCGAACTTAGGTCCTGTCATGACGTCGCCGCCCATAAATAGGTCTGGTGCACCCTTCACCTGATACGTAAGCCCGTCTATCTGAAGAGCCGGCCCCTTGAATTCAACCTTCTCGTTCTTGAGTAGATCTCCCCAGATAGACTGCTGTCCGATAGCAAAGATGACACGGTCACAGTCAACTGTAAGTGTTACGCTCTCATCGTACTTCGGGGAGAATTTCTTACGTCCGTCAACAGTATCGAATACGGAAACACACTTCTTGAAGATAATGCCGCTGACCTTACCGTCTTTGACGAGTACCTCTTTCGGGCCCCATCCGCACTTAACAAGAACGCCGTCTTCTTCAGCTTCCTTGATTTCCTCGACACTCGCCGGCATTTCCTTCTCGCTCTCGAGACAGAATTGGATTACTTCCCCGGCTCCGTTTCTTGCGCTGACACGCGAAGCATCCATCGAGACGTTTCCACCGCCGACGACAACAACCTTACCGGTAAACTCTTTGCCTCCGCAATTAGCCTCTCTCAGGTAATCGACGGCTGTGAATGTCTCTTCGGCATCATCTCCCGGGATTCCGGGGCGGCGGCCGCCGTTGCATCCGATTGCAATATAGAATGCCTTGTAGCCCTGAGCTCTGAGTTCGTCCAGCGTAACATCCTTACCGACTTCAACGCCTGTCTTGATTTCGACCCCAAGCTCTCTGATGACGTCGATTTCAGCTTCGATTACGTCCTTCTCGAGCTTATAGGAAGGAATGCCGTACCTAAGCATACCGCCGGCCTTCTCGTTCTTTTCAAAGACAGTCGGCTTATATCCTCTTTCAGCAAGGTAGTATGCACACGACAGTCCTGCCGGGCCAGCTCCGATTATGGCAATCTTTTCATCCCATCCGTTCTTGTGGATACTTCCGGCAACAACTACAGGCGGGATATATCTTGTCTCAGCCTTCAAGTCCTGCTCTGCAATGAAGCGCTTTACACTGTCGATTGCAATCGGCTCGTCAATTGTTCCTCTTGTACATGCGTCCTCACAGCGTCTGTTACATACGCGCCCACATACAGCCGGGAACGGGTTCTGCTTCTTGATGAGAGCAAGTGCCTCTGTGTACTTACCCTCGGCAGCCTTCTTGAGGTAGCCCTGAACAGCAATATGTGCCGGGCATGCCGTCTTACATGGAGCTGTTCCAGTCTTGTGGGTATTTATACGGTTGTTATCTCTGTAGTCAAAGTCATAATACTCTTTTCCCCACTTCACCTTATCCGGAAGGATCTGTCTGGGGTACTTAACTTCTGTTCCGTCTTTCTTACAGAGCTTCTGCCCCAGTCTCGTAGCACCTGCCGGGCAGTACTCGACACAGCGTCCGCATGCCACACACTTATCCTTGTCGACATGGGCAACATATGCTGAGCGCGACATATTCGGGGTATTGAAGAGCTGGGAAGTACGGAGTGCGTTACAGATATTCACGTTACAGTTACAGATACCGAAAATCTTGTTCTCGCCGTCGATATTGGTTATCTGATGGACAAAACCGTTGTCCTCAGCCTTCTTGAGAATGGCAAGTGCTTCCTCTTTCGTAATATCGTGGCCCTTTCCCGTCTCACGGCAATAGTCTGCAAAGTCGCCAACTCCTATACACCATTCAGCGTCGTCGTCAGCAACTCCCTCGCCTATAGCCTTGCGGGATGCACGGCACGAGCAGCGCCCCACTCCGATATGCCCCTCGTACTTACTCAGCCAATAGGAGAGTTTCTCGAGGTCGACTGCCTCACTCTTCATATTTATTGCCTTCTCCACAGGAATAACGTGCATACCGACTCCTGCTCCTCCCGGGGGTACCATCTGTGTAATTCCCTCAAGCGGGATATATGTCATACGCTCGAAGAATGCTGCGACATCGGGGTGTTTTTCAAGTCTCGGGTTCTTGTTCAAATCTCCGGGGACCTCTTCCATGTTGAAGAGCTCAGCTGATCCCGGGACAAACATAGGAAGTGTATATCTTCTTTCCGACGGCGGAGCGGTGCGTCCGTTGTGGTCGTAATGATAGCCGTAATCATATTCGAGGAGTCCGACATAGGACATTTCTTCGAGGAGCTTCTGGAAGCCGTCCCTTCCCTTTTCGGCAACCTTTTCCTTATTCATCTCGCAGAGTTCGTCGAATGTGTAGTGCACACGCTTCTTCATCGTGAGTCCTACTTCCGCCATCTCCTCGGTGATTATTTCCGCCAGTCCCCAGTATTCCGGGTCCTCAACCTTAACTCCGCCTATCATATGAGCGGCAACATCTGTTATCTTCTTTCCCAAAGCAATAATCTTTTCGCTTGGATTCTTGTCGCCTTTGTGCCTCGCCGGCCACTGGTTGTACTTGTCCATATCCATATATATACCTTCCTTTCTCCCGGTTTGTTTTCCTTTCTATTTTCACCACACATACCGACATTTGTCTACTTTTATGTGCGTCATTCACCCATTTTGAAATGCATTTCCCTCAGTTCATCGACTTCATCGCATATTTCCTGTAACCCGCAGGACGTACAGTCCATATTCACATCCTTCAGCATATGGTCAATCGCCGCCGTAATCTGTTTAGTCGTTTTCAGGCCTTCCTTGAGTTTATCGTAATCATACTCCATATCCGTAATGAAGATGATTTTCACTTTCTCCACTTCCTTATGAAGGTGGATGGCCTTAATCACGGCATTACCGACAGCAGTAAAGTCCAGGCCTAACTCGAGTGCATCCTTAGCCACCCTCATACTCTCCCTCTCTGTGGAGGAAGAGACTCGAAGCATGAAGCCCGAGGGATAAATGTGGTAGCGGAAATAACCGATGCTCTGAATTGTGTTATAGAGTTTGTTTCCTGTTCCGATGCTATCCTCTTTGACACGCACTATTGCTATTCTCCCATATGGCGTATCTCCTTTTATCCCAGGGCGTAAAACCCCCGAGTTTACTCCGGGGATGTAAGCCCGATTGA
>CAVIUT010000091.1:0-8143 GCA_963646155.1 Eggerthellaceae bacterium | reverse complement strand
GCGAGATTGTTCTCTATCTTCCGCCTCTCCAGCTCATTGTCATCGCAAATGAAAAATCTGATTATTCCAGTCTTCGTTAGCAGTATGCATTACATTATGCTTTTCCCGCCGGATGATAGGTCAGCGAGACCATTGTTATGTCATCTGCCTGATCTTCTCCTCCGGCAAATGTGAAGACATCGTTCTTCACATCTCCGATGAGGTCCTGACACTCCTTACCGGTGTTCTTATTGAGAACAGAGAGAAGCCTCTCTTCGCCGTAGAGCTCGTTTCTTCCGTTTACCGCTTCCGTCACTCCATCCGTGTAGAGGAAGATTGAGTCTCCGCCGAAAAGCGTCGTCGTATTGAGTCTGTATTTTGTATCCTCCAGCCCCGCAAGGACGAAGCCGCTCTTCGCCCTGAGGTATTCATATTCCTTTCCGCACCGTTTCAAAAGCGGAGGATTATGGCCTGCGTTGATATATTCAAGCTTACCCGATGAAAGAGTAAGAACCCCAAGCCATGCCGTTACGAAAAGCCCCTCATCGTTCGATTCACAAAGCAGCTTATTCACCGTCTCCATCACTTCGTCCGCCCTGCCGCCCATCTCGGCCCTGTCCTTGATCAGCGTCTTGGCTATGACCATGAAGAGCGCAGCAGGAACACCCTTTCCCGATACGTCTGCGATAAGGAATGCAAGATGATCCTCGTCCACGAGATAGAAATCATAGAAGTCGCCGCCGACCTCCCTGGCAGGCATCATTGTTGCATATATATCGAAATCCTCCCTCTGCGAGAAAGCGGGAAAGACGGATGGAAGCATGGACGTCTGTATATGTGTCGCCACCTTGAGTTCGGATTCTATTCTGTTCTTCTCCCCGCTTGTCAATATAAGACACTCGAGAAGAGAACGTGTCCTGTCGGAAAGTGTTGCCGATATGACGGTGATGCCGAAAAGTATGATGGAACGCGGAAAATAATAGTAGAGAACGACACGCCTCACCGTACGGTAGTCGATGATTCTCGCACCCGCCTCCTCGACAGCACCCAGAAGATTGCTGTCCCACTCTCCGTAAAGAGTGCCGAAGACAAGCGAGATTCCCATGAAGACTACCGATACCGCCCATATCACATAGGAGAACTTCTTTGAATAATAATGGCAGCAGAGTACTAGCGGAACGGCCCATGCAAGGATGGCATGCTTCGGAAGAGCCGAAGAGAGCAGTGTGATACCGAGAATGCAGCATATGAGAACCCAGAGCTTTGTGGTGCTGGAATAGGGATCTGTTAATCTGACTATGAGCGACGGCAGAAGGAAGAAGAGAACGGCTCCCGCGGCAGCGGCATTCATGATGACGGCGGGTACTATGAAGACCCCCATGGTGTTCAGAAGCCATATGAGCGCAACGACGGCGGCAAGGACTACAGTGCAGCGTGCACTGTAAAGGTTCGCCTCCTTCTCATTCTCCCTGAAGGCATGAGAATAATTATCTTCATCTTTGATTTTCCCGCTCATGAGCATACTCTCCTTTACCTTTATATGATATTGCCGGAGCCTTTTTTTCTCAACACTGTATTAAAAAATTCAGAGCGATTGTTTTTCCTGCAAAAGAATTACATTACAAGAAGAAGAAAAAAACCAATTTGGAAAAGAAAGCAACCAATTTCGGATTTGGAGCATATAAACAACAGAACGGTGCTACTATCCAGTGTGTAGCTGTGGAGATTTAAAGATGAACGACAATCAGGATTATGCTATTGAGAATGCCCTCAGAAAACGTTCCCCCAACCTCTATAAACGATACAAGGACTGCTTTGTTGTATCGGAGAGGATGCTAACAAGATATGAAAACTACTTCCCCGATTTCACGGACCACTCTCTCCTTCATGTCATGGACATCCTTAATTACTGTGCCATGCTCATAGGCCCCCAGCTTGAGAGACTCAGTGCCGAAGAGCTCTATGTACTTGCAACCGCGATTCTCTTCCACGATGTCGGCATGGGGATTTCCTTCTCCGATTTCGATGTCTTCATGAAAGAACTGGGTCTTCCCGTCCCTTCCGACCCCTTAGAGAGGGCCAGGGAAGTCAGACGGAACCACCACGAACTCTCCGGCCTCTTTTTAAAGAAGTATTCATCCATTTTCGAGATTCCGAACGAAAGATATCTTTTTGCGATAATCCAGCTCTGTCGCGGTCACCGTAAGACAGATCTCATGGACGAGAGACAATACCCCTCTGACTATGAAGTCGAGGAAAATAGGAGGGTGAACCTGCCCTACCTTGCATCCCTCATAAGGCTGAGTGATGAACTCGATATATCACAGGACAGAAACATAAGCTTTCTCTACGACATCGAAAACATGCCGTCGAAAATCGACCGGGATGAATTTCATAAGCACATGGCAATATACAGTGTGGAAATAGAGGAGACTAAAATTGTGGTGAGGGCGAAGGCAGATGACCCGGAGATCGCCACCGGGGTAAAGGAGGTCTCCGAAGAGCTCTTGAGAAAGCTCCTCTACTGCAGGGAGACTGCCGCCAAGAGATCTCCATACAGAATAACACAGAGCGAAGTCGTCCTGATTCTCAACGGGGCGGAAGGAGTGAAATGCAATGAGTAACCTGGACAGCTTTTTCCATCTCACTGAAAAAGGAACAACAGTGAGGAGAGAACTCGGAGGAGCTCTGACAAGCTTCTTCTCCGTTGCATATATAATCTTTGTAACCCCGAGCTATCTGTCCCTTACAGGAATGGACTACACGGGAGTGCTGCTTGCAACATGCATATCATCAGCGCTCGGATGCTTTCTCTCCGCATTATTCAATCTGCCCTTCATTCTTTCGCCGGGTGTCGGTCTCAATGCCTTCTTCACCTACACTCTCTCCCTCACCATGGGATACACCTGGCAGCAGTCGCTGGCAATAGTCTCGATATCGGGAATACTGTTTCTCATCATCAGCGTGACGCCACTGAGAGAACAGATGGTCAGCTGTATCCCACCGAGTATGAAGAGTGCAATCAGTGCCGGCATGGGTATGTTCATAGCTCTCATAGGACTGCTCAATACAGGTATCATAAGGGCTGAAAACGGTTCTCTCCTCCTCGGGGACCTCTCTTCAGCCTCGACATTCCTTTCTATATTGAGTCTCCTCATAACAGGCGCACTCATGGCATGGAAAGTAAAGGGAGCAATGCTCATAGGCATTGTGGTTACAACCCTCCTCGGCTTTCCTCTCGGCGTTACAAGCACTCCCGGCTCGATTGGCATCTCGTTTTCATCTCTGAAGGCCCTCTTCCTTTCTCCCGACTATGCCGGCGTCTTCTCCCTCGGTGTCCTGCCGTTCATCACGGCCGTGATAACCTTCACGATGTGTCTTTGCTTCGACACGATAGGCGCCCTCATATGTATATCAAGTGCGGGGAATCTTCTCGATAAGGACGGAGGACTGGGACACAACAGCATCGGCATGACCTGTGTCGCCGTCTCGTCGGCACTTGCACCGCTTATCGGCTCCCCGGCAGTCGGAATCCCCGTAGAGGGTACGACAGGTGTTGCAGACGGTGCAAGAACGGGACTCTACACCCTCTCAACGGGTGTGCTTTTCCTCCTTGCAACGCTTCTCTCCCCCTTCGCCTCGATGATACCGAGTGCCGCAACTTCCCCGGCCCTGGTTCTCATAGGAATGCTCATGATAGGAAATGCAACAAACATCTACTGGCACAACGTAGAAATAGCCCTGCCGTGCTTCCTTACGATGATCATGATTCCATTCACATATTCCGTTGCCGATGGCATCGGTGTCGGTTTTATATCATACACGGTGCTTGCCGTTATACTGAAAAAGGCAAAGAAGATTCCACCTATTACATGGGGCTTGTCGCTGATGTTCATCGTAATGTATATACTTTCGGCACTTTGAGGAGGGAAAAAATGAAAAAACTGGAAACGTTCTTCCGTCTTGAAGAGAAGCATACAACACTGAAAAAGGAAATAAGAGGAGGAATCACGACATTCCTCTCCACCGCATATATAGTAACTGTCGTTCCTGCCGTACTTTCCCTCACGGGAATGGACAAAGGAGCATTAATGGTGGCGGTTTGTCTTATTGCCGGAATAGGATCCATCCTCTCGGGGCTCCTTTCGAACACACCGTTCATAGTGGCGCCCGGACTGGGCTTCGAAACAATCTTCACCTACACGATATGCAGGAACTACGGGGCTACATGGAACCAGGCGCTCACACTCGTCGCCGTTTCAGGTATAATCTATCTCCTTCTCTCTCTGAGTCCCCTCCGCGAGAGAATCAACGACTGCATTCCGATGCCGTTCAAGTTCGCATTGAGTGCGGGAGTCGGACTCTTCATCACACTCTCAGCCCTCATAAACTCGGGTCTCATATCGGCGGACAACAACCTGCTCGACATGGGCTCTCTTACACAGGCGAGTCCCCTTCTGGCACTTCTGGGTATCTTCCTCACGGCAGTACTCTCGATAAAAAAAGTACCGTGCGCCATCATAATTGGCATGGTTGTCACCACCGTACTGGGTATTCCGTTCAACGTCACCACGCTTCCGGAATCGGTCATATCTCAATCGGGATTGTCACTTGTGGCATTCAAGCTGGATTTCTCTCTCTTCACATCACTCGGGTTCTTTCCTATCTTCTCCTCGATTCTCTCGCTTGTAATATCATCCTTCTTCGATGCAACGGGGACGATACTGGGCGTTGCAACAGACCTCGGCCTCACATCACAGACGGGAGAAGTTGACGGTCAGGACAGATTGATGACGGCAAACAGCATCTCCACTATAGCGGGCTCGCTCTTCGGCTTGAGTAACTTCACAGTCATGGCGGAGTCTGCAACCGGGATGAGGGAAGGCGCGAGAAGCGGCCTCTCGGCAATCATTTCCGGTCTTCTCTTCCTCCTTCTGTTACCCTTCGCTCCACTGGCGGGTGTTATCCCGGGAGCGGCTATGGCGGCCCCCCTTGTCATGGTCGGCATGTCAATGATGAGCGGCATAACCCAGATAACATGGAAACATGTGGAAGTATCTCTTCCGTGCTTTCTCATTATTATGGGAACGCCCTTCACCTTCAGCATAACCACAGGCCTTATGCTCGGTATCATCTCCTATACCGTCATCATGGCTGCGCACAGACACTTCAAGGTAGTCGATCCCGTACTCTACGGCCTTTCATTGATCTTCATCCTGAATCTTGTGCTGGGTGCGCTTCTCTAGTGTAGCGTCTCAATGACATTTTATACACCCAAGAAACGTCCGAGTCTCGAATGGCAACTGCGAAGTTTGAGTAATAAAAAGCCATTGTCAGTCATGGATAATTTGTATAAGTTTAAAGTACATACAATATGTACACACATTAAATTAGGAGGTGGTACTATGCTTGCAACACGTGTTCTTCAAAACGGCAACAGCCAGGCTATCAGAATCCCGCAGGAATTTAGGACAGACAAGAAAGATTACCCTTGGGCTCAATCCAGAAGTATAGTTGGAACATTTCCTGAAGATTTCATGTCTGACCGCTGTCAACCTTTACATCCAGATGAAAGAGAAGAATTCTGATGTATCTTTTAGACACCAATATCTTTATCATTGGGCGTAAAACCCCGGCGTTCTACTCCAGGGATGTAAGAGCCAAGAAAAAGATAAAAACAGCATAAATCCATCACGCATGGCTAGTCTTATCCAACTCAATATGTTACAATAAGTTATGAAGTTAGAGACACGACGTGACAGACATAGAATATACCCCACAGAAGAGCAGATTGTTCTCCTCAAGAAGTTCCTTGGCTGTTCACGCTTTGTCTATAACCAATGCCTTGACTATGCTGAATTCTCACACGATAACGGTAAACCCTATCCCGGGTATTACGGAAAAGAGGGATTTTCCTCTCTTATTACAGAGATGAAGCATACTTCTGAGTACAGCTTCCTCAAGGATGCTGACTCCACATCCCTCCAGAGTGCAGCAAAGAATGCAGATAAGGCTTATAAGAACCTATTCAGTAAGAGAGCAGATAAACCCAGGTTCAAGAGTAAGAGAGATACCCGTCAGACATACGAGACGATGAATAACAATAACAGCATAAGGTATCTTGACCATAACTATATACAGCTACCTAAAGTCGGAAGGATAAAATTCAGAGGACAGATAAGAAAGCATGAGAGAATACTCTCTGCTGTTGTTGAGGTAACCCCAACTGGTAAGTGGTTTGTCTCTATGTGTGTGGAAGTTGATCTCGATAAGAGACTTGAAGAGAAAAAGAGACAACACGGGGAGAAGGAGACAGGTATAGACCTTGGTATAAAAAGCTATGTAACAGCATTCGACGGATTATACTTCTCCCATATAGGAAACCCTAAGGCATTTGAACACCAATTGAAGAAGCTTAGAAAGGAACAGAGGAAACTCTCGAGGATGAGAGAGCATGAGACAGAAGCAATGAGAGCTTTCTCTGTTCATTCCAGGAACTATGAAAAACAGAGAAGAAAGGTAGCCAGAATATATGAGAGAATAACCAACATACGTAGAGACTTCCTCCATAAGCTCTCACGGAAATTGAGTGAAGAGAACCAAACACTCATAGTAGAGACGCTGGAGGTGAAACGCATGATGGAAGAAGCAGACTCATCAGAGCTTTCAAGGGGGATAGCAGATGCCTCCTGGGGGATGTTTCTCAATATGCTTGAGTACAAGTGTAATGAGACTGGATGCACGCTCAAAAAGGTAGATTCTGAATTTCCGTCAACGAAGTTATGCTCGTACTGTGGTTACATCAATAAGAGTGTTACTCTTTCTATGCGCACTATCACCTGTCCTATCTGCAGAAAGCGATATGACAGGGATGAGAATGCTGCAAGAAACATATACATGCGTGGGCTGAACGCGGGAAACAGCCGGGCGGTGGGAACTATCGTCCGTTGACGGCAGGGTCGTCAATACGCCTGTGGAGATTCTGCCTCTGGAGCGATTGTAGCTCTAAGCGGGAAACGGTGAAGCAGGAAACAAGATTCCTTGCACTTCTAGTGCGAGGTAGTTCAACCTCAAAGGTGGGATGCTGGTTGCCGCAATGGTCGGCCTTGATGCCCGCTCCACAATGGACATTGACGCGACCGTAAAGGGTGCGACGGTCGGCATCGAGGAAGTGGAGAACATGATTGCCTCCATCATCTCTGTGCCGATGGACGATGGCGTGGAGTTCCGGGAGAAGCGCATTTCCGAGATCATGGATGAGGCCGAGTATCCGGGCATACGTGTCAGCATGGAAACAGAGTTTGACGGTGTGATAACGCCACTCAAGATTGACATTTCCACCGGCGACGCCATCACACCCCGCGAAGTGCGTTACAGCTTCAAGCTGATGCTGGAGGATCGTTCCATCGAGATTTGGGCATACAATCTGGAAACCGTTCTGGCCGAGAAGCTGGAAACCGTCGTGTCCCGCGCCACCACCAACACCCGCATGAGAGATTTCTATGATCTGCACATTCTGAGCCAGCTCCACGTCCAGAGCATCGTCCCCGCTGATCTCCGTGCGGCGCTCATTGCAACGGCCAAGAAACGTGGCACGGAGGAACACCTTGCCGACGCGCCTACGGCCTTTGATGAAGTTGAGGCCGACCCGAACATGGAAAAGCTATGGCGAGCTTATCAGAAAAAGTTCTCCTATGCCGCCGATCTGTCGTGGCATACGGTCATGGAATCCATCCGTAGCCTTTATCGGCTGGCGCAGGGGTAAGTGTTCAACAAAGGAGCGTTTCATGAAGAAGATATTGGTAATATTGGGTGGAGGTCGCCCCAAAGGGAATACGCGACAACTGATGAACGCTTTCGCACAGAGACTGTAGATGCAGGGCATAATGTAGAAATTATTTTTGTCGTGTGCTTGACATACTGGTGTCTTAGCCCGTGGACTGTTATTACGGGGATACCCTTGTCTCTGCAGTGGCGGGCCAGCACTCCGTTTGCTGTTGAATTATAGAGTTTGTCTTTTATCATGAAGATTGGTTTGTCTTCCGGGAGGTCCTTGATGAGAGCCGAAAACTGTATAACAAGCTGCCAGTCGAGTTGTACCTTCCTGATTGAAGATTTGTTCTTTGTTGAGACAAAGCCTCCTTCGCCTTTGTAATTCCAGGTC
>CAVIUT010000090.1:0-8230 GCA_963646155.1 Eggerthellaceae bacterium | reverse complement strand
CGGCGAACGTGTAATCGCAAGCGCCATAATCGACAGTGCAAGACTCGAGGCATGAAAAACAGGTTAATGTGAAAATTGGAAAAGGGTGTTACTCTGTCTTACTTCGACTTCAGTAACACCCCATGTTTTTTACTCACTCTTCACTGTATACAAAAGAGACATTTTTATATTCGTTCTTCACCTCATTGCCGTTGAGAATGAGCACGGTCCCGGTAATACTCTTTTCCGTTGCTGATGTGTAAATAAACGAATCTATTTCAAAACAGTAGGTCAAAGAAATATCATCTTCATTGTATGCGCTTATTCTTAATCGTCCTTCTGTTCCATCGTCTCTGTAACTGGTATGACTAAATGTTTCCCCATTATATAGTAAGTCTCCATCTACAATGCTGAGGGGAATAGAGCTATTGTCCAGCATGAACTTGCCTTTTCTGAAATCTGCTCCCTCATTGTTGCTGAGGAAAACATTCCCTGAATAGCGGACCTGATTATCTGACTCTGAAACATATTGCGGATATTCAATATCTGATCTGAACGTGTAGGTACCCATCTCTACTTTCTTTATCTCAACTTCAGATACTGTTGCTATCTTCTGGCCTTCTTCTACATCCTTTGACAATTTGACGACAGCATAGCAGATAGAATTCAAATTCACTTTCTTTTTGTTAGTCGGCAGACCAAAATCTCCACTGCCGGTTGATACTCCCGAATAATAATAGTATCCATTACTGTAGCCTTTTATATCTTTCTCGGTTTTTATTTTTATATTTTTTTCCTTTGAAGCCCTTAAAGAAACAGTAAGGAATGAGCCTGCACTTGAGTCATAGGCTGCTTGTAAATCAACAGCACTGTTACTGTCAGAGGTAACATCTGTCAAATCATTATAACTTGTAACATAGTCCGGTTTTTCAATGAGGGAGACAGTGCAGTCGACAGAGGTAAGAGAAGTATAGAAATCCTCTAAGTCAATATCGAGCAGCGCGTCTGTTTCTGGGTGTCCTACGTAATAGACAATGGTGCCTCCATCCTTTTCAGGGAAGTAGTATGGAATTGCAATGCCGATATCTTCTCCTCTTCTGTTTCTCAGCAGGGTTTTCTTGAAGTAGCGTGTTTCTGCAATTTTTGAGACTGTCTCTTCTCCTAATCCTGAGATACTTATGCAGTATTCTTTTTCTTCATCCAATGATGATGCTTTGACCCGCAGAATAGAGAAAAGAGAAGAGAGTTTTATGTCAGAATCCCCTTTCTTGATATCTATCGGATTTACAACGTGAATTCTATGTGGGGGAACATCCTCGTCAGCCTCGCTACTCCAAACATGGATTATTCCGATTCCTGATTCCTCAGAGTAATCTTTAGAGCCTTCATTGTTTGTTAGAACATTATTGCTTGTAATAATTGAAAATTTCCCACCGAAGTTAAGACTTGTCAGTCTGACTACTACATCCTGTTTATTCAGGGAAGAAAACTCGGGGCTTGTGAAATCCAGATAGTAGAACTCTTCAACTATGTTGTGCTTGCTATTTGCCTTGTGTTCTTTCACCGTAATCTTAAAATCGTTGCTATTGTTGAACTTTCCGATGGAAATACTTTCTCCTTCCTCAAGTCCCATAGCAGAAGGCTCAAATGCAATACTTCCATCCTTCTGAGCCACTACAAGAAAGTATCCGCTATCTGTTTTGTAATACTTGTCACCTTCTGTTGTATTGTTTACCGCTCTGCTGTTCTTTTTAATGAGAACGCCGTCTCCAACCTTATAGTCTCCTTCGAGAGTGAATGTCTTGTTCCCGTCTAAGGTTGCCTTTCCAATCGATTCGATTGTTTTTTCTTCAAAAAGTGATGTTGATGCATCACCTGTGTTATTGCCGGTTGAAACGTTGTTATCACATGAAAGAGCCAGCAGCAGAACCAGCACGACTAAAATGGAAAATCTAATTGCTTTTTTCATCCCATCCTCCTAAAAGTCTTTATATAAGCATTTTAAACCAGTGCTGGGATGAATTCCATAGTAGGGGAATTTGTTTACAATCGGGCTAAAGGAATGGGGTGGTACTCCGCCGGATTCCGACTTCTGCAATACCCTCTTGTCTCATCTTACAGTTAAAAGTTCATACTCTCTTGTACCCAGCCCTATGCTTTCGGCATATTCGAGTCCCTGCTTCCAGTTGGTATCTGGATGAATATCATGGAAGTGGTCGTGAGTGTGGGTGTGGGCATCGCTTAGTGCCGTATTCGGGTTGGCCGGGGCGTTGTTGACGGCATCTGCACATGCTTTATCGAGTGCTACAGGGTCGAATGAGGCAAACATACCGATGTTCGGAACAACAGGGGAATCATTACAGCCGTAGCAGTCGCATAGAGGAGATACATCAATTACAATGCTGATGTGGAAACACGGACGGTTCTGGACTACAGCCTTTGCGTATTCCATCATCCTGCAGTTCAGTTCCTCGAGGGAGTTGTCGACTGTCGGGACAATTGCGTTGACAGGGCAGACCGGTAGACAGCGTCCGCATCCGACACATTTATCAATATCGATAGAGCATTTTCCATTTTCATCGAAGGTCTGGGCAGAATGAGCGCAGGAAAGAGTACATTTACGGCACCCTATGCACTTATCTTTCAGCACTTTCGGCTTTCCCTGATTATGCATCTCCATCTTGCCTCTTCTTGATCCCGAGCCCATACCGATGTTCTTGAGCGCTCCTCCGAATCCTGTTGCTTCGTGGCCTTTGAAGTGCGTCAGCGATATAAAAACATCGGCGTCCATGATTGCTCTTCCGATTTTCGCTGTCTTTACATATTTTCCGTTGACAGGCACCTCAACTTCATCGTCTCCCTTTATGCCGTCGGCAATGATTACACTTGCGCCTGTAGTGAGGAGATTGAAGCCGTTCATTGCTGCTGTTTCAAGGTGGTCTATTGCATTCTTTCTAGAGCCCACATAGAGGGTGTTGGCATCTGTCAGGAAGGCCTTTCCTCCTCCATCCTTTATCTTGTCGACAACAACCTTAGCCCAGTTGGGTCGGAGAAACGCCAGGTTACCGCTTTCCCCGAAGTGCATCTTTATTGCTGCATAATGGTTCTTGAAGTCGATTGTGTTGAATCCGGCTTTATCGAGAAGCCTCGAGAGTTTTCCCGTCAAACTTTCGTTATTTCGTGTTCTCAGATCTGAAAAATAGACAATGCTTGCCACAATGCCCTCCTTTTTACTCCTTATCTTTGAATTTTACTATAGATTCCGTCTTTCGGAAAATTTTTTCGAATCTCTGGAGCTCACTTTCACTTAATCCCGCTCTCTCGATGAGGTCCGAGAGGAACTGCTCTGTCCATTTCTTCTCTTCGTCCCACTTGTAATACCCGATTTCCTCCAAGTTCCCCGACATAGCTTCAACTGCGGTTTCTATCCTCTTCTTCGGAACGGCTACAAGCCCTGTTTTATACTCCATACCGCCCTTGAAGAGCGCATAACATATAATCTGTACAGCCTGACTGAGGTTGAGAGAAGGAAAGAGGGGGGATGTTTCGATTGTGCAAATCGATGAGCATAGGTTTACTTCGTCGTCCCTCAAGCCGTCAGCCTCCCTCCCGAAAACTATCGAAACCTTTCCCTCGGGGAGGCTCTTTATCTTGTCTGAAAGCTGCTCGGGGGAGTAGGAGCTCATCTTTCTGAACTTTCCTCTTCGTCTTGTTGCACCTACAGTGAAAATTGATGAAGATAGAGCTTCTTTGAGAGAAGGGTACCTTGTTGCATTCTCCCACACGTCGGACGCATGAAGAGCAAGGGTGCGCACCCTGTTCTCGTCATATACTCTGTCGCCGACGATAGCGAGATTCGTCAATCCCATCGTCTTCATCGCCCTGCATACACTTCCTATATTCGCACCGTCCTGGGTCTCTACCAGCACAATCTGTATTCTGTTGTTTTCATCTGTTCTTTCCATAATTTTCATTCTATTCACATCTCCTTCTTTTTTCTATAATGAAAAAAACTCCGGGAGGGTTGGACTATGGAAAAGGATAAGATTACACAGAAAGCGGTTGTGTTCATTGCTCTTGTATTATTTCTTTCGATAATGAAGATTGCTTCTTCTGTGGTAATTCCTCTTGCCATAGCTTTCTTCGTCTTTATGCTGGTGAGTCCGCTTAATACGAGACTCCATACTATGCGTGTTCCGAAGATTCTTTCGATTGCAATTATCATTATCCTGACGACGCTGTTCTGCCTTCTGTTTGTGTATGTCGTAATCGCAATGATCAACGTCCTCGTAGCCGAACTTCCGTCCTACATAACCAAGGTCAACCAATTCGATTTGTACATATCTGCCGAGATAAGGTCGTTCTTTCATGTTGCCGAGGAGGATTTTCCTTCGATTATAAAGGTTCTCAATATTGACTGGGCACAGCAGGTGAAGAGTCTCTTAACATCCCTTTCATCGGCATCTGCATCGATTGTCGGGGATGTCGCAATGGTGATTGTATACCTGCTGTTCCTCTTGATGGAGGAGGCAACTCTTTTTCCGAAGATCAACGCTGCATTCCCGAGCTCACGCAATGAGGCTTCCGAGCTCATGAAGGCGATAAGCCATCAGACTTCGCGCTACTTGTCTGTAAAGATTCTCATAAGCCTTGCCACCGGCGCCTGCTTCTACTTGATTGCTGTTCTCAGCAGAATGGATTTCCCTCTTGTATGGGGTGTTCTGGCGTTCCTTTTGAACTTCATTCCGACTATCGGAAGCATCGTTGTGACGGTTCTGGGGGTATTGATGGCAGCAATACAATTCATGCCGCACTGGGGACAGGTTGCACTTGTTTTCCTGGGCTTTCTGGCAACCGAAATGATTCTGGGAAATATAATCGACCCGAAGATGCAGGGCGTACAGCTCAATATGTCGCCCTTTGCAATACTTATAATGCTTGCTGTCTGGGGTTACATATGGGGAATAGCGGGAATGTTCCTTGCAGTTCCGATTACATGTGTAATTCAGGTAATATGCGCATATGTGCCGTCATTGAAGCCGCTTTCCATTCTCCTGGGAACGGGAAGTAATCTTGAGGAGGATAAATAATATGGAAATGATCTGTCTGGACCTTGAAGGGGTTCTTGTTCCTGAAATATGGATTGCATTCAGTAAAGAAGTGGGGATTCCCGAGCTTGAAAGAACAACCCGCGATGAGCCTGACTACCATAAACTCATGGATTTCAGGATGAATATTTTGAGGGAGCACAATCTCACCCTCCACGATATACAGGATACGATAGGGCGCATAAAGCCTCTTGAAGGCGCTGGTGATTTCCTTGAAAAGGTGAGGAGCATAACGCAGGTAGTAATACTATCCGACACATTCAAGGAATTTGCTTCTCCATTGATGAAACAGCTTGGGTGGCCAACAATTCTCTGTAACAGCCTTGAAATCGACAACAGAGGAATGCTCAGCGGAATAAAGATGAGGATGGAAGACGGCAAGAGAAAGGCTATCGAGGCCTTCAGGAGCCTCAACTACCGCACCTTTGCAGCAGGCGACAGTTACAACGATTTGTCGATGATAAAGACTGCAGACTCCGGTGCACTATTCAGAGCGCCGAAGAATATTCTCGAGGAATATCCTGAGCTCCCGCTATGCACGACTTACGATGAATTTTACGGTGTAATCGAGAACTTCGTCGGCTAGAGAAGTCTCTCCTTTTCGCTTCTTATCGTTGTATATCCTCCATGTCCCGGAAGGACTGTTGTCTCTTCCGGAAGATTCTCCAGGATTTTTCTAAGGCTTTTTTTGAGCTCCTCCCAGTCTCCTCCGAGGTCTGTTCTTCCTTCTCCGGAGAGAAATAGTGTGTCACCGGAGAAAAGAACGCCTTTATCCTTGATATAGAGCGACACCGAACCCGGGGTATGACCGGGAGTCGGGATTACCTTTATCCCGTCAATCGTGTCGGGGTAGGGGGTGAGGGGAATAGTTGACGGGAGGGTATATATACCATCCATCCCGAATGATGAAAGGATGGCGCTGTTTCCACCATTCTTAACGAAGTAGAAGTCATTTTCGTTGATATATACCGGGGTGGATGGAAAAGCTTTGAGGATGTTCTCAAGTCCCATCGTGTGGTCGAAGTGGCCGTGCGTCAAGAGCACTGCGGTAAGTCGTCCCTTATCTTGAAGGAGGGATAACATCTTGCCGTTGTCGTCGGGGGCGTCGATGAGATATATTTTGTCCCCCGATTCGATGAGATATGAATTAGTGCTGCAGATTCCCGATGTGATGTTTGTTATGTTCATGTGGAAAGTGTAGCATAAAAAAGCCCGGTTTTCTTCCGGGCTCATCTCTCTCATCAATAATTATTTTGTCGAGTATGAAAGCTGTGCTTCCCTGCCGTTTATATCTTTGCCGTTGAGCTGGGCAATCGCCTTCTCGCAGTTTTCTTCGCTCATTGTTATGAATGAATACTTATCGTGAACACGCAGTGAGTAGATATCTTCCCTTTTGATTCCGAGTTCCTTCTGCAACAGCAGAGAGAGGTTCTTTGCATAGAGGTGCTTCATCTTTCCGACATTAAGATAGAGAGTTTTTGCGCCTTCCGGAAGAGGTTTTTTCTCCTCCTTGTTTTCGCCTTCATTCTTTGTTTCCTTCTGTACTGCTGCGGGTTTTTCCCTTCTTTCTTTCTTTTCTACTCTTGAAGGCTTACTTGATAAAAGCTCTTTAAGCAGCATTGCCGAGAAATAGCCGCGGCGTGTGAATGGGACGTTCTGCTTTATTGTTTTCTTGATAGCTTCTATCTCGTCCGGGTTTTCGCATGAGTTGACTTTGCTCATGATTTTTACGATTGTCTCTTTCAAGAGTTCCTGTGAAAGAGGAGTCTTTTCACTTTCCATCATTATCTCCTAACACGCCCGCCTCAGCGGGGTAAAAATTGTGCGTTATAAATATGGGTAAACGCTTTTGTCTGTCCTTAATGAGAGAGAAAAGGACCAACAGGGATAGAATAAATATCTCCATTATTTTTTGTCAACGACTATTCTAGATTAAACGATAATTCAAATCGGGGGCAGTATCAGAATTATCCGAGGTATGTAGGCTCTTTGGTCCTGTCGATTATCTCTTCCTTCCTCTCTGTTATCTGCTTTGTTTCCGATGAGAAGTTGAGACCGATGATGTGGATGGTCTTCTTCGTGTTGATGTACTTATGATAGTAACCCTTCCCCTTTATCTGCGCGATGGCTTTATCAACACTGTCGTCAACCTTCATTTCGATAACGTAGACATCCCGGCTTGTGGAGATAACGATGTCACTGCCTCCTGTGAGGGACTCCTCTTCGGCATCAATGCGAGCTCCTCCTATCATAAGGAAGAAAGAGAAAAATGCCTGTTGGTAGCTTTTCTCCTTCTTTTCGAAAATTGTATAAGGAAACTCCTTCAGGAAGGCATTGAATACCTTTTCAAGCCGGTCTATATTTCCATCTCTTATCGCCCTCACCCCTTCCAAGGAATAAAGCGAAGTTTCAATGCCTGTAAAACGCTCGACAAGATTCTCTGTGAATGTCTTACTTATTTCAGTATTCGGGAACGTCAAATCCAAGCCTTCGCTGTCTCCATCGGCTATTGTCATATAACCTGTGAAGTATATAAGAGACAACACCTGAAAGCTGTTAAGCTTCTTTTCGTTGAGAAAAGAATAATCAAATGAATTGATGTATTTCATCGGAAGTATAGGGGTTTCAGAAATAATACTTCCAAGATGATAATCCCTGGCAAGTTCTACAGCCAGCGTACTTACTCCCGTGTTCTCCCAATAAGGCTCGAAGTAACAGCCGTTGTTGAAAAACTTACCGACGGAGACGGGATTATAGACCCTGGTTTCACTTCTATATGAGAAACGATAGCCGTCGTAGTAGGCACGTATGGCAGAGATGAATTCTTCTCTTGTCTCATATTCCCTGCCGTCCTCCTTCATGTATTCATCAATATACTCGGAAAAGTTTGACTCAAGTTCTTCTTCAGTGTACCCGAATGCGGAAGCGTAATTGGGGTCGAATGTCAGGTCAATGAGGTTATTCATCTTACTGAATATGGACATATTCGAAAACTTTGTAATACCAGTAAGGAAGAAGAAACGGACCTTCTCATTTGTGTTCTTTATGACAGAGTAGAAGGCGCTGAGAGTATCTCTTATTTCATCTGCCAGCTTTATGTTTTTGTATGTGTCAATAATGGGTGTGTCATATTCATCAATAAT
>CAVIUT010000089.1:0-8326 GCA_963646155.1 Eggerthellaceae bacterium | reverse complement strand
CTCCGGGTTATGAGCCCGACGAGCTGCCAACTGCTCTACCCTGCGTCGATTAACTGTAGTAATTTAACTAAATGAGAGATGCTTGTCAATACCTTAAAAAACAATAAAAATAATGCTATGGACGCCAATAAAAGAAAAGCAATGCACATCAGAGTCAAGAATCTCTTGAAGAACCTCGAAAAAAACAACATCTCCGCAGCCTTTGTCGATACCAAAGAAGAGGCTTTGACACTTATAAAGACAATGGTGCCGAAGGGCTCATATACGGCAACGGGAGGCTCGGTAACGCTCTTGGAGTGCGGTATTACGGACTACCTTAAAAAGGAAACCGATTACCACACCGATCCGAGGGATGCATACTCGGCAGAGTTCTACCTTGCCTCGGCCAACGCAATAACGGACCGCGGGGAGATATATGAGGTGGACGGAAGGAGTAACCGTATAAGCGCAATATCTTTCGGGCCGGAGAAGGTCATACTCGTTGTCGGGATAAACAAACTTGTGCCGTCACTGAGAGATGCTGTTGAGAGAGTTAAGAATACAGCATCTCCCGCTAATGCAGTGAGGCTCGACCAGAAAACGCCGTGCGCTTCCCTCGGGCGCTGTGTATCTCCCCTATTCAGTGAAGAGAACATCCTCACTGACGGATGTACATCAGAAGAGTGCATATGCTGTAACGCACTCATCATGAGAAGGCAGCGCATTAAGGACAGAGTGACAGTTATAATAGTGGGAGAAGAACTTGGGTACTGAGTTCAGTCCTCGGCAGTAGTGGCATCTGCAACCTTCTCAAGCCTTGTAAAACCCTTACCCATTACATTGTATGCTTCATTGACAAAGACAAATGCCCTCGGGTCGTGTTTGTTGATGATTCTCAACAGCTTCTGATATTGATGATTCTGTACTAGTACCAATAAAACCTTATGTTCGGTATGGGTATATACCCCGACCCCCTCGACAAGTGTTCCTGTCTTATGCATCTTCTCGATGACATCACGGCATATCTTGTCGATATGGTCAGATACTATATATACAGCCTTGTTATGATTTGTTCCCAGTCCTGTGAGAACGTAGTTCACCATGTGAGATGAGCATGCCATTCCAATGATGGAGAAAAGCATGGGCACGAGGCCTATGAAGTAGCCCGAGGCGCCGACAACGAGGGCATTGAAGCAGAAGGACACAGAGCCGACGGAGAAGGGAGTATAATGGGCAATCGACTGCGCTACGATATCTGCCCCGCCGGTATTGCATCCGCTCTTCATCGTGAGTCCGATGCCACTTCCAAGAAGAACCCCGCCGAAAACGGCGCTTAAAAGTATGTTGACAGGCTCGGAGACATCAAGAAACCCGTTATATCCCGTCACCCTGCCGATAACGGAAATCCAGAAAGAAAGAAGAGAGGACCCTATGAGCGTCTTCACTCCATATTTGAAGTTGAAGACAAACATCCCGATTGCGATAAGAGGAATGTTGACGCAAAGGGATGTCAGACCCAGGTCAAAAGAGAAAAGGTTATAGAGGATGTTTGCGACGCCCGCAGCCCCGCCGCTCGTGATTTTCGCCGGCGTGTAGAAGACAGCAATCCCGAATGCTGCGATAAACGGGCCGAATATGAGATAGGCGACATCGTAGACATTGTGTATTACATGAAAGGACTTCTTCATAGACAATTGAATATTACAGCCTTTATTCCGTTTTAGATAGCTGACAGGCCGATGGAATTGTAAAATCTCTACATATCTGCACTTTTTAGTGCACCCTTATAGAGCTCAAGCGACAGTTTCGAGACTCTCTCGAGGGCATCGTCACTTGAGTGGGTATATCTGTCATTGACGGCCTTTGTTTTGTGCCCGAGAACCAGCATTCTGTCCTCCTGCGGGATATCCCAGTCGCGGCCGAGGGTCGAGAATGTGTGCCTCAGGGAATGGAAGGTAATATTACGCCTCTGTCTATCCTCCTCGGTTATCGAAATATCTTCAAGGAGTGAGTAAAAGGCCCCTCTCAATGCCGGAACCGACATATAGCTTTTCTTGTTCTGTGGGGATGGAAGAATGACGCCGTCGGGAGAAGCGTTGGCTAGAAGCGACGTAGCTAAATCAGCTGGGATAAGGACTGCCCTCTCGTACTTGCCCTTTGTGCTCTTGAGGCCGCTGAGGTAGCCCACCGAATGCCTGATGATAATCTTATAGAACTCAGGGTTATCTGTCGCAACTACATCTTCCATTCTCAGCGCCCTTATTTCAGATATCCTCATTCCCGTTATGATGGCAAGAAGGACACCATAGTAGAATGACGGAAAGAGAGTATCCTTCTTCGCCTCAAGCTTACATCTGAGCTTATTGACCTCCTCTTTCGTCAATACTCCCCTCTCCTTATCACACGAGGAGGCCTTGAGGATATTATCCATCGGATTCTCCTTTATGATATTAAGCCTTACCGCCTCCTTTAGAGGAAGCGAGAACGAGTATATGATTACCCCCACCGTCGAACTCTGTTTCTCGCTTTTATATAACGCCTTCACAACGCTGTCGAGAACAGCAACCGTGATATCGACAAGCTTGAGATCTTTGGGGATGAGAGGCTCCACATTCTTCTCGAAGTTCTTCTTCATATTGTAGGCATACTCCTTCCCGATTGAATTGGCCTTTAGACTGTTCTTCAATTGAATATACTCGGAGGTATCGTAAGACCAGAAATCCTTGCACCATGATGAGAACAGAATCTTATTGTCGGTGTTGTCCGTTATACCCTTTTCAAGCGCTTTTGACGCAACAATCGCCGCATCCTCCTTCCTCACGATTGTGCCGAACCCCATAATCCCCAGCCTCTCCTTTAAGCAGTCGATACTCTTCGCACTCTTTGCCTTTCCCGTCGTCTTATCGAGGAAACATACATACCAATAGTCTCCCCCCTTCTTGTGTCTCTTATACAAGTAAAACTCTCTTCTGTGTGCCATTGCGTCCTCCTTTTCTGCACTTTTCTCTGCACTCCTAGTTTTTTCAACTAATTTCCACACTTAAAACTAATTACAAACCACCCTTAATCCAACTCAGACCAAGAGATGGAAAGACTATATTATCAAAGCAAAGTCGAAGCTCCTCAAGAGAGGAAATAATGAAAAAAATCCTTACAATCGCATTAGTTGCACTCCTGGCTGCAAGCACAGCATTTGCAGGTCTTTCCGGTAGTGCAAGCCTCGGACTTGGATATAACTTCGAGGACAAAACATATGGTTTCTCAAACGATTCAGAAGTCAAGGTAACTTATGAATTGGTTTCAGAGGAAGCTGAACAGGTTGCAGAAGGTCAGGTCTATGCAGGAATCAAGGCATCTTTTGTTCTTTCAATAAAGGACTACAAGACATTTGATGAAGGCACTCCTACTTGGAACATCGCACCATCCCTTGATGAAGCTTATGTTGCAGGAACAGACTGGAAGGTCAGCATCCTCGGTGCTCAGGACAGCCTCGACTTCGCAACATCTGCAATCGATAAGTCTTCAAATTCTAACAAAAACGCTCTCGTAGCATCTTCAGTTGCAGTTAACAAAACAGCAGCTCCCGGCCTGACAGCTAGTTACAAGGACTGGACAGTATCTGTTGGTTTCCACAATGCAGAAAAGACAGCTGCTGATGCATTATATACATATGAAGTTATAAATAAAGCAGACGGTGAAATCACATCGCTGTGCAACTATACAGCTGAAACATATAGCAACAGTAAATATTCGAATAGTAATAATTATATTCTTCTTAGAAAAACTGAAACAAATGCAAAAGAGACAGAAAAGGATGATTATGCCAACTTCAGCATCACAGCAGCAACACCAGAATTCGTCTTTGGCGATTTCAAGGTTGAGGCTGGTGTATCTGCAGGAGACAGAGGTAAAGATCTCGGAGTTCTCGGCTTCTCAGGAAAGGCTGCTTATGACACGGACCTCGTAAAGGTATCTGTTGCTTCCGACCTCGTTCTTGATAACCTCGGTGGAGACGAAGTCAAAGTAGACGCTGACGTTGCTCTCAATGCTCAGTATTCATCTCTCGTAACATTTGATGCTTACTATGGCACAAAGGTTTATACACAGGCTGTCTTCGATACAGCTAACAAATTCAAATTCTGCACAAACAAGAAAAGTGGTAATAACCTAGTTGAGAATCTTCTCTCTCTCAAGGCGGTTGTTGATCTCAAAGAGTTCAACGTTCCTGTAAGCTTGACAGCAAAGGCAAAGAACCTTGTTAACGATGAAAGAGTATTCGGAATTGCAGCAGATGTTGCACTTGAGAATTCTCTTACAGCAGGAGTTGGCTTCGATTTCTTGTGTGCACCTGAAGATTCGCGTGACTATTACAAGGGCATCTATGCTGTCAGCGGTGAAGCAGGATATAAGCTTGGTATGTTCAAGTTTGACGCAGGTATAACATATATCGGTTTTGCATTCACAGATAAGGTTGAAGAAGAGGAGAGGAAAGACTATAGACAACTTTACTTCTCAGCTAGTGTTGAGACATCTGAACTTGTTCCTGGTGCAACTCTCAGCCTCGCTTATGGCCCATGCACAGACAGCAACGGCGTCGCTACATCTAACCTCCTCGACGAAAAGGGAGAGAAGGGTGGAAAGCTCGACTTCACATGTAAGATTGCTTTCTGATGGTAATCATACTTGATAATATGCCACGGCTACGGTCGTGGCATTTGTCGTCATCAACAGAATAAATCGTCGAGCGTGATATCACTACTGATTATCTCGGAGTACATATTTGTGTTGTAGCCTGAAATTGTAACAAGGGTGTAGTTTATTCCTTTTCTTGTTTTTGTCTGTTCGAGGAAGATTCTCTTCTTATTTATAAGGTTGTCCTGCATCTCCCTTGTCATTGAATACTTTGAACCATCTTCTGTCCACTTCACTTCAACTATGTTAATAATCCCGTCAGCCCTGTCGATAAGAAGATCTATCTGTGCTCCCTTCTCTCCTTCAAGGAGCTTACTCTTATCGGAGAACCAGCAGTAACACTCTGTTTCAACTCCCTGTATTCCCAGTTTACGCTTAACCTGATCAATATGTAGTAAAACTACCCTCTCATAAGACAGCCCACACCATGCCCTATATTCCGCTGATGTCGATATTCTCATCCAATCGAGAGTGTTATAGCCTTTTTTTATAAACTGGAAACAGAAGAGGGAGAACGAATCGATTACCTTATACACTGTCCCGTTCTTTCTCTTTCCGAGAGGAAGATAGGCATATAGGAATCCCGATTCAACCAATTCATCGAGCATATCGCCAAGTAAGGCGTTATTCGAAAGCTTTGTTTCATGTGCTATCTCGGTTCGACTCAGTCCAATACTTCGACTTCCTATAGCAGAGACTATCCTCATGTAGGGTTCTGGATTCTTGAAGAGTGAACTGTATAAAGCTTTGAATTCTCCCTTGAATAAAGCATCTTTACTGAAGAACAGTTCCTCTATATTCTGGCTGACAGATAAACCCTTTTTTAAATTCGCCCAATAAAAGGCAACGCCTCCAAGAACCATATACAGTGAAAGAATCTGATTTCTCGAGAAACCGAGATTATAGCTCTCCACATACTCCTCGCACTCACGTAAGGTAAACTGCTCAAGCTTAATCTTCCCCGTTAATCTATTGTACAGGCCCCCTCTGTTATGAAAAATCTTCTTGATTATCCATGAGGTGGATGATGCGCAGATAACAAGTAGAATATCATCACGCATTGAGGCCCACTCATTCCAGAAGCCTTCAAGGGAGGGAAGAAACTCGGACTTCTGATTATCCATCCAGGCTATCTCATCAATGAAAATGACTTTCTTTTCTTCTTTTGATTGGGATATCAACTTCTTAAGCGCGGAGAACGCCTCTATCCAGTTGTTGAACCTCGGGCATTCATCATAGCCGTATTCTATGAGTGATTCTCTGAATGAAAGCAGCTGAAGCTGTTTAGTCACATTCTCCCTGCCGGAACAGTAAAAAGTAAAGTACTCCTTAAGTGTCTCTCTTATAAGATAGGTCTTCCCCACCCTGCGTCTTCCGTAAACTGCTATAAATTCAGAGCGCTTAGACTCGTATGCCTCCTTCAGTCTTTGTATTTCCTTCTGCCTTCCGATTATGTTCATTTCTACTCCTTATCATCATTGTACAACGAAAAATCATTAAAGCAATTATTTAGCTTAAAAATCACGATTTTATGGCTAAAACATGGCTTTTAAACGTGGTTTTAGCCTAAAAATCCTATTGCATCGATAATCTCGCCAGCAAAGAGAAGCCTCTTCATGGCCATGCGCTTAAACACATCAACTATAACGACAGTCTGCTTTTACTTAACACCTAACCTCATATTAATGTGCAATAGAACGATTCCCATTTGATAATAACAAAAATATTATTAGTTTGTAATCTGATTAATTTATAAATATTGATTATCACTGTTGTATCAATTATCATACAGATATGATTAGAAAGACATATCTTGATCGTATACGCCCCTATTATCATTCAGAACAGATAAAAGCTATCGTCGGCCCCAGAAGAGCCGGGAAGTCCACAATCATGCATCAGATAGTAGATGAGATTACTCCTGTAGTAGGAGAAGAGAGAATTCTCTACATCGACTTCGAAGATTATGAGATGAGCATATACATGAAAGACCCGGCAAGGTTCTACGGGCTTGTTAAGACCTTTGTAGAAGGAAAAGATAGATGCTATATCTTCATCGATGAAATACATCACATGGATGACTATGAGAGAGTGCTTGCGTCCATACGCTCAACCTTAGGCTGTTCTGTCTTTGTTACTTCTTCCAATTCAACCCTTTTGATGGGAAGCCTTGCTACAGTGCTTACAGGACGATATATCTCCTTCTTTGTCCTCCCCTTTAATTATAGAGAGGTTCTCGAATATAAGAATAAAGAAGACTCTGAAGAAGAGTTTCTCTCCTATATGGAGAATGGAGGTTTTCCCCTTGTATATAAGGAATCATTTCTTAGTCCCAAGAACTATCTTAAAGAACTGTATGATGCAATCATCGAGAATGACGTAATCAGGACAAATGAAATAAGAAACCCCGATCAGCTCAAGCGCTTTGCTTCTTATATCCTCGTCCATTCCGGTGAGATAATATCATCAGAAAGCATCACAGGACATATAAAGAGCACACAGGAGGACATAACAACACAAAGTTGTTATAAATACCTCAAGTATCTTGAGGAAGCATATCTCGTCCAGAAGTGCAAACGTTATGATATCAAAGGAAAGGCCCTTCTCGACTCAAAGGCGAAGTATTACTCAGTTGACCCCGGCTTCATCAACATTAATGAAGGCGCTGCAGATATAAACAAGTCCTTCATCTTTGAGACTATTGTTTACAATGAACTCAAGAGCAGAGACTACGAAGTCTATGTCGGCAAGACATATAAAGGTGAAGTCGACTTCGTTGTGACTGACGGTAGAAAGAAGTGCTATATACAGGTATGTTATCTACTGGCAACGGATGAAATCTTGAAGCGTGAATTCGATGCATTCTCCTCTATTAAGGATGCCTCCCCCAGATATGTAATATCGATGGACAAATTGGACTTTTCCAAGGACGGAATAACCCACATGAATATAAGAGACTTCCTAACGCATAAGAAGGAATTGATACTCTTCTAAGAGTAAGAAACAATTTTCGTCACCTCCCTATTTCTCTCGATTCCCGCATTCCTCTGTCGTCCCAATTTTCCCCTCCTGCACGATAGAGGAAATAATGAAAAAAATCCTTACAATCGCACTCATAGCTGCACTCTGCTTGACATCAGTTTTTGCTGTATCATTCAACGGAGATGCAACATTGGAATTAGGCTACGACCTCGATTCTAAAGATTATGGTTTTAAGAACGCTGCAACTCCAAAACTTATCTTCGGATTTGAACTTGGATCAGGCGAAGGTGGAGCAGCTGGGGAGAAAGATCTCAGAGCAGAAATTGCAGGTACATTCGCAATTGAGTTTGATGAGAATGATGAAGACTCATACTATGTTGCAGATCAGGAACTGAAGGCAACTGTCACTACTCTCAAGATTTCAAAGGCTAATATCCTTTATAAGGACATCTTGACAGTTGGTATCCTCAACGCAGGAAAGTCAGCTGACTATGCTAAGTCTTATAACGTGGATGATGATGGAAATGCTCTTTCTGATATCGTTTCCGCACTCAGTGGAAGTTATGTAAAGAGCATTACAGCAACATGGAGCGGGACAGATAAGAAAAATGAGTATGGTTTCGACCATAGTACACCTGGCTTCACAGTTTCTGCTTACGGTGTCAACGGTGGA
>CAVIUT010000088.1:0-8386 GCA_963646155.1 Eggerthellaceae bacterium | reverse complement strand
GTTTATTACTAGAAGCTAGAGAAGGATACCCCCCCCCTATTTAATTGTATATAATTTCTGAATTTATTCCCCATACAATTCACCCCTACGATTTAAATGTAAGGCATGATTATCTGATTTTCAACCTTAATTTTAGGAAAATTGTGCTTTTCCAGGTGCTGCTTTTGCTGATATCGAACAGAAAGTCTGTTATTTTATTGCAGCTGTACAATCAAAGGCAAAAATGCTATGACAGTTATATGGCAATTCCGAAAGAATTCTTAAGAAATGATAAAATCAGGGCTGTCTGTGTAATTAAAAATCTCAAGACAGATGAAATGTACTTATATAAAACTGAAGATGCCGTCAAGTCATACTCCGACGAGCGCTTTAAACTCGATTTGGGCATGCACGAAAACAAAGCTCTGCAGAGGGCGTATACAGCTCTCGGGCTGGAACTCTTTGTAATCGAAATCGATAAGGAAGCGAAAGAGGGAGAAAATTTATCCCTTCTTCTTGATGAAAGAAAAAGGGATTATCTAGAAAAAGGAAAAACACTCTATTGAGGATTATCTATTCTCTTCTCTATCTTTCTTGATGAGGTATCTCAAGCCTTCAATTGCAACTCTGATTGCGCTGTCGGTGTCATGGAACTTGGGGTTATCGAGTCCGAGCTTCTCCCTCTCCTGATTGCCGACAACAAAGAACTCGCTTCCGCACCTTACTCCAAGATGTGCAGCGACGACAAATAGAGCGGCACTCTCCATTTCGGAGGCAAGAACCCCCAGTCTCTTCCACGCCTCCCATTTGTTCTCGAGCTCATAGCTGACAGGCATAACCGACGGATCATGCTGGCCGTAGAAACTGTCCTTGCACTGCACCACCCCTGTATGAGACTTCACTCCGAGCTTTTTCGCCCCTTCCCTGAGTGCTTCTACAATATCGAAAGAAGCACAAGCGGGGAATTCTATCGGGGCATACTCCCTGCTTGTACCTTCGGCTCTGACAGCGCCCGTTGCTATTACGCAGTCGCCTCCCATCACGGGAAGTGCAATTCCCCCGCATGTACCCATACGGATGAATGTGTCGGAACCGCACTTATAGAGTTCTTCCATTGCTATTGCAGCACTCGGGCCTCCGATACCTGTACTTGTAACACTTACTCTCTCACCTTCAAGAGTTCCGGTATATGTTACAAACTCGCGATAATCTGAAACAAAGACAGGATTATCGAGGTATTTAGCAATCAAGGGAACACGCTTCGGATCGCCGGGAAGAATGACATAGCGTCCCACATCTCCCTTCTTTATCCTCAAATGATATTGTATTCCCGTTCCATTCATGTAATCTGACATCTTCAACTCCTTTTTGGAAAGAATCAGTTTAATTCATTCAATTTTATTTGTAAAAACATATTTTTTTAAATTATTCATTTTCTTATACTTCACTTTATGAAAAAAACAGCTTCCTCACTTATTTTACTTCTTACCTCAGCTATATGGGGTTTTGCCTTCGTCTCGCAGAGTCAGGCGGGAGACGCTATCGGAGCGTTATGCTATAACGGGTTGAGAATGCTCCTCGGCTTTATTGTACTTCTTCCCCTCTTAGTTAAGAATCTCAAGGAAAACAAAGCGGATCTCAAACCACTGTTATGTGATGGTTTGATTGCTGGCATACTTCTCTTTGCCGCCTCCTTCTTCCAGCAGAAGGGAATAGAGACGACAAGTGCAGGTAAGGCCGGCTTCATCACGTCGCTTTATATTCTCTTCGTTCCCATCATCTCGCTCTTTTTCGGGAAAAAGAACACAGTCAAAACCTGGGTTTTCATATTCACAGGTCTTTTCGGCGCCTTTTTACTCTCCTATGACGGCTCGAACGGGATCTCCAGTGGCGATATCCTCGTCTTCATTTCTGCCGTGCTTTTCTCCTTCCATGTGCTTTTCATCGACAAGGCGGGAAAGAAACATAACTCCGTGTCACTATCAGCCGTGCAGTTTTTCTTTGCAGGTCTCATTGCATTCATCCTCTCATTAATCTTTGAGGACAATTCGATTGAAAGCATCAAGAGTGTCACCATACCTATCCTCTACGGAGGAATCGGTTCATGCGGCATAGCCTATACACTTCAGATTGTCGGGCAGAAGAACACTGAGCCTACAAAGGCAACGTTAATCCTATCTCTTGAGAGTGTCTTTTCTGCCGTCGGGGGTGCTTTGATTCTGGGAGAGGTTATGTCGGTAAGGGAAATGGCGGGATGCGCTATACTCTTTATCTCGGTACTCGGTGCCCAGATTCCCGATAAATCCTCTAACTCCTGAGTGTGACGTAGGTCTTTCCCATCCCGCCGTCTTCGGGGAGGGCAAAGGAATAATCAAGTACATCCTTGTTGTTCTTCAAAAACATATGTACTCCCTTCTGGAGTATTCCGTCACCGTAGCCGTGGATAATCGAGAACGAATAGAGCCCCGACATAAGTGCGCCCTCAATCTGGTCGGAGAGCTTCTCCTTCGTCTCCTCGAGTGTCAGGCCCCTTACGTCGAGGGTATATACAGGCTTTTTCTTCTCTGACGAGAAGGATGCGACTTCGCTTTTGACAACAAGCGGTGTTGTGTGAATGAGGTCCTTTGTCTTGACAGTGAGCTTAAGGCCGTTTTCAAAGAGCACGAGAGCCTTTCTGCCGTCAACATCGACTACCTTTCCTCTTGTTCTGCCGCTGCCGCATAATATATCGTCGCCGGGAAGGAACGGCGTGTTGTCCTTCTCTTCTATTTCGTCTTCCTTCTTCTCGAGATCCAGGCGGTATTTTTCTTCTTCCTTCTCCACGCTCTTTATGTAGGCTTTGACCATCCCTGTCTTTTCTTTTGTTACTTCCCCGGTCTTAAGGGCTTTCACAAGATTCTCGAGTTCCTTTCGAGTAGACGTCATATAGTCTTTTATTTCCCTGTAACCGGACTTTTCAGCATCGAGGAGTGCAGCCTTTAAGTCATTACGCTCCTTCTCAAGTCTTTCCTTCTCGCCTTCTATCTCCCTCTTCTTTATATCGAGCTGGGTCATCTTCCTGTCGAGTGTCCTCGATTTCGATAAGAGCGAGTTGATTATCCCGGTTGCACTCTCACTTTTGTCGCCGAGATTGTTCTTTGCGTCCCTTACTATTTCCTTCGGCATTCCCGCTCTCTCTGCTGTACTGAGCGCATGGCTGTCCCCCGGGATTCCAGATAGAACCCGGTATGTCGGTTTATCTGTATGGATATTGAACTCCATACTTGCATTCATCATCCCCTCCTCTGTATAGGCATAGCCTTTTACATCGTTGTAGTGGGATGTGCAGATAGTCAGGGCGGAATGGGTACGGAAGAACGAAAGAAGCGACAGCGATAATGCCGAGCCCTCGACAGGGTCGGTACCGGATCCCAGTTCATCTAGTAGAACAAGACTTTTCTTCGTCGCATTCTTCGCTATATATGCAATGTTCGACATATGGGAGGAGAAAGTAGACTCATCGTTTTCTATACTCTGCCAGTCGCCGATGTCGGTTAAAACATTATCGAAATAAGGGAGGCGTGATAGAGAAGACGCCGGAACGTATGTACATATCTGGTTCAAAAGGGAAAGCAGCGCCACAGTCTTCATCGTCACACTCTTACCTCCGCAATTGGCGCCGGAGAGGACAAGGATTGAGTCTGTCTCTGGCAGCGTGAGGGTAATCGGAACGGCTTTGTCACCGAGAAGCGGATGACGAGCCTCTATGAGTGAGACACTCTCTCCCCTTTCGATGTGAGCGCATCTGTTCTTAAGTGCCCAGTGCGCAAAAGCGTAATGGAAAGAAAAAGAAGCAACATATTCCGTCATATCTTTAAGGTACGGTACTATTTCCCTGAGGGCGGTACTTAAGTCGTGGATGATTTTGATTTTCTCGCTTCTTATAGCCTCTTCGGCCAGCACTACCTTATTGTTCAAGTCAACAAGTTCAAATGGTTCGACGTATGTAGTGTTACCCGAAGTGCTTGTTCCCGATATGTAGTATTCCCCTCCCTTCTTGTCTTTGGTGAAGATTGGTATTACGACCCTTTCGTTACGGTAAAGAGGGTTTACATTCTGCACTATCTGACGGTTGTTGTTGATGTAGGACTGTGAATAGCGGTAGCGCTCGGCCTTGATATTGTCCCTCTTCTTCAAAAGAGGAAGAAGACGGGGATGGTTTTCGTTGACAGAGCCGTCGGACGAAAGCGACGAGAGTATATTCTCCTCAAGCTCTTTCAGCTCGGGTTTTATATCGTCTTTCTTCTCTTCAAAGGTGAAAAGGATAAACAGCGAATGAAGAAATTCACCACCCTTGTAGATTACACCGCCTTCAAAATCACTGTGGCTCTTTTCATAGTGGGAGAAGAGTTCGTCGAGGGACGGAAAATGCTCGAGGGGGTCCTCTATGCTGAGCCTCTCCATGAGTGCGCTGATCTTATGGTATCTATCGTGTAGGATATTTTCGTCACTTGTTATCTTCTCAGGAGAGATGGACGCTTCCCCTTCCTTCGAGAGGGAGAATCTCTTTACAGAAGATAGGATGATATCGAGTTCAGTTCCTTTTACGTCACGCTCTCTCATTTCTTGAACCTCTCATAGCGCGGCCTGATGAGTGAAACACTCTCAAGTGTTTTAAGGTAGCTGAAATACCTGTCCTCGTTGATAATTCCCTTCTCAAGCATTGACGGCACGACGCAGCCCTCCTCCCCTCTGTGCAAGCATCCGGGATACATACAGTCAAGGCCACTGAACTCAACAAAGGAATCTCTTATCAGTGCTTCGTCCTCAAGGGGCACCTGTATCTCCCTCACGCCGGGAGTGTCGATAACAGTAGTGTAGTCGCTGAATAGCATTATCGAGTGGTTTGTCGTATGGCGCCCTCTGTTGTACTTTTCACTGAGTTCATTCGTCCTCTGATTTGTCTTTATAAGCGTATTTATAAGTGTTGACTTACCAACTCCGCTCTGACCGACAAATGCCACTGTCTTATTCTCGATTATGCTTTTGAGCTCATCTATTCCCTGACCGTCTAAAGATGAGACAGCAAGGGCCTTGTACCCCAGCTTTTTATAGAGCTCGTAGCGCTCTTTCTCGTCCTCTCTCAGGCAGTAATCTATCTTATTGAGAATGAGAAGTATCTCGCTGTTGAATGTGCAGCATATGGCCCTGTCGACGAATCGGGGGCGGAAAGGAGGAGAGAGGGGGGAGAAAACAATTGCCGTCATATCCTGGTTAGCGCATATCGTCTGATTGGCATCGGCCTTGAAGTTGAAGCGGACGAAAGAACTTCTCCTCTCCTCGACAGATGTAATGAGAGCTTCATTAGAGCTGTAGGGGGATGCCTCGACATAGTCCCCGACAACAACTGGTGAATACTCCCCTTCCCTGTTCTTCAAATACTTACCCTTAATCCTCAGGGTATATTCCTCCCCCTTTTCATCAAGAGCAGTATATATATTGTTTATTCCTCTTATGATATGAAATCTCATTCTCTCTCAAGTCCTTCACTGGATAAAAATGAAATAAACCTCGCGGGAAGAGGCGAACGGAAGACCATCCTCTCTCCTGTTATGGGATGATTAAATACAATCCTTTCTGCATGGAGCATGAGGGTGATATCTTTATACTTGGCATCCCTGCGGGAGTAAATCGGGTCGCCGAGAACTGGATGATTGATGGATGCGAGGTGCACTCTTATCTGATGGGTGCGGCCGGTATATATACGAACCCTTAAAAAGGAATAATTCATATTCTCTGAAAGCACCCTGTACTTTGTAAGCGCATCCTTTCCCTCGCTTTTATTATTTGTTGTTGTGAACTTCTTCCTGTCCCTCTTGTCCCTCGTTATTCGGGAGTCAATGTAGCCTTCACTTTCAGTGAAGAAGCCCTTTGCAACACATAGGTAATACTTTTCATTAGTGTGAGAAGAAAACTCTTCGCTGAGTGCCTTATGAGCTTCCCGTGTTTTGGCAACTACCATAACCCCCGATGTATCTTTGTCAAGACGGTGGACGATTCCGGGCCTCAGAGAGTCATCGGATGTCGAGAAATCGTCGCCGTAGAGATTGAGGAGTGCATTTACCAGGGTTCCGGAATTGTTTCCCGCGGCAGGATGAACAGTCATTCCCTGAGCTTTGTTGATGACAAGAATATAGTCGTCCTCGTAGAGGATATCGAGTGGGATATCCTCCTTCTCAACGCCCTCGAATACCTCTTCCCTGTATGATATCTCAACCCTGTCGCCTTCTTTTACGGAAGAGCTTTTCTTAGCGCTCTTACCGTTGACGGTAATAAGAGTCGACGAGAGGGAGAATACCGTGCGGGGGAGGGAAAGAGAAGAAGAGGCTACCTTGTCGACTCTTCCTTCTTCAGTTGATATAAACGAATAGCTGTGGTCTTTAATCAATTCTGTATCTTTCCTATAACCCAGTCCAGGGTCGCCACGAATAAAGATATTCCGGTTGCAACGGAAAGCGTAAGAAGCGCATCCTTCTCTGTCGATGATGCCGACGGGATGGCATTGACGCTCCTCAAGGCCGTAAGCGATAGTCCGGCAATGGGGATTGAGAATACATAGGAGCCGAAGAAGAGTATCTCGCCTCGCCTGAGCTCTCTCGTCCAGATGGGAAACTCCTCGCTTTTGTATTCCTCATACTCATATTTGAGGCTTGTATGAGTCAGCATCTCAGAAGAGAGAGAAGAAATAACAAGAAGGAAAATAAGTAAAAAGACACCGACTCTCTTCATATTCTGCTCCCGAATATTGCACTTCCGATTCTGACTTCGGTGCTGCCACACTCAATTGCGTCCATCCAGTCACCGCTCATTCCCATTGATAGGACTGTAAGGGGATGGAAGACGGAAATCTCATCAAAGAGTTCTTTCGTATACGAGAATGCCTTTATGTTCTTATCCCTGTCGCCGCCGAGAGGGCCGACAGTCATGAGCCCGATAAGATTAGCCCACTCCATCTTCTCTGCTTCTTTTACAGCCTTGATGAGTTCCTCCTTATCTCTGAAGCCTGCCTTCTGCTCTTCGTGAGAGGAGTTGACTTCAAAGAGGATATCCATCTTTTTTCTTATCAGCGCACACTCAAAGTTGATTTTCTCCAAGAGGGCGATGGAATCGACACTCTCAATCCTGTCGACAAGGGCCACGGCCTTTTTGACCTTATTTCTCTGTAGCTGCCCGATGAGGTACACCTTCATTCCATCAGGCCTGGAAAGCGGAAACTTCTGCTCTATCTCCTGGACTCTGTTTTCTCCGAAGACTCTTGCACCAATGGAATATGCCGAGAGAATGTCCGAGTACGGCTTCGTCTTCGATACGGCAACAAGAGTCACATCTTTTTTAAGGCTTTCGACCTTCTTTAATACTTCCAGATATTCAGTCATTCACCTTCCCCTTATTGGAGTTGATTTCCTTCACCTTGTCCTTGTACTCGCACTTAAGGGCCTTGAGGTTTTTTCTGTACTCCTCTACAGCTTCCTTCCTCTCCCTCGCCCAGTTCTGCATACGGACCAGTTCATCCTTCAAGTCGCCCTTATGAGCAGTTGCATTCGGGAAGGCCGAGAGTATTCTTCTGTACTGTACGCCGAAACTGTTCTTCGTTTCCGTGCTCTCCTTCTCCATGCGTGCCTTGAACTCTCTTTCAGCTTCAAGCTTCCCGAGCACAGCATATTCCTTTGCCTTTGTCTCGATTTCCTTTGCCTTGAGGGCAGCAGCCTTAATTGCCTTCTTGAATGCACTCATCTTGATTGTGCTCATCGTCAAGTCGACGGCAAAGAGTATTCTGAGTACGTCAGCCAGGTAATACTTTATTGCTATAGGAATAATAGAGAGGAGTATGTCGATATAAGGTTGGACAAGGTACACAAGTGATATACTCATAATGCCGAAGAGAGTTGAATTGAGGAGGCATACCCTTCCGTTTATATTACAGAAGTGCTTTGAATAGTCCCAGAGCTTGATTGAGAAGATCTTCTCGAGTCCCCACGACCCTATGTACTCGACTATGCTTGTCAGAATCATACCAAGGATAAATACAAGAACGGGATACTTCTTCAACGGCAGGAGGCATATATTGACGATTAAACCACCGAATCCGTAAATGGGAAGCCAGGGCCCGTATAAAAAGCCGCGGTTGACTAGTTTACGCTGCCCTATTGAGCAGTAAATAACTTCTGATATATAGCCGACAAAAGCATAAATAACAAAAGTAAGAGTATATTGAGTGAGAAATTCTTCCGACATGTTTACCTCTTGAACAGGATAAACAATTTACCTATATATGTCGATACGAGACAAAAAAAATACCAGGATAACCTGGCGAGTGGAGGATACAAGGATTGAACTTGTGACATCCTGCTTGTAAGGCAGGCGCTCT
>CAVIUT010000087.1:0-8450 GCA_963646155.1 Eggerthellaceae bacterium | reverse complement strand
AGAACCCCAAAACAGTCGTTCTTGACTCATCTATACCGACGACAAAGCTCTGTTCGAGGTGCGGACGCTTCAACGATTCAATCAAGCTCTGGGACAGGACTTTCAGGTGCCAGTGTGGCGTTGAAGAGGACAGAGATGTTCATGCCGCCGAGAATATGGTTTGGTTTTATGAAAACAACGTAGGTGTGGGACGCACCAAGGCAAGCGTGTGGAGATGGAAGCTCTAGTTGATTCGGCTCTAAGCAGAATCAGCCAACTTTAGTCTATTGAGCACGAAGCTGTCATCCCTTTAGGGTGGAGTGTAGTTCACAGTCGCGACAAACGGCCTCTATTGGCTATGGCGCTGGGTAATGTCACCTGGTCCCCAGGCAGAAGTAATCGAGCCGGTATGGTTAAGAGAGAAAATCAAAGAATCATTCAGATACACACTCGAGGAGATATACAAATAGAGAAAACGGCAGGAAACCCTGCCGCTCACTAGTTGTTTTTCTTTGCTTTGAAAATCGAAACCCCGATTGCCGCACCTGCAATTGCGCCCGGAATTCCACCGATTACCGTACCTAGAGCTGCTACTCCGCCGGCTTCAGCAATTTCCTTTCCAGCACTATTGTTTTTTTCCTCTGCCATTTCAATCCTCCTCCAGATAACCGGGGTCCGGTCCTTTCAGGTAGTTACCACCTCCGGCGACAGAGAAAACAGAAGCGATAACCTCTCGAGCTGCGGAAGTATCTTCCATAAATTCCCCGAAGCCGTATGCCCTGCCCTCTTCTTCATGGTCGAAACCTCTCATAAGACCGAAGAGACCGCCGTCAAGAATGAAATCTTTCACTGCCATACATTCCTCCCGGGTGCAGCTTTCCTGCACCTCCAGGAGGATTATCTCACTGAAGTTTCCAAATCTCTGGACAGAATGACAATTTTTCTGCAAGAGGAGGATTTTTTATTTCAGAATCTTTTTCAAGTCTTCTTCGGGAGTGCTGATTGGAGAAATGTTGAAATTCTCTACAAGGTAGCTCAGAACATTCTTCGATATGAATGCCGGAAGTGTCGGTCCGAGGTATATGTTTTTGATTCCGAGATAGAGGAGAGTTAAAAGGATACATACAGCCTTCTGCTCATACCACGAAAGCACCATCGAGAGCGGAAGGTCATTGACTGTACAGCCGAATGCATCCGCGAGAGCAAGAGCAATCTGTATTGCGCTGTAGGCATCATTGCACTGCCCCACATCCATGAGTCTCGGGATTCCCTCGATAGTTCCCAAATCAAGGTCATTGAAGCGGTACTTACCGCATGCAAGTGTCAGAACGACTGTGTCGGACGGTGTTTTCTTGACAAACTCCGTGTAGTAGTTTCTTCCCGTCCTTGCACCGTCACATCCACCAACGAGGAAGAAGTGCTTTATTTTCCCGCCTTTTACTGCATCGATGACCTTATCTGCAACGGAAAGAACTGTGTTACGTGCAAATCCTGTCATGACGGTAGTGCCACCATTGATGCCGGTAAATACCTTATCTTCTTTGTAACCGCCGAGCTCTAACGCCTTGTTGATGACTGGTGAGAAATCCTTGTTATCTGATATATGCACCATCTCCGGGTACGATACGACAGAAGTTGTGAATACACGGTCGCTGTAGCTCTCTTTGGGTGGCATGAGACAGTTAGTTGTAAATAGAACAGGAGCAGGAATAGAAGCAAACTCCTTCTGCTGGTTCTGCCATGCTGAGCCGAAGTTACCCTTGAGATGAGGATATTTCTTGAGGAGAGGATATCCATGGGCCGGAAGCATCTCGCCGTGTGTGTATATGTTAATTCCCTTACCCTCAGTCTGCTGTAGTAACAGCTCCAGGTCTCTCAGGTCGTGGCCGGATATAACGATGAACGGTCCCTTTTCAACAGTAAGGGGAACAGTAACGGGTGTTGGATTACCGTAAGTAAGTGTATTGGCCTTATCTAAGAGCTCCATGCACTTCAGGTTTTTCTCGCCAACTTCCATGACGACGGGAAGAAGGTCTTCCATAGTAAGGTCTTCACCCAGTGTGCAGAGGGCCTTCAGGAAGAAACGATTAACTTCTTCATCTGTATAGCCGAGAACCATTGCGTGATGTGCGTATGCTGCCATTCCCCTTATTCCGAAGAGAATAAGCGACTTGAGGCTCCTTATGTCCTCATCGGCATTCCAGATGTTCGAAACATCATAATCATCGTTGTGTCCGCAGGGCGAGGGACATACAGAGCAGTCCGGGATAAGTCTATTTTTCTCGATAACAACCCACTCCGTCAGCCTTTTTATGGTACTTTCGTTGAAGTTGACATTCGTTATGGTTGTAAAGAGCCCTTCGATAATAAGACGGTATGTCTCATCGCTAACCCTCGGCGAATTACTTGCGCCTCTCGCGAGTCCTATCAAGGATGAAGTCAATTTGTCCTGAAGAAGAGCAACCGCAGCACTTTTACCACATACTCCCGCTTTCTTTGTACATCCTGTACATCCGGCAGTCTGTTCGCATTGAAAACAAAACATTGTGTTATCCATAAGAATTCCTTTCTTTATTTTTTTTTAAAGTTTAGTATATAGAAAATGAGTTGTCTGTTGATTTTTCAACAGAGGAGGAATTATGAGAGAATATTTATCATCAATCAAATCATCCACTCTCTTCTCGGCAATCAGGGACGATGATGTACTCTCGATGCTGAAGTGCCTCGATGTGAAGATTTCCTCCTACCCGAAGAATAGCATTATTATCCACCGGGGAGACACCGTCTCTTCAATCTGTCTTATCCTCAAGGGAAGCGCATTCATCACCCAGGAAGATATATGGGGCAACAGGAACATAATACAGCGCGTGAAGGAGGGAGAAACATTCGGAACGGCATATGCCTCCACAAACGAGACGGCATTAAATGTTAGTGTAACGGCGGAAACAGATGTAAGCGTGATGTATCTCTCCATAAAACGTGTATTGACGATGTGCCCGTCAGCATGCGCATTCCACACGCTTTTAATCAGGAACATCATGATGGAAACGGCAGAAAAGAATCTGAAGGTTTCGGAGAAAATAACACACCTCTCACAGCGTACGACAAGGGCGAAGATACTCTCCTACCTCTCTCTTGAGGCTCAGCACCGCGGCTCACTTGAATTCGACATCCCATTCTCCCGTCAGGAGATGGCCGACTATTTATCAGTCGAGAGAAGCGGACTCTCGATAGAGCTGGGGAAACTCAAGAAAGAAGGGATAATCGACTACGATAAGAACCACTTCGTCCTCAATATCGAAGAAGACTGAGGGCTGTCTTCCCGGGCCCCGCGTTTCTTTTACTTTTCTGTTACGAACTTCAACCCTTCACCGAAGGCATAATCTATTGTGCTAGAAAGTTCGGTTTTGATATCCGGTGTGATACCCACCGTTTCATAGTTCACTTTGTTGTTATCAACAAATTGATATGTTGTTGTATAAACCTCAAGATGATCACTATAGAATGGACCGCCGTTATAAATCTCACGGTTTCTAAGGCAGCATGTAGCTCCATAGGTCTGCTGGCCGATAACTATAGAGTTGGGTAAAAGTTTCGATATTACAAACGATATTTCAGAGCATGATGCGGAACGTCCGTTGACAAGTACGGCGACAGGCTTCTGATAAACCTCTTTGAGGTATGGAGAAACAAAAGCCTCGTCAATACTGTGGCCTACCCATGGCGTGTATTCGTGTCTTGCGTACCCTGACTTATATCTTTCATACCCGAACTGAGTCTCGCCCGGAAAGAAAGCACCCCAGATTCCCTTAAGGAAAACAACATATCCACCTGTGTTACTCCTGAGGTCCATCACAACACCCTGGATATTCTCAACAATATCTTCTTTACCGAATTGGCATTTGCTCTCCGATGTGACAAACAGAAGGTTGTAGTACATATTCTGGAGGCCATATATCCCCTTTACGCTTCTTCTATTGGTAAATAGACGAGAAGATAATTCATGAACAATGAGGTTACTTGACTTAATTACCATAGTTAATTATCTTTGTTAATCAAAGGAACATAACATGACAATTGAAAACATAAAAGAAATGCTTGATTCATTCTACATGGCAAAGCGTATTCTTGACTTACTGCCTTCTCTTCCCGAGGGAGTATCTTCGTCATATATACGTTATCTCGATATGATAGAAAAACTCAGTAAAGAGAAGAAAGGCGTGAGGGTATCAGATATAAGTGATGCCCTGGAGCTGCAGAAGCCGGGGGTGACACGAACTCTCAATGAGATGGAGGAAAAGGGATACATTGCAAAGTCAACAAGCTCATCCGACTTAAGAGTGACATACCTCGAGATAACAGATAAGGGCGAAAAGCTCTCGAAGAAGTACAACGAAGATGTATTTCTTCCTCTTCTCGACTCGCTCTCGTCAATTACAGACGAAGAGGTGAAAACCCTCGTCGGAACTATAGAGAAGTTCTATTCTTCGATTGAAAGGGAGGCGAGGAAAAATGAAAGAAAACACTCTTGATTTCACATCCGGAAGCATACTCAAGAAGATGGTGCGCTTCATGATGCCCATTCTCTTCTCGCTTGTGCTTCAGGCGGCATACGGCGCTGTCGACCTACTTGTCGTAGGACGATTCGGAACAACGGCAGGGCTATCGGGTGTTTCGACGGGAAGTCAGGTTCTGAACCTTGTTACCTTTGTAATAACGCAGCTTGCAATGGGTATTACGGTACTCATCGCCCGTTATCTCGGGGAGAAGAACGAGGATGAAATCGGGCCGGTAATCGGAGGCTCCGTTGTAGTCTTCGGGGTAATATCTGCAATATTGTTTGTTGTGATGATAGTTTTTGCACGCCCCATTGCAATACTTATGCAATCTCCCGAGGAGGCAATTGAAGAGACAACTCAATATGTCAGGATATGCGGAGGAGGAATTTTCTTCATCGTTGCATACAACCTCCTTTCTTCCATTTTCAGAGGACTTGGAGACAGTAAGTCCCCGCTCATCTTTGTTGCCGTTGCGTGCGTTGTAAATATTGCGGGTGACCTTATTTTGTGTGCAGTCTTCAAGATGAACACGGCAGGAGCTGCAATAGCAACCGTCTTTGCACAGGCTGTCAGCGTAGTCTTCGCCCTGCTTCTGTTGAAAAAGAGAGGACTTCCATTCAAGATAAAGAAGAGTGATTTCTCCTTCAATAAGGAAGCTAAACTCTCACTCAAAATAGGTCTTCCCCTCGCCCTCCAGGAATTTCTGACTCAGGTTTCCTTCCTCGCGCTCTGTGCATTTGTAAACAGGCTGGGTCTTGCGGCATCGTCAGGATATGGAGTAGCGTGCAAAATCGTAAACTTTGCAATGCTTGTCCCTTCCGCCCTCATGCAGTCGATGGCATCCTTTGTCTCGCAGAATATCGGCGCGGGAAATGAAAAGAGAGCTGAGAGGGCCATGTTCACAGGCATGGGAATCGGCCTTGTCATCGGAGTATTGGTCTTTATACTTGTCCTCTTCAAAGGTGATTTACTCACATCAATCTTTACAAGCGACAGTGCTGTAATCGAGAACGGCTTTGCATACCTCAAGGGATTCGCCCCCGAGACAATAGTGACGGCAGTACTTTTCAGCATGGTCGGCTACTATAACGGCAGTAACCACACGCTCTGGGTCATGATTCAGGGCCTCGTGCAGACACTACTAGTCAGGTTGCCACTGGCATATGTAATGAGTATACAGCCGAATGCCAGCCTCACGGCCATCGGACTCTCGGCCCCGGCAGCAACAACGGCAGGCATTGTGTTGAACATTATCTTCTACATATACCAAATGAAAAAAAATAAAAAGAAAGAACTTCAAGCATAAAAACAGCCGGGAACGTTGAATCCCGGCCTTCTCTTAGATGATTATCCCCCTGAGGTGGTCCATCTCATGCTGGATAATCTCAGAGGCAAACCCCGAATAGCACTCCCTCCTCTTTTTGAAAGTCCTATCAAGGTACTCGATTTCAATTTCCCGGTACCTCACGCACTCCCTCTCGCCATCGAGGGAGAGGCATCCTTCCTTTGTTCTGTATTCACCGCTTCTCTTCAAGATTCTGGGGTTAATCATAACAATGGAAATGGGACCAAGCTCGACGGCAGTCACATTCTTATTCACGCCGATCATGTTCGCAGCCATCCCCACACACCGCTCTCTATTGGCGTGAAGTGTGTCGACTAGGTCATTGATTACCTCTCTATCTCTCTCATCCGCATCTACGGACGGGATGGAGAGGAAGGCCTCATCACGTACAATATCCCTTATCATCCGAACTTTACCGTTTCCGAGGGTTTTGTGAACGAGGAGAATACGGCAGTTGCATCCTTGAAGTAGAATACTTCCGTGTTGCCGTCATCGGGTGAATACATGGCCTTGAGATCAGGATAGGCCTCGAGCATACTGACTCTTGCTTCTCTCCTGTCGTCTTCAAGTAAAAGCCCCGACACTCTCAGCCATCCGCCGTTCAGAAATGCACATATTTCAGCTTTCGGGTTAAGGTGGAGCTGTTTTGAAACATCCTTCTTCTTTCCCGTCTGAATGTAGAGCTTTCCGTCATATATATTGGCTGTCCCGAAAGGTCTGACCCTCGGCTGGTCTCCGTCCATTGTTGCAAGGTAATATACTCCTGCTTCCTTTAAAAACTTCTCTACTCTTTCCATTTCTTACCTCACTATGTAAATGATGTTTCTTATTCTATCACACAGAAGTTATTCTGCTATAGTTTCCATCCAGGTTTTCTTCTTAAATATACGGCTCACAATCACTACCCTCACTACCTCCTCGAAAGAAAGAGAGGCATAGACAAGATAGATGGGAAGATTAAGAAGACGGGAAGATATTAGTGCAAGCGGCACACCTATTCCCCACGTTCCTATTAAATCGACATACATACTCAAATCTGTGCGGCCACCGGAGCGTATAATACCACCTATAATCATATTCGACACCTTTACAGGAGCATAAAAGGCATAGACAAGTAGAAGGTATTTGCTGAGAGCGTAAACCTCTTCTTCCACCGCATAGAGTTTAAGATAAGGATTGGTGAAAATGATAATAAGGATGGAAAGCACAGCACTCATCACAATTCCCCACTTGATTATCGCCCTGCTGTGGCTGTAGGCGCTATCATACTCCTTTCTCCCAAGCTCCTTCCCTATGAGTATACCTGACGCCTGACTGAGGCCTGTGAGGGCACCTATCATAAGGGACTGCACCGGTCCTGTGAGTGAGTAGGCAGCAGCACTCACCGTCCCCATATGGCCGTAAACGGATGCATAAACATTCTCACCGAGTCCCCAGAAAAACTCGCAGAAAAGGATTGGAAGGAATACCTTCATGAAGGTCTTGAGGTAGCCACCGTTTTCTACTCCTTCTCCTCTCTTCATCAACCTGAACGCAGGAATGATTAGAAGGAAAACCTGGGAGTACTGGCTGATGGCTGTTGCAACTGCTGCGCCCGCAGTTCCCTTATCGAGGACAAAGATGAAAATGTAGTTGAGGATGCAGTTCACCAGAGCCGAAAGGAAAGAAGAGTACATCGGGTACGATGCTTTTTCCCTCGAGCGTAGTATCGTGGAGAGGATTAGGGTTACAGCCTGGGCGGGAAAGCCAAGTGCAACAATCATCAAATACCTCGATGCCTCTTTTACTGTTTCATAATCCTTTATGTAAAGCCCCATAACAAATGACGGAACAATAAGCGATGGCAGGAGGAAAAGAAGAGTCAGAACCAGCGATAAAATAGATACAATCTTAAGAGATTTTCCCTCTCCGAGGCTGTCTTCAGCACCCACATACTGGCTCTGCACTATGCCGTATGCACTTATGAGAGACGCAAGGATTATGGAGTAGAATGATGAGAACTTCCCGGCAATGGCAACGGAGGCAATACTGACAGTGCCGAGCCTTCCGACCATAAGCTGGTCGATAAGCGAAAAGGAGGAAGAAAGCAGACTCTGCACTGTTATGGGAAGCGCAACAGCAAAGAGCTTCTTCATGAAATCATTATTACTTAACCGGTTTAACATCTACTTTATGCTATATCTCACCAATCGCGCTGTCAATAAAAAGATGATAGTGGAAATTGTTCATCGAGCACAAAAAGAGGAATAACCAATACCCTTACTCCGTCTCCGACTCCTCTTCCACCTCGTCCCAGATATTAGCCGGAGCCGTGTTATGTTTCCGGCCGTAGAGAACAATCAGCACGATCACGACAACTATTACAACAAGAGAGAAAGGAGAGCCTTCAATTCCGAATCCTGTATCATAGAAGAAGTTGCTTTTAGCCCCGCCCTCGAGCCTGAAAACAGAGTAAGGCAGGACATTACCGCTGTTTGGCAGGCCCAGGACAATATTCTGCGTGAACTACACTCCACCCTAAAGGGATGGAGGCTTCGTGCTCAATAGACTAAAGTTGGCTGATTCTG
>CAVIUT010000086.1:0-8560 GCA_963646155.1 Eggerthellaceae bacterium | reverse complement strand
TGTGGGCAGAGTTTTCCAAACAGAGACTTCTGACGAAACTCCCAGAATAGAAAGCTCCCCTCTTTATTTGATTCAGATGATCTTTACAGAGCATTTCAAACGTCAGTCCTGCCAGGCCCTGCGGGAGGGATGGTCCAGATGATGAGACCAGAACTCTTCATCCTTTCCGTAGTTATCCTTTACGAATCTGAAATAGAACATAGTGTAGTAATCTCTGAGCTGATAAACAGTTCCCTTCCTCTTATTGCCGAACATGTTATATGAGCGGATAAATCCGGAATCGGAGAGATTCTCCAATATCCTTGTAAATGCGGCGTTGTCGGCCAGTTTTGTTTGTGAAACAAGTTCTGTCCTGTTCAGTCCTTCCTTTTTCGTAAACAAGGCTTCAACTATTTTTATGTAGTTTTGACTATTTGAAAATAGGGGCCTGTAAAGATTGTCGAATTCATCCCAGAGAACTCCCCGTTTCTTGAAGAAAAGATTGTCTATATTCTCACTTGGTGACATATTTCTTGACAGTTAGTCCAGATAATAAGGAATGCCGCCCAAAATCATATAAATTTCAGCGATATCATAACGACTCCTGCTTATTCCCTTTTTTTCGACAAGGAATTTTTCTGTCTCGTAGAGATTAAACGGCTCAAGGTAGATACAACAATTCTGCCGGTTGAAAAGTCCCCCCTTGTTGTGGTCGAAATTATCAACAATCCAGGAAGAAACAGAACCACAGACAATTAACATCAAATTGTTCTGGGATGCCCCATAACTGTTCCAGAAATACTCGAAAGCCGCAAGAAACCCCGACTTCTAAAATGAACAATAATACAACTGATAAGGCGAAATTGCTCTGTAGATGCTTATATACGTATACTTTCATAAAGAATTTACTCGCAGCAGACATTTAACAATCGTGAGGAATTTCCTGCGTTAGTTAATTTTCAGTACCCACTACTACCTACCCCGACATGTTCAACGATATTAATATAAACATGAATAAGTTTTTTTGACATTATTCCCTTTTGGGTATATATTATTTATATATCATATTAAAGGGGCAAATTATGTCGATGGATTTTCTTGAAAGACTCAAAATAGTAAGAACACTTCCTAATTCATGCATTTATGACAACCTGGGAATGCCTCTAATAAGAAAACAGGAAGCCGATTTGGCAACACTAAATAACACCGTTTTCATCAATGCTCAAAATCTTATTACGACACGAAGCCACCCAAATTCACTTGTATTATTCTTCTGTTACGACAAAATACTACGCCGATATTGGGAGAATCCTTTGAAATATATTCCTCTTCTTCAACTATCTGCATTCTGCTGTACTCCAGATTTCTCTATTTATCCGGAAATGAATATATGGGAAATAGCTCATAATACATTCAAAAACAGATGGTTGGGATGTCTATGGCAATCTTATGGAATCAAAGTTATCTGCTCAATTTCCTGGGCAGGAAAAGACACTTATGACATTTGTTTTTCCGGAATCGAAAAAGGGAGCATAATTGCAGTTTCAACTCTAGGGTGTACTCAATCAAATCAAAATACCTTTCTAAATGGTTATCGTGAAATGATGGAAAGAGTTGAACCCTCGATTGTTATTGTATATGGAACATTAATTGATGGTATGTTCGGAAAAATTATGTCGATTAACTACAAGAACTGTTTTTATGAGAGGAACAGTTCAAGGCAGCTTTTCTTATTTCCGCAAGAACAAATTGTATCAATCGAGAAGGAGATTATTTAATGGGAGGACGAGGCTCTTTTATAAACGTAAATTCTGACGACTTCGAATTCGTAGAAGGAGGACAGACATATCATTCACTTGGATTTGTAGATAGTGTAGAAGTTTTGGTAAGGGAACCGGGGATGTCTGTAAAAGCACCTGAATACTCACATATACCTAATCGCGTTTACGCGATAATCCAAAATGGATGTCTAAAGCACCTGGCATATTACGACAGTGGCCACCGGCAGGTTGCCTGTATCGATTTCCTGCACTTTCATGAAGGGTTGAAACCGCACAAACATCTTTTTATGGACCATTCAAGCCCGGTTGAAAGGCCAACAAAAGAAGAAAAGAATTTAGCCGATAAAATCAGGAGGAAGTACAATTTAATATGAAAGAGCATTATTCTTCAGTTGAAGATTTTAAAAGTGAATACTCATATGGTCGTCTATTTTCGTGGGAATCTATGGATGGAAACGAAAAATTCATGGGATTGGAGTTTCAATATAAAGATCATTATTACCGCATTTGTAGAGAACCAAACGGAGTCTTTCATGTCATGGAGATGATTGAGAAAAAAACAAGCTACCCATGCTGTGATTATTTTGAAGATATCGGCTGGTATGGTTCAATAGATGAACTATTGGACAATTGTGTCATCAACGCGGAGAAATTCAAAACAGTTATAATATCACCGGAACTCGTTATCCTGAGTAAAGACTAGTACAAATAGAGAGCAACTCGCAACAACAGGAACACTAATTGTGGAGTAGTCTCCACCAGTATAGATTATGAGACCAACTATAGGACATTTTCAATCAGCATAACAAACAGTATAAAGAAATGCCAAAAGCGGACAGAATAGATGACTAAATTTTTATATCTTAATAAATTAATAAGCAACAGTAACATGACAATGTTACACATTAATAACATTGTCAAACATTGTCAAAAATAACAATGTTAAATCTCTCTGACTGACTTACAAGAGCTGTGGAGCCGCCTCAAATCCCTCTTTGAAATGAGGCGACCTATTATTCCCCCGCATTTGTTACGGGGTCATCAAACCAATATTAATTTTTACGCCGTGTGTATCGACACATAGCAAATCCAGCCCAGATATCAGCCCTTTCACTCAATAGAAGGCTTTCAGATCCTTGTAAGCGGCTTAAAACTCTATTCTTCGGAAGGAATATTGAAATAACTTTCAATCACTTCGGACAAATCCTCGCCCTGAACTTTTCCGGCCTCGACAGACCCCATATTGCCGTATTGATAAATCTGATCGAGAGCTTCTATTACCGCACGAATCTTTGTTCTGAGAAGAAAGCCTGACTTCGATGCCACATCTACAAGACTCTGTATATCACACTCAATATCTCTGTCGTAAGCTCTCTTATAAAGGTCGACTATACTTGTTATCGACCTTTCAAGCTCTTCTTTGCTCAATGAGGCAAGCTCCGAGCCGTTGTTGATTCTATCGAGAGCATCTGTTATAGCGTTAATCTCTTCTTCCGGACGTCCGCAAAGAGCGACTGCGCTGTACTCATTCTTACCTGCAATTACCTCGTCGGAGAAGGAAGAAGAAAATGCAAAGACGGAGTATACACTTTCAAGGGATGTAATAGGATTAAGGAATCTATCTATATTCAAATATGCGTTTTCCCTGCTCTTACGTGCCATTCTTCCAATCAATTCAGCCTCATCAAAAAGAATAACCCAGCCTTTGTATCCCATGGTTTTGAATAATTTGGCCATGAAGACGAAATAATCGAATGTATGTTTTTTCTGAACAAACTTCTCCCTCAATACCATCTTCTCGTCGCAGTACTTCTGATATAGTGATTTGAGAGTAGTCTGATTCATATAGTAGCCACGGAGGTCTGCGTCCAGTGCATCGGCATCATCATCTCTGTGTCCCTGAGAATACAGCAGAGCCTTGAAAACGTAGAAGAGCTTATCTGTAGAAAGCTTCTTCAATGCATAGAGATACATCTCATTGGCTTTCTCACCTTCCGGCGCCAGTGTCTCGAAGAGGCCGAATATGCCACTCTCGTTCCTTCCCGGAAGATATGTGTTTTCAAGAATTCTCTTGTAAAGAAGGTTAAGGTTGTTCGGAGGAGTCTCCTTACTTATCGAGACAAGCGACACCACATAATTCTCATCCTGCGCCATTGAGAAGATTGTGTTGAGCATATGGGTTTTGCCTTCTCCGTACTTACCGATGATTACCCTTCCTTTGCTTTTTCCTTCACTCACCTCTTCTAAATCATCCTTGATGGAGGAGATGAGCTCGAGGCGTGAAGACGAAAAGTATTTACCCACTCTCCGCGATGGAACTCCTGAACGGAGAGCCTCAATCAAGTGACGTGCATCGTAGTCCATCATTTTTCCTCCTTCTTATCGAGCTTGAGTGTGAATCTGTTCACCAGAAGCGGGAGTGATATCCCACCGAATTTCGATTCCTTCATAAGGCGCTCTGCATCCTCCTCTGTCATCGGGACAGCCGAAATATCGTAAGAGGAGAAAAGTGATGTAAGACGCTCGGACATCTCGAGAATAGCATCCTCGGTGTAGAGGGAGGCGTTAATCTTGTCTAAATCCAATAGGTCGGTATATAGGTTCACCCTCTTCGATACAATCTCGTTCTGAATTCTGAGCCACAGCGCCTGATAGCTCTTGAAGCCAATCTTTTCATTGTCTATGAGTGAACGGTCGAATCCGAAGACCAGGAAGAAATACCTGAATGTATCTATGTCGTCGATAAGCTCCCTTATCGCTTCATAGCCGTCATCACGGCGCATCTTCGTGTACTTGACTGGATTGAGCGAGGAAGTGCTGATCATGCTCTCCGTATTATCTATCGAAACATAGAGGCCGTTGTAGCCGGCAAGATGCACGAGCTCGGCGAGGCTGCGGACAAGATAGCGCGCATTGAACTTGTTGATTTTATATCCTGCGAGCCCGAGTGATCTCAGAGCCGACACCTTGATGGTTTTATCTGCATTAAGCCATGCATCCACAGTTTCCTTCGTCTCCTTGTCAAGCTTGAGGGTTCCCAGCGACTCGGAAGCAAGAAGGGAAAGAATCTGGGCAAAATTGTAATCGAGGTTCGGATTTTCCAGATAGAACTTTCTCAGCCCCGCCCTAACCTCGGACTTTGAAAGGAATGAAAGCTCTCCTCTGTCACCGAGCCAGGAAGCAAAGTTCTTGTCCAGAGACAAAGGATAGTCATATCCCATGGAATTAACCATCCTTGTGGAGCTTCTTCTTATAAGGTCATCAAGATTAAGGGATTTGAATATTGCAAGGTAGAGATTCGTCAAATCCGAGAGAAGCAGGTTTCTGCTGTCCAGCTCCACGGTGAGGAAACCGCTGTCAACAGCATCAAAAGCCATGAGCTTCAACAAGTGGCTCTTTCCCGCCCCCTTCTTTCCTGTGACAAACTTTATCTTGCTGCCACCGTTTGCGATATAAGTATCGAAGTATTCGTTTTTTATGAATGTTGAGACCTTATCGAGCCCGACCGTTATCGAGCGCAGTATGTCCCTGTCGAGGGGGACACGCCCGAAGGAAAGCTCAACCATGGCTTTGTTAGCGTCCATCGTATTTACCTGTTACCTGAATGATATCGTGCTGAAAATCTGTTCGTTGCCGGATGCGTCAAGAATTCTGATTCCCTTGCCCCTTCCTGTGGAGAAAGCGACACTTCTGCCACTCTTTGTTACGAAGTCGCCCTTCTCGTTCTCGATGTAAAGACGTGCTATATCAAAAGCGAAAGCCGTCTCATCATAGTCCTTTCTGCTCCTTGAAAGAGGAACCATCAACTTGTAGATATCGAGCAGCGTCAGATAAGCGCCGAATGTGAATTTCCTCGTCCCGGCCTTTTCATTCTCCTTTGCGATTAAGAGAGTATATGCGTTCTCCAGATCCTGTGCGAATGAAAGAGCATTGAAAGCAGCGGTATCGAGCTTATCGACAAGGGCTTTCGTCGCCCCGGCCACACACTCAGGTCTCATCGAGGCAAGCTTCTTCTTTCCGAGCACAACTTCCTGAGTCTCCGCATCAAGCTTGATTTTTGTTGGGAAAACCTCATAGTTCGGATAATCTCCTACAACATCCAGGCCCTTATTTCTTAATGAAGAGAGCATCTCCTCGGTGAATGTACCGCTCTGAAAATAATCCCTGTAGTCGAAAGAAGCGAGCTTTTCCACTACTTCCTTTTTCGCTTCAAGATATGCCTCGGTCATAGTCTCCAGACTTGCACTGTCCTTTTCTGCAGCCTTTATATCTCCCGCTTCAATATCTTTGCCGATTTTCTTCTCCAGGCTGGTGAGTTTCGCCAGCGTATCCTTCATATTCTTTCCAAGAGCTTTGAACTCTTCCAGAAATTCTTCGTAGACCATAAAATCCTCCAACAGAGTAAATATAGCATAGTACACGAGAAAGTTGAAAGGAATAAAAGACAATAAGACAATAATCTCTTCATTCGACTGTTGTTTTGTAGAAAACTGCACACAATAAGGGAAGAACAGGGCGAAGAGAATAAGAAACGATCGATAGGATATACGGGAAAACTTGAAAATCTTCAATCTTGTAGAAGATGACGCCAACGGCTATCATTCAACTATGGTTACTCTCTATAAATGGCAGGAAGAATGTCTCGAAAGATGGAAAGAAGTCTCCTACAGGGGAGTAATCGAAGTCACGACCGGCGGCGGAAAGACACTTCTTGCCTCCGTTGCTGCATCAAGGCGCATAAAAGAGACGGACGGAAACATACATGTATATGTCATAGTGCCGAGAATACCGCTGCTTGAACAATGGAGGAAAACCCTCAACAGCGCAGGCATACATGACGTCAGAATACAGAATCAGAAGAAAATAATCCCCGCTGCCGTCTCAATCTTCACAATCAACCGTGCCCGCGATGTACTTCCCCTCATTGTAGAAGACGACATGAGAAGCGGAAGGAATGTACTTTTGATTCTTGACGAGTTCCACCATTACGGTAGTCCGTCGAACTATCACCTCTTCGACTTCAGAAACTCCATCGAGTACAGAAAAGACCTCTACTCGGCTCTCGGCTTGAGTGCCACAGCAGAAGTAAAGGGCCTTGAGACAAAACTCATTCCGGCAATCGGACCTCTCTTCTACAGGTATTCGCTGAAGAGTGCTATTTCGGACAGTGTCGTGAATGATTTCGTGCTCTTCAATATAGCTGTTGCACTCGACAGTGATGAAAGAGAGAGCTATGACGAGATGAGTGATTCTATCTCAACACTTCTCGGAGTGCTGTGGAAGAAGGTCCCCTTTCTTGCAGATCACAAAATTCCCTTTACAGAAATGCTTGCCAGAGTAAGAGAGACGAAGGACGAAGAGCTCATAGGACTAACAGACGCAATACAGGCGCTTATCCTCAAGCGGCGGGGTTTGATTGCGACTGCCAAAAGCAGATATTCTGTTGTAACAGAAATACTCAAAACGGCGAATGAAGATGACAAGGTCCTGATTTTCACGGAAAGAATAACCCAGGTGGAGGAATTATACTTCCTTCTTAAACGAGAAGATTACGACTGCTGCCGTTATACAAGCGATATGGACAAGGATGAGAGAAGACGTAATCTCAATTCCTTCAAAGACGGCGAGAAACGTATACTCATCGCATGTAAGGCCCTTGACGAAGGGCTGGACGTGCCGGACTGCAATATCGGGATATTCATGGCGAGCACGTCGGCGAAGCTACAGAGAATACAGCGTAGCGGCAGGATTATTCGTAAGGGTCTCAATAAACTTCCATCCCTGCTCTACTACATCTACTGTGACAACACACTGGAGGATGAAGCGCTGCTCTACTCCCTCAAAGGTAATATACATATGGGGAATGCAAGAGTTACAGCGACAGGAGAGATTGTCAACGACGGCTACTACGACAGGGTATTCGCCCTGCTTAAAATCCTCAAAAGGAAAAAATTCGTCAAGGAAGAACTCATGCCTCTTATAAAGTACGGCAATATCAGGCCTGAGCAGTTCTGGCCGACAGAGACACTCGAGAATATGCTCGCATCCTCATCAAACCCGTTCTTCCGCTCATATCTCTCCCTCATGATTCTGCTTTCCCGGGTCTCTCCCTACGAAGAGGAGGAAGACGAAGAAATAGAAAAGAACCCGTATCTATTATGACGGGCTAATCATCTTAGCTTTCAAATCCAAGCTCCTGGAAATTCTCACCTCTGATCAACGTCATACCGTTTTCCTCTGCATAGCTTACTGCTTCTTCCTCAAAACCATTGAAAGAATGAAATAATAGTAGAGCTTTCCATTTCCGCCTTTATACACACTGCTTATATCTTTACTGATGTGTTTTTTAAGGTCTGAGATATCTGCCTTCCTCGTTCTGTATCTGCACTCTCCGGCAAATACCCGCTTATTTTGGTTGTCTACGGCCATTACATCAATTTCCGTATCGCCGTCAATATCATTAAGCCAGTATGACCCGATACGGGACGGCATAAAAGGAATCATACCGTTAGGGATTGCCCGTAAATAACGTATATAAATATTGTAAATAATTCTCCCATGTGTTATACTGCATCTATGGAACTTGATGCGTGTACAAAAGAAAGAATTGATACATTATTGCCATTCCTTGATGAGAGGGGTAAAAGGTTATATCTCGGAGCTGAGGCAAAAGCGCTCGGAAGAGGCGGGGTGAGCAGTGTAAGTGCATATACCCATTTCTCCCGTATAACCATACAAAAAGGTGTTGATGAACTATCCGGATTAAATTCCGAGGAAACAGAAGAGAAGCCTCTTGTGCG
>CAVIUT010000085.1:0-8847 GCA_963646155.1 Eggerthellaceae bacterium | reverse complement strand
CATCTTCCTCCCCGGCTTCTTTCTCGTCTATTTCTTCATTTTCCGGCAGTCCCTTTTTTGTTGCCAGTGTGTTTGCTATCTTCCTCGCTTCCTCTCTCACATCACCTTCAGTTATCCCGAAAGCGGAGAGTATTGTCTTCTGCGTCTTTGTCACTGCATGGTCCAGCATATACATCTCATTTGTAGTCATGACACACTCAATCTTATCCAGTTCCTTTACGGCAGCCGGCACTGTCATGAAATTGGACTTAATATTGTTATTGATTACTGCCTCCCTTAAAAGGGAAAATATCCTGCTCCTTATAATAAGGGCAATGAACTCGACAAACATCTTGCTCCTTGTAGTCTCATTCGTATGTGTTCTCTCGCTTCTTGCTCCCAGGAAAGTTTTATCTGCTCTGAAGAGCTTTTCTGAGGTATCTCTGTTCTTGTATTTGAAGAGTGCATCTCTTGCAGTCATCTTTTCACTCGAAACAATACCGAAGTAACCCATAAGAGATGTTGCTTCATCTATCGCATCATTCTTCTCCTCGGCAAAGAGGGTATTGCCGTGGCTGGACAGAACAACATTGAAGTACTTGTCTATCATAGGCTGTCCTGAGTAAGGCTTTCCGACAGCTTCACTATTGAGAAACTTATTGAAGCTCTTAATACTTTCCAGAAACTGCTTCCTTTCTCCTGCCGCTCTGCTCTCATTGAAATAGAGGTGGATGAATGAATTGTAGTCGTCAGAAGCAAATAGCTTACGCTCTACTGTAATACCGTATGTGTTGAACTGTGGTATGTAATATATGTTCTTACCCTCGAATGTCCCCATATTCTCTCTGATTATCGAAGAGATGAGATCTTTCTTTCCCTTTATCATTGCCAGGTATGTAAATCCGTTCTCTACTATGTACTGCAGGCAGGGTTTTGTGAAATATCCTCTATCGAGTATTATGCCCATCTTCTTGTAGCCGTAGCCGATGGCTTTGTCGATTGCGTACCTCAACTGCACAGAGTCTACAATGGAACCCGGGTAGCTCTCATAAAAGAGAGGTATGCTGTTGCTCTGGTCATATGCAACTGAGAAGTTGAAGACTGGAAGTCCCTTATCATCCTTCGGGTGACCGAACTCGGCTATCTCGAGGTCTCCTATCTGTGTGTTCTTGTTTGTCGAATCGTACGAGATGTAAATCCTCTCATTCTTATCCTTAACAGCATTCCACTTATTCAACACCTTCTGTATGTCTGATTGAGCAAGCCTACCAAAGAAGCGGGAGACAGCGCTGTCGCTGTACATGTGCATGCCGGTAGTAAACAGAGCATGGTTATAGTTGTAGTCAGGATAGTACTGTGCTGCGTTATCTTCATTGATTATACAGTAGGATGCAAGATCCAGTATAAGGCCGACATCGTCTTCTTTAAGGATGCACTTGAGAATTTTATCGAGCTCAAGTTCCTTTATAACGCTCTTGATTACTATGTATGCTCCTATCTTCAAACAACAGCTTCTTAAGCTTTCCGGCCTCAACTCCGGAATTGCAACAGAAGGAAAATGCTGAAAGAAACTGTCATTGGGATACATCTTGTTTTCATCATCTTTCGAGACCTTCCCAATCGTCACTCTCTCCGGCGTAGTGTTCTTTCTATCCGCGTTATATACCCTTCCTGTCTCCAGCTGTATGAACACCTTTCCGCTCTGCTTCTTCCGTACAATCTTTCCCTGAACAACGGGAACATCGACTAAAAACTCGTAGTAGTACATGCCTTCTCCTTTAGTGCCTAATAGGTACTAAATATTCAGGAAAAAGTCAACCCCCCTGAGGCCAAAGAAAAAGCCCGGAAGTTGTTATATTTCCGAGCGTTACGTTCTTGAGATGAATTTGAGGTTGCGTTTAGTGCCTATTTTGATGGGAAGTTGACAACTTGTAGTAAGACATATATCAAATAGAATTGCGGTCATGTACCTCGGAAAGATGGTCGAGCTTGCGCCTGCCGGTGAGATATATTCACACCCGCTGCATCCATACTCACAGTCACTTCTTTCCTCCGTTCCTGTACCGGACCCGAAAGTTGCAAGAGCAGACCAGCGTATCGTACTCTCTGGAGATATGCCTTCGCCGCTCAATGCGCCTTTGGAATGCCCATTCAGAACACGCTGCCGCTTTGCTTCAAAGCAGTGCGAGGAGAGTATGCCTGAGTTTAAAGAGGTGAGCCCCGGCCGCTATGTAGCCTGCCACCTTGTTAAGTAAGTAGAGAGAACCTTCGGGCTCTTTCTTTTTTCCGACAGCAACACCATGAGACAATAAGCCTGTCTATATCACAAAGGCAACAATACCAAAGGGGAAAAAGCCTCTGATACATAACTTTATGTATCATAACTCGTTGTTTTATGTTAAAATTAAGGTACGGAGGCAGAAGTGAAAGAAATACTTGTTGGAAACAGCTCTTTTGAGAACATTATTAAAAACGACTACCTTTATGTTGATAAGACAAAGTATATTTCTCAAATCATTAGAAAGAAAGGAGCATACTATTTCCTATCCCGTCCCCGCAGATTTGGTAAGTCTATGGCGCTGAGTACACTTGAGGCAATCTTTAAAGGAAAAAGAGAACTCTTCAAGGGCCTTTATATAGACAGCACGGATTATGACTGGAAAGAGTATCCGGTAATTCACATCAATTTCAGTGAAATGGACTGTGAGCGCCCCGGAGAACTGAAAGCTCAAATCAAAGAAACAGTTTTCAATATTGCAGAAAAGTACGGAATAGAGATAAATGAAAAACTTCCATACAACAGGGCTCTGAAAGCTTTGATTGAGGGCCTTGCAAAAAAAGAGAAGGTCGTTATCCTTATCGATGAGTATGACAGCCCTCTCACAAATAACATCAGCAGCAAAAAGCTTGAGGAAATTAGAAAAGTTCTGAGGGGGTTCTATTCCGTCATAAAGGCAGCTGATGCATATATACGCCTCTGTTTTATTACGGGTGTTACCAAGTTCTCAAAGGTGAGCATCTTCTCGGCCATGAATAACCTTATCGACATTTCTGTTCTCGATGAATATTCGACAGCCTTCGGTTATACCCAGAATGAGCTCGAGACTTATTTTGCCGAATACATCGAAGCTTCTATCAAGAAGAACGGCATCACAAGGGAAGATTACCTCTCAATGCTTAAGTATTGGTATGATGGCTATCGTTTCAGTGTAGATGGGGAAAGTGTATATAATCCGGTTTCCATAGGATCCTTCTTCAATGAAGGAGGAAGGTTCTTCAAGAATTACTGGATTCAGACCGGTGGCATGACGATTCTTTTGACGGAGATTGCAAAGCGCGTGAAGTTTGATGTGTCGCTAAACGAAGATGTTAGAATTTCGGAGGAGAAACTTCGTACAACAGATATAGTTCAGATGGTGCAGACTGAAGTCAACAGAGAAAACTTTCTTGCCCTTTTGTATCAGACAGGATATTTGACAATCGAGGAAGCTACTCCCGTCATGGAGAGCTATCTCATAACCCTCGGCTATCCTAACGAAGAGGTCGAGAAGGGCCTTAATGAGATTCTGCTTCCGGCGTATGTAGGAACTGCTGCAAGTAGCTTCAACCGCCTTGTTCTTTGTGATTACTTCAATAGAGGAGAAACAGGAGAAGCTGTTGAAACGCTTTACTCCATCTTTGCTTCCATTCCGTATAATGAACTTGTCTTCGATGCCGAAAGTGCTGTTCACGCTGGATTCGTTTGCATGATGAATATGCTCGAAGCCGACATCATAGCTGAGGCAGCAACAAACAAAGGTCGCATAGACTGTGTTCTAAAATGCCCGAATGATATTTATGTTATCGAGTTCAAGTTCAATAAAAGCGCAGACGATGCCATAGCTCAGATAAAGGAAAAGAAATACTACGAGCCATACCTCAGATATAGTAAAACCATCCGCCTACTTGGAATTAACTTTTCAACAGACGATAGAAACATCTCGGAGTGGAAAGAAGAAATCCTGGAGCGGGAGAACATTATGAAGTAATCTTCTTCTGCCTGTCTGCCGAGAGATCAAGGCTTTCACCGAAAGATGAGCCGGAGGAGAAGGAGCCGGAGTCGAGATTGACCCGGGAGGCTTTCGATGTGATTGTTGAATCTTTGAAGACAAGCTTCTTCGCCTTATATTTGTTTTCGTCCTTTATTGACTTCACAAGTTCTGTAGAGCTGCTCTTCTCCGTTTTCTTTCTTATTGCATCATAGACACCGACCATGAAGCTGTCCTTGGAAATCTTTTTTCCGCTCTTACGGAGCCTTGCTACTTCGTTGTCCAGGGCACAGAGGAGGTAGTCAAAGAGATAGAGTGCGCTTTCACACTGCTCGAGCGAGCCGTATGCTCTGAGAATTACTGATTCACCGGTGTGATTCTTGACATTATACGTTCCTGTACTGTCAGTCACTATTGCTGATATATAAGTAATGTAGGTGGCGATTCTTTTCTTCTCATAGAGGTCCACCATGTAGATTTTCTCTTCTTTCTCGAGGGAGTCCATATCATCTTCGAGTTTTGCCTTTTCTATGAGTTCCCTTGCCTTCTCGAGCGCGATAAGAGCTTCGTTCTCGAAGGATGATGATGTGAGCGCCATGAGCTTATCGAGCTTTTCCCTCTTCTTTGCCTTGAGGGTTATGTCTTCTTTGAGCCTTGCCTTCTCAAAGCCTTTTTCGACACCGAGTTTATCGCATATGTCCCTGAAATATGATGAGTGTCCCGTCATCGATGGATTGAATATGTGGTCGACGGCGTGTGCACACTCATGAAGAAATATGTTTTTGATAACCCCAATCGGGTAGTTCAAGAGCTCCTCGGAGAGGATGATTATCTCGTCTGAGGGGAGGAAAGCTCCGAGCTTTTCTTCCTTTTCCATGTGCGCGAAGAAAATCCCGTTATAAAGGGGTTTTGTAATGCCGTAATATCTGAATGCCCTGGAGGCGGTTTCACTTTCTATGGGGCGGAGAAGTACTCTCACCTTTTCCTCCCTCTCTCCGATTACCTTGATGTTTCTGTCCATGTAAAGAGGATAGACCAGGTGGAGAGTAAAGGGCAATCCTTTTAAGCCTGATTTACGGTAGAAGTGAATAGGCTTTTCTTTCCAGTTGACCGGGAAAAATAGAGAGACTCGAGAGATAGCATCAGTTAGCGTGAAGCTTATGTCTTATGACAGTGTAGATTGAGTATTCCTTTCGAGTGTTGTTATATCCACAGCAAAAATGGCTTGGCATGAACACTACCTTATTTTGCTTTTTTGGTTTATCGTAGGGCCATGAAAAAGATATATATTGAGAGCCTTGGATGCGCCAAGAACCAGGTTGACAGTGAGATTTTACTCTCCTATGCATTGGAGAACGGTTATACCCGTACAGAAGAGGTAGGGGAAGCTGATGTAATTGTTGTAAATACATGCGGTTTCATTCAAAGTGCCAAGGAAGAATCGATTAATACCTTTTTCGGCTTGAAAGAGAAAAATCCGGGGGCGAAAATCATACTCGCAGGATGCCTGGCACAGCGCTACGGAAAGGAGATGGAACTTGAGGAGGCCGATGCAATCTTCGGCAACCATGATCTTTCGCTTTTCCCATCCCTGCTCAAGAGCATCGAGGAGGAGAAGAGGGAGATTGTTGTTCCAGAGTACCCCGACCCTGACAGGGAAAGGGACGACAGGAAGGAACTTCTGTCATTCCCGCGCTCGGCTTATCTTAAGATCAGCGAAGGGTGCAACCACTGCTGCTCCTATTGCGCTATCCCGATTATCCGGGGGCCACTTAGAAGCAGGCCCTTCGAGGCAGTTGTCAAAGAAGCGGAGAGACTTATCGAAAGCGGGGTTTACGAGATAAATGTCGTTGCGCAGGATCTTGGAGCATACGGACTGGATTTATACGGTAAGAGCAGGTTTGTCGAGCTCATGGATACTCTTTCGTTGCTCGACGGCGACTTTGTATTGAGAATGCTTTATATACACCCTGATACATTCCCTCTTGATTTAATCGGCCTTGTGGCTGAGAGGAAGAAAATACTTCCCTATTTCGATATCCCGGTACAGCATGCAGATAAGGCAGTATTGAAATCAATGAAGCGCACCGGAAGCGGGGACGAGTACGCAGCGCTGTTTAATAAAATAAGAGAGAAGAACCCTGATGCAGTAATAAGAACAACACTTATGCTTGGATATCCGGGAGAGGACAGGAAAGCCTTCGAAGAGCTCCTGGATTTTATCGATAAGGCCCAGAGTGACTGGATGGGGTCCTTCCTGTACTCGAGGGAGGAAGATACTCCTGCATACAAGATGCGTAATCAGAAGGACCACGACAAGGCACAGAGGGAGGCTAAGAAGTGGCAGAAGGAACTCGAGGAGAAGCAGAGCGCGATAACGGAGAAGCGGCTCGAGAGATTTGTCGGCCGGGAGTATACAGCACTTGTCGAGGAGATAATCGAGGGCGAAGAGCTTGCAATCGGCCGTATATATTCACAGGCGCCCGATGTCGACGGTCTGACGGTTATCATGGGGCGCGGCCTCAAGAGCGGCGATAAGGTTAGAGTCGGCATAAGAAGTGTCCGCGGCCTTGATCTGGAGGGTATTCTAATTGATAGACCTTAGTGTACTCAACATAGAGCAGAAGGAAGCCGTACTCGATGAGAAGGACAACCTTCTTATCCTGGCATGTGCCGGAAGCGGTAAGACACTGACAATTACATATAAAATTGCATGGGCGATAGAAAACGGTTTTGTCTATCCCTCGCAGGTCTGTGCCGTCACATTCACAAACAGGGCCGCAAAGGAGATGAGGGACAGAATCACATCCCTCCTTCCCGAGGTTGATACCTCCCGTATGGTTGTAAGGACATTCCACTCCCTATGTGCCTCTCTTTTAAGGCGATACCCCGAGAGTGTAGGCCTCGAGAGGAATTTCTCAATCTACGATGACAATGATTCCTTCCAGGTATTGTGCTCCGTCTGTAATAAGGAAAAGAAGGTCCTCAAGGAGATATCGAGGACGATATCGAAGGTGAAGGACCTCGGTCTCTCCCCCGACGACCCCAAATGCGGATACTATTCCTCCTATCCTGATTTCCGTGCCATATACAGGTCATACAACGATGCCCTGGCCCGCAGCGGCAATGTCGACTTTGCCGACCTCATCGGAAAGGGGGTTGAGCTCCTTGAGACAAACGAGGAGGCGAGGGCATACTGTCACAGCCGTTTTAAACTTGTCCTTGTCGACGAGTACCAGGACTCGAATGCCGAGCAGTTCAAGTTCCTTTCCCTTTTCGTATCTCCCTCGAGTCAGCTTGTCGCAGTTGGCGACGATGACCAGTCAATCTACTCCTTCAGGGGTGCTGAAATAAGAAACATTCTTTCCTTTGCCGATGACTTCAAGAATGTAAGGGAGATAAAGCTCGAGAAGAACTACCGCTCTACCGATCAGATTCTCGCCCCCGCGAGTGCACTCATAAAGCACAACAAGGAGCGTCATGATAAGGAAATTGTATCTGCCGACGGAAAGACCGGCCCAAAGCCTGTTGTTCTTGTTTCTGATACCGGGGTGATGGAGGCTGTAAGAGTGTGTGATATCATACGCTCCCAGCGCTCCTACTCGAGTACCGCAATCCTCTACAGAACAAATGCACAGTCCCTTGCATTTGAAACCGAGCTCACTAGAGCTAGAATACCGTATAAGGTAATCGGCTCATTCAAGTTCTACGACAGGGAGGAAGTCAAGGATTCTATTTCTTTTCTGAGGCTTTTACTCAATCATCGTGACAGGGTGGCTTTCGAACGTATTATCAATAAGCCTGCGAGAAAAATCGGCGATAAGACAATACAGAATATATTCTCGCGCGGTGACGACCTCTACGCGGCGCTTACTTCATTTGCTGATGATAACCCTTCTTCCTCCGGAGACGGCGCAAGGGTTTTCCTCAGGGCATGGAAGAATGCCGAAAAAAGACTTGATGAGGGCGTGAACCTTGGAGAAGTTATGACAGCGGCCCTCGATGAGACGGGACTGAGGGAGTACTACGAGAGCGAGAGCGATGCGGCTGTAAAAAAGAGCAGGTTTGAAAACCTCTCTCAGCTTGTCTCCGCCCTCAGCGGCAACGAAAAGCCTGAGGATTCGATAGCAGATGAAAATGAAATCGAGGTGTTGCACCGTGCATCCACAAGGAGAGACCTCTCCGATTACCTCGAGCGTATTACACTCGACACTACAGTAATCGGTAATGAGGACCCGAGAGATAAGGAAGGTGTGACGCTCATAACGATGCATAACACAAAAGGACTCGAGTACGACACTGTATTCTGCACGGGACTCGAGAGCGATATAATCCCCGGGCGCGGGGGAGCGACGGAGAAAACAATGGAGGAGGAGAGGCGTATACTCTACGTTGCACTTACCCGTGCTCGAAAAAGGCTCTATCTCTCACTTGCGAGAAAGAGGCTTGTATGGGGAATGACCAAAACCTGTACGCCGTCCCCCTTCCTTTATGATATCCCCTCATCTCTTCTTGACGGCGACAGTATCTTCGGGAGGGTAAGCTCCTACTCAAGAGAACCGTTACCCTACACTACAAGAGGGGCATCTTCTTTCACCAACACCCCATCCTGGGCGAGAGGGATAACTATGGAGAAGAAGGAGCCGAAGATAAAGACCGATAACCGCCAGCTCGAGTTCAAAAAGGGTGACAGGGTCAAGGCTCTAGAGAAGGGAGAAGGCACAATAAGCGACATATCCTCTTCGGGAGACAAGACGATAATCACCGTCCTCTACGACTCGGGACGCACCATGCGCTACGTTGCGGGACACGCGAATATTGAAAAAATCGGGTGAACTAC
>CAVIUT010000084.1:0-8892 GCA_963646155.1 Eggerthellaceae bacterium | reverse complement strand
GAAGATCAAGTGTTGCTGTATCTGTATAGCCGTCGATAAGGATGATTTCCTTATCGGCAGTCCTGATGATGTCGGCTATACAGGAGAAGGCATCAAACATCTGACCCTTAAAGAAGAGCACGGCTTTCTTCTGTCTCGGCTCTTCGAGTTTTCTGAATATTGTTTCGAACTTCTTGTCCGCCTCAAGCTGTTTGATTTCTATTCTGTCAAGCCTGTTGAAGACCAAAGCATTGTCAGATAGATACTGCCTCATCTGTTTGAACAGTCTAATTAGCTTTTTGCTCTGTTTGACAGCCAGTTCCCCTTTTAAAACCGTCATCAGCATATATATACCCTGTTCTGTGAATGCGTATGGGAGATACTTTATGTTGCTTCCTCTGCCTGAGTCTCTGTTCAAGGTGAAATTTTTGCACCTTGAAAGCTGCTTTAAGTCTTCCTTGTTAAGCTGGAACATGAAGTCATCTTCGTCAAATTTCTCGATATTGTTCTTCACCTGTCGGTTGAAGTTTTTTGTTTCATATCCATATATCTGAGCGAGATCGAAATCCAGCATCACCTGCACACCACGGATGGTGTATATCTTATTCTTTATGTCATCAGCATTGTTCAGCTGGGGTAATGTTTCTTCATTGCTTTCCATATCTACAGTAGAAACAGAGGAAAGAAAGCTAAAGAATCTGTTTTATTTCTCTGCCTCTTCTGTTGTCGTTGAGATGAATAAAACAAGGCAGGCTTTTGCACCTGCCCTGAGTCTAACCTCTGAAGTTAGAGGGGAGAGTCTTCTTCTCTTCAAGGAATTCCTTGTAGAAAGGCATGAAAGTCTTGTTGTCCCTTATAACACACCTGGTGGGCTTGTGTGCTCTTATAAGGTCCCTGCACTTACCACATGTGAGGCATATCCTCTTCGGGTTAATTATGGGTAGTTCATAATATTCATAGATTTGGGTTACATGAGAGCTATTACATACTGTATAATGAAGAAGGTATTCATCAAGAGAGACAATATGAACATACGGGAGATAGCAAAGATTGCGGGTGTCTCACCTGCGACAGTATCAAAGATAATCAACGGTAAGGATGATTCCATAAGGCTTTCTACGAGGGAAAAGGTACTGGGAATTGTAAAAGAGCATAATTATGTTCCGGGTTATCTGTCGAACAATTTGGCAAATACATACCTGATGGGACTTCTCCTGCTGAAAAGGTATTCTTCATCTACTCTTGCCGAATCTTTATCTCTTGCCCTTCAGAAGGATGGATATCATGCTGTGCTGGCATTCTCGGACGGCACTGAGGAAGACACTAAAAAACACATGGAAGCTTTTCTGAGGTTAGGTGTTGATGCCATCATAACAGAGGGGACGTCAGCTTTAGAGTCGTTGTCTGTTCCAACGCTGGATATGATTTATGGAAACAACATGTCATATGTCGGTATATATGAAAGGATGCTGACATGCGCCATTCAGCAGATTTGGAAGGTTGGCCATACTGAGGTTGCGTGTGTTGTGAGACATGACTGTGTCGGAAGAATCTGTCGGGATGTATGCCAAAAGATTATGTGTTTCAACTTAAATGTTATCGAAGAGGATAACATTAATCTTTCTGATCCAGGTTTTCTGGCCAATACAGCTCTTGTTTGTCAGGACAGTGCACTTGCTGAAGATCTTAGAATGCGTCTTTCAGCGTGTGGCAGGTATGACTCCATGGGTATGTCCATTGTGGCGCTTTCCTTCGGAGATGAACCATCTTCTGAAATATCATCATTTCATGCGTCCATTTCTTTCTATGCAGCCCGGGTGGCTCGCTGTGCTATAAGGATGGCGGAGAAACTGGATGTTGATTATGATGATTTTAGTAGCATACCTGTCGAGTATACAGATAAGAATACGCTTAAGGTGCCACGGACTGAGAAGATTCCGAAGATAATCTCCGTTGGTACGATAAATATGGATATCTATGCATCAGTCGATGCTTTTCCTCGTGACGGATTGTCGGTAAAGGCTGTGCCTTTCAGAAAACTTCCCGGGGGCAAGGCTCTCAACCAGGCTGTGGCTGCCGCCAGGCTTGGCGCAGATGTCTCTCTTGTGGGCAGGGTAGGCAATGATGACTTTGGACGTGAAATATACAGAATGGTTACGGATGTTACGGGACATAATAGCGGAATCGTAACAGATACGGAAAAAAGCACAGGTGTTGCCTATGTCCTGACGCATAGGGATTCGTCAAGTTCTGTGGTACTTTATTCCGGCGCAAACGAAAAACTTGCTGTCAAAGATGTCTTTGATATTCCTGATATATTTTGTAATGCTGATTTTTGCCTTCTGCAGACTGAAATGGATATAGAAAAATTAGAGGCGATTGCCAGAGAGGCTCATATGAGTGGTTGCAAAGTTATATTGAAGCCCTGTGGTATCTCTGCTTTGCCAGATGGACTATTAGATAATGTCGATTACCTTGTCCCGAACAAAGAGGAAATGGATAACATTTTTGACAGTGGATGTGACATGAAAGCTACCGTGAGCCGCTTTTTAGAAAAATTTAGTGGAACTGTTGTAGTGACATGCGCACATGAAGGAGCCTTTGTATTCTCTCCAGAGGATAGTTTTAGATGTACGGCATTAAACGTAGCGGATGTTGACTCCATCGGAGCTTCCGATATATTTATAGGCTCTCTTGCCTATAGCCTTGCGACTGGGGACTCCCTTAGAAATGCTGTTGTGGATGCAACCTATGCCGCAGGTTTTTCTATCACGCTTCAGGGGGCTACAAGTGTGGTTATAGACAGGCAGCTTCTTTCTGCACTCAAGCAGGACAGAACATACGGGGTGGAAATTATCCCGATGTAGCTACTCTCATAAGCTCGATAATTGACTGTCAAAATTCAAATGCGTGAGTATCGGCGTGGGCGACGAACCGGTTTTTATGCACAAAGTATGGAAGAAAAACGTTGAAAAGCCATAGAAGGTGGTGTACATTCATATTCGGTTGGGAAACTGTTTAGGAAAATGTTTATCGACCAATATATCTGACCACGGAGGGTTATGTTATGAAGAAAATCCTGTCTGTTTTTCTTGGTATCTTGCTATTGATGACTGTTGTTGGATGCAACCGCAATCAGAGCAATTCAGACACATCTGCATCTACAGGTGCATCCGGCACCACAAGTACTTCAACTACACTGAGGATTCTTACTCATTATGATGCTGCGTTCAGAGCTGCAGCTGATGAGTATGAGAAGGAAACAGGTGTAAAGGTAGAAATTGATCAGGCAAGCTGGGATACAATCAATGATACACTTGAAGTCGTTTTGAGCTCCGGCTCATCCGAATATGACATCATTATGGTTGACGGTCCTAACACGGCTGCATACGTTGAAAGAGGTTATCTTGTTCCTCTGACGAGCTATCTTACAGATGCTGAAGTTGAAACCTTCTCTTCTGCTCTTGTGGACCAGGGGACCTACAGGGGGATACTGTATTCAGCACCTCTTGGAGACAGCTCAACATGTCTTTTCTACAATGTGGATCTCCTGAAGGAAGCTGGTATTGACATTGACTGGTCGAAGTATGACGGCGATACACGTATCACATACGAGGAACTCGTCGAGATAGCTGAGGACGCTGTAAGCAGACTTGACCCTGACGGAACAAGAGGCATATATGGCATAGAGATAGGACAAGTTGGCGCAGTCTATCAGATGAACCTCTTTGCAAACTCACTTGGAGGAAAGAATATCAGTGATGATGGAACTACGGTTTCCGGTGTCATTGATACCGATGCATGGAAAAAGGCAGCAAAGTGGTATCAGGACCTTGTGAAAAAGGGTGTATTCTCCCGGGGTGTCTCGATTGGCGAAACATACAGCAACTTCTATGCGGGTAAATGCGTCTTCGAACTCATGACTGCGGATTCCTACGGATACTGCTTGAGTGGAGGTATGAGTGAAGGAAGCTTCGGCTGGACATATCAGCCTGCATTCGAGGGGTATGAAGGGGATGTCGCTACAGGTTGCGGAAACTGGGCTCTTGGTGTGAGCAGTTTCTCGAAGAATAAAGATGCGGCAGGTGCTTTTGTAAAGTTCATGACTTATGGAGAAGGTAATGATATATTCCTCCCGCTGTCCGGAATGGGCCCGAACAGTGATTCGAGATTTACAGAAGAACTCATAGCTGAAAATCCCTGTCTCGAGATTGAGAAGTATGAAGCTGCACACACCGCTGTTGTACGCGCAGTCACGCCCGCATTCAATGAATATTCAAATGCGCTTTCTACTATGTGGGAAGATATCAGAAACGGGAGTGATATCAACAAATCGATAAGCAATGCTGTGAAAGAAGTCAACAGTGCACTTGCTTCTTATCAAAACTGATGACCAAAAATAGCAGTTGCCTCCGGGCAACTGTCGCTTTTCCTGCTATGAAAAAAAATAATCTCAGAATTCTGCCGTACCTGCTTTTGCTACCGGCACTGGCTTTCATTCTCATTTTCAAAATCTATCCTCTTATCTACTGCTTCATAAGAGGTTTTCAATATAAGGGAAACTGGTCGCTGAAAACCTTTTATGCTCTCTTTACGGATAGTACATTTTGGTCTTCCCTCTGGGTGACTCTTAAACTAAATATCATTATGACACCATTGCAACTGGTGCTCTCATTCATTGTCGCGCTTCTTGTCAACAAGAAGGTGAAAGGTGTCGGGGTTTTTCGCAGTCTCTTCTACCTTCCTGTTACGGTGTCGATGCCTGTTGCAGCTGTGATATGGAGTATGATTTTCTCCTTCAACAACGGCCTTGCCAACAGCATGTTAAGCACCTTCTTTGGTGTGCAGGCCCAGGGATTCTTCAATGATGCTGGACAGGCCTTGTGGTGCATAATTGCACTCAGTACCTGGAAAGGATGTGGATATTGGATGATGTTTCATCTTGCCGGCCTCAAGAACATTAACACTTCGCTTTATGAGGCTGCCAGAATAGACGGCGCAAGTTCTCTGCAAATTCTTTTTAAAATCACTCTTCCTCTCCTGAAAAAGACAGCTCTTTTTGTCATGGTGGCGGATACAAGCATAAATATTCTTCTTTTTGCACCGATGCAGCTGATAACTAAAGGTGGCCCAGCTGGCTCAACGAATGTTCTGATGTATGAAGCATACAAACAGGCATTTAAGTATGGCAACTATGAGAAGGGGGCGGCGACGACTTGTGTCCTTGTTGTGTTAATCCTGATTATCGTTTTTCTGCAATTCAAGCTTATGAAAACAGAGGAGGAGTAGAAATGAAAAATAGAAAGAAGAACAGTGTGGTTTTAATATACATACTTCTGGTGTTTGTGCTTGTCATTTCCGTTTTTCCGATTCTTTATACGGTTTTCTCTTCGCTCCGCCTTGATAGTGAGCTCTTTGCCAATATGGCCCCATTTTCGTGGAAGTCCGTAGTTCCGATTAAATGGACACTTGAGAACTACCTGAAAATTATCACGGAGTATGATTTTCTGAGATACCTTGGAAATACCCTCATAGTCATTGCCCTTGTTGTCCCGGGGACGATAGCCATCTGCTCTCTTGCAGCGTTTGCATTCGCGTTCTATGACTTCAAGTTCAAGAAACTGCTGTTTTCGCTCTTTCTGCTGGCATTTATGGTTCCGGGAGAAGCAATCGCACTTCCACTCTATTCGCTTTGTAACAAGCTTGGACTTGTAAATACCTTTGCAGGTATAGTACTTCCAAGCATGGCTAACGGCCTTGTCCTCTTTCTCTTTGTCCAGTTTTTCAGTGATATTCCGCGTTCTCTCCTCGAAGCAGTCAGAATTGACGGGGGAGGGTGGTGGACAGAATTCACGAGGATTGTCATTCCGCTTTCGGTTCCTGTCGTTATAACCGCTTCTCTCATGATTTTTGTAAATCAGTGGAATGATTATCTTTGGCCGTTGATGGTTGCAAGGTCAAAGGAAGTAAAGGTTATCACTGTTGCTGTTGCCAACTTCAAGGAGCAGGGGATAGTACATTGGGGGTATATCTATGCGGCGGCTTCGATTTCTGCTTTGATCCCGATTTTTATATTCCTGCCTTTCCAAAAGTATTTTGTTGAAGGCATCACCAGCTGTGCAATCAAGGAGTAATCATGGATGAGAAGATGAGGAAAGAACGGCTCTTGATTAATCCAGGAAGAATCAGGGTTGTTATTGACAGTGATGCGAAGAATGAAGTTGACGATCAGTTCGCCATAGCCTGGGCTTTAAAGGCTACTAAAAGAATGAGTGTGGAAGCAATCTATGCAGCTCCATTCTCATATACGTGCATGCAGAAAATTCGTGTTGATGCAGGACTTCCAGAAAGCATTGGAAACATCACTCCTCGGGAGGGAATGTATCTCAGTTACGATGAGATACAGAGGATTTGTTCTCTTTCCGGTTCCTGCGTTCCCGTTTTGCATGGTGCTGATCGATATATGAAAGGTAGTGAGCCTGTTCTGAGTGAGGCTGTCATGGATCTCATTCAGAGGGCAAGGAATAATGACGGGGTGCTCTATGTTGCCGCCTGCGGAGTGCTTACCAACATTGCTTCTGCTTTGATTGCCGCTCCTGATATCGTTGAGAAGATAGTCGTTGTCTGGCTCGGCGGGCAGCCGTCCGGATTCGGCCATATGATTGAGTTTAATGTAATGCAAGATGTAAAGGCTGCACAGACAGTTTTTGACTCGGGAGTTCCTCTTGTAATAATCCCATGCATGAACGTTGCATCCATGATAAGTGCCACGGAAAGTGAACTAAAAAATAATCTCAGCAGAGTGAATCCTCTCTGTGATTATCTTTATGACATTGTTGCAGATGAGTTCTCAGACATAAAAGCAGAAAAGGAATTCATGCTTCTCGACAGGTTTGGCTATCTTCGGGGAAGAGAGGATTCTCCGGAAGAATATCTTTCGCAGTTCAATACTTCACATATAAGCTGGAGTAGGATACTCTGGGATACGGCGGTCACTGCATTTCTGGTAAATCCATGTTGGTTGCCGTCGCGGATGGTACCGGCTCCTGTCCTTAATGATGATCTGACTATAGGATTTGATGAAGATAGGCATACAATACGCGAGGTTACATTTGCTTGGCGTAATTTTATTTTGGGAGATATGTTCCATGCTCTTGGAACATGAAAAAAGATAAGGATGGGTAGCTATGATGAAACCAAGACAGTATAACACTACAATTGATATCACTCTTAATGAGTATCGGAAATCGCATGTTTCGGCCATGCCTGAAGCAACTGTGACAGGAGAAGGGTTGACAATTCAATATCCGTCTATCTCTCAAACAACGATTGCCCAGGGACGTGATTTTTATATAATTGGACAGATTACCAAGTTGCTTCCAGATAACTCTTCAATGAATGTGAATGTGCGAGAACGTGTTACGGGCAATATCGTCCGTAACGTTCATGCCCAGGTCAAGAACAACGAAAAGGGTATGTATGTTGATTATCCGAATATTTCGATTACAGGAGACAAGGAAGCTTTCCGGAAATCATGCATGCCAGACTTGGTATATGATGGCACAGATCTTAACTCTTTTGCCAACTCTTGTATAAAAGCTTATTTCACAGATAATGTGTTTACTTGTCTTATCTACGGAGGAACTCCTGTGGAGGATGTTTCTCCATATGATGAGAACGGAATCAAGATGGATGTGCTACCGTTTGGAGACTATGTTATCGAAGTTACAATAGGGCCTTATAGTGTTTCGATGGATATTAGGATTGATGACATAGCAAACAAGATTCTTGCTCGTTTTCATCCGATGAATCACAGGCAGAATGTAATTGATGAAGCTGAGAAAATGGGATATACGATGTTCCTTGACCCGTTTCCAGGCTACTGGGACACTCAGATGTTTAATCCGGAATGGGGTGTCAATTATATTGCGGACAATCCCCGGCGTTGGAAGCAGAATGATGCTCTTGAATACAAAGGAGGGAGAATCCAGACGTATATCTATGATACGAAAGCTTCAAGCACGTCCTTTTCCGTCGAGCTTGGGTATATGCAGTACAATGGTGTGGTGGAAAACCCCGAACGTATTGCTGTGCACTATTATGATTCGGGAGATCCTGTGACACCAGATGGTAAGACAAAGGGGAAATTCACTGAGTTCCATAATCCAAAGGGAACGAACTGGGGGCCGATGCGTTTTACAAGAGTCGACATCATGACAGATATGGCGCATAGCAATATTGAGGAAGAATACAGTCCGACGAAAATCAGGAGCATAGCGTGTGACCTCGAGCACATTCCTCTCAAGAATCCAGATGACGACCAAGTGACCTGGATTCGTATCATGGGCGTTCTGAGACCACTCCAGAGTGGAAATGTCATATACAACAAGGATTCTTCTACCTATACCTATACGAATGGTGTAAGGGGTGTCCAGTATATCCTGGAAGATGACAAGCATGCCACATACCGATTCGATGCTGAGGATAATTATGGCATAAACCTTACGAGATGCTTTAAGGATGGAAGTACGGAAACATCTATTCTAGAGTTTGCGCATATCATTCCACTTCTTTCTACGACAATCAGGGGGACGGAAAAACTTTATCTGAAGTATCGTGTCGTTACAGACAGTGACAAATATTTGCCGGATACAGGAGGGTACATACACATTGCAACCTTTGAGGTTTTATAACACTCAGAAAGTCTGTGTTTATAGAAATGAAGCCAGTTTTTCTCTATAGTCCTCAAGAGTGGACAGTTATGACGGATTATTGTGTATAACAGGGGTGGACAAAAGTGTCTCAGCAATCGAATTGGTAGCCGTGTCTGTTGAATTGGCCACAAGGGCATTTTAATTTCGTGCAGAGCTCAGTTTTTAAATTTTTTCATGCAAGATGTTCCCTTGTGTCAAA
>CAVIUT010000083.1:0-8972 GCA_963646155.1 Eggerthellaceae bacterium | reverse complement strand
ATAGACTACACCATAGCCTATTGGCATTTATACTTCACCCGAGATTACGCTTACTCTTTATCAACGCTCCGATGAGGCAGTAAATAGTTGTTGTGTAAAACGCGCAAAAAGGAGATAATACACCTTAGCCGTATATACTTTGAAATTCGACGAAAATGTTCGGGGGGGGGGCAAGTTTAAAAAGATGATTGTCCTTCCAGCCATTAACTGAGGGCGGTTATTCAGCTTGCTTTTGTGAGTAATAACATCGACTCGGGGCCAGGAAATTTAATTTCACCCCACATCCGGGGTGTGGCGGAGCTTTGATATATCCGGAGCTGCAAGCATAAGTGCTTCCGCAGCCGGTGCTTTGTTGGCGGGAAATTAATCTTGTCATTTCTTGTAAATATTATCCCGGGGCGTAGGATTTGGTTCCGGCTTTAAGTATTGAGATTTATAATTCCTTCAAGCTCGAAGGGAAAAACATAGAAGAATAGAAGACTGCAATTTATATTGTATTCTGTGGGAGTTTTAAAATGAGTGAGAGCACAAACAGGGTTAATAACGGTTACTACGATGATGAAGAGGAGATTTCAATTCCTGAACTCTTCGGGTACGTATTCAACCATTTTAAGATGATTGTAATCATTACTCTTGTCGTATCATTAATCGGGGTGTGTTTTGCACTTCTTACACCCAAGGTGTATGAAGTGAGCGCAACGCTGAAAATTCAGGCTCCTTACGGCGCAGGGACAGTGCAGAAGTACAGCAACAACCCATTTTCGTCTACCATCATTATGAACGATGTATTTCTGCGCTCGAATATTGAGAATGCAATAAAGAATACTCCGAGCGAGAAGGAAGTTGATCTTTTGTATGAGGATGTAATCGAAGACCTTTCGTATTGGGCAGTAGACGGAACATATAACTGGATAATTACCCTGGAAAAGACTTCAGATACCGAGTATTGGATTCAGTTTATAGAGAATATGGTTGCGCCTGTTATGGCAGAGGTTCCTGAAACATTCAGTAAGGACGCCGAGACTGCAAGAGGTGAAATACAGAAGAGGATTGCACAATATGAGGAATTGAAGAGTGTTGTTTCTTCTTCTACTACTGCTTCTTCTTCAGATGATACGGATTTAAGGTCCTACCAGGCGACAATCACATCCCTCAACGAAGAGTTGAGGATAGTCGATCAGTTCGAGCTGTATCTTCCAACAGCCGTCGAATGGGTGTTGACACCCAGAAGTGGCGAAAAGAGCGTCGGAATGAGCAGGGCCGTAATGTGCGTTATCTTCTTCCTCGCGGGGGGAGTAGTCTCGGTTATCATTGCACTTGTACTGGGCTTTACAGATAAGAGAGTATATAACTCCACAAAGCTCAGGGAGACAGTTGACGACCGTCTTGTTGCTTCCATTCCGCTTTATAAGAAGAACAGTGAGATAGACGAGAGGGAGTTCAGGTATATAGCCGAGAAAATCAACCTCAAAAAGGATGATACTCTCTCGGTAGTTACACTCTCTGAAAAGGCCGGCGGAAAAACGATTTCGTCCCGCTTGGAAAAGGAGTGTGAGGCTGAAGTTGTGAACCTCGGCCTCCTCGTAGAGAAGCCTGATGTCATATCGGGAATAAGAGAGTCCTCGTACACGCTTGTCGTTCTCCGTGCCGGAGTCGATAACTATACAGTTCTCGAGAAGTTCATTTCTGATATGGCCGCTATCGAAGTCACTTCCTATGGCTTTGTCCTTAACGGAGTCGACAAATCAGATAAGGATGTTACACTCTATTCAGAGAAGGAATCCTACACCAGCCATAAGTGGCTGCGCGAGACCTGGAAAAGCTACTACACAAAGAACCTGTAAATAAAGAAGACAAGGGGAGAGAAATGGGAAAGAGGAGAAGAAGGGTTATGTACCATCTTGTAAAGCGCTTAGTGGACATCTTTGCGGGGATGGTGGGACTCGTTGTCCTCATACCCTGTACCCTTATTATAGGGGCATGCATTCTCCTCGAAGACGGCGGCCCCGTCTTCTTCTCCCAGAAGAGGGTCACGAAGAACGGTAAGACCTTCATGCTCCATAAGTTCCGCTCGATGTGTAAGGACGCCGAGAAAATCAGGGAGTCGATGGAAAGTGAAAACGAGATGGACGGTCCTGTTTTCAAGGTTAAGAACGACAAGAGGATAACGAAGGTCGGAAGGATAATCAGAAAGACGGGAGTTGATGAACTACCGCAGCTCGTGAATGTCCTCAAGGGTGATATGTCCCTTGTCGGCCCGAGGCCCGCACTTTTGAGAGAAGTCGAGAAGTACAGCGAAGAAGCAAAGAAAAGGCTCTCTGTTAAAGCGGGAATTACTTGTATTTGGCAGGTGCAGCCGAATAGGAACAGCATATCTTTCGACGACTGGATGAAGATGGACGCGGAGTATGTTGATAATTGCTCAATCGGGCTCGACATAAAGATTCTTTTTAAGACGGTGGCTACCGTATTCAGAGCAGAAGGAGAGTAAAGTGAAGGGAATTATACTTGCAGGAGGATCGGGAACAAGACTCTATCCATTGACGATGGTTACAAGTAAGCAGCTTCTCCCCGTTTATGATAAGCCGATGATTTATTATCCTCTGAGTGTTCTGATGAATGCCGGGATAAGGGATATACTTATAATATCGACACCGCAGGATACACCACGCTTCGAGGACCTATTAAAAGACGGAAGCCAGTTCGGTATTCACCTAACATATGCCGTCCAGCCGAGTCCTGACGGACTTGCGCAGGCATTTATAATCGGCGAGAAGTTCATCGGGGACGATACAGTCTGTATGGTACTCGGCGACAACATATTCGCCGGTCAGGGGCTCAATGAAAAACTCAGGGAAGCTGTGAAGAATGCAGAGGAAGGAAGAGGTGCGACGATTTTCGGCTACTACGTCGACGACCCCGAGAGATTCGGCATTGTGGGCTTTGATGAGGACGGAAGGCCGTCATCCATCGAGGAGAAATCCCCGACGCCGAAGAGTAACTATTGTGTAACTGGACTCTACTTTTATGATAATGCTGTTGTGGACTACGCGAAGAAGCTTAAGCCCTCGAAGAGAGGAGAGCTTGAAATAACAGACCTCAATCGGATATATCTCGAGAGCGGAAGGCTTAACGTCGAGTTACTCGGTCAGGGCTTTACCTGGCTCGATACGGGAACACACGAGAGCCTCGTTGAAGCGACAAACTATGTCCAGATAACAGAAGAGCACCAGCATAGAAAGATAGCATGCCTCGAGGAGATAGCCTACCTCAACTGCTGGATTACCCGAGAGGATGTTCTCAAGGTTTATGAAGTCTTCAAGAAGAACCAATACGGACAGTACCTTATGGATGTACTTGACGGCAAATACCTCGATACAAGAAAAAGGAAATAGAAGATGTCAAAGACAATTCTTGTGACCGGAGGAGCCGGGTTCATCGGTTCCAACTTTGTTTATCTCATCCTCGATGAGAGAAAGGACTGGAAGGTTGTATGTGTGGACTCTCTTACATATGCAGCCAATATTCACACACTCAACAGGGCTTTCGAGAATAAGAACTTTGTCTTCTATAAGGAAGATATAAGAAACAGGGAAGGGATTTTCTCAATCTTTGAGAAAGAACGACCCGACATCGTAGTAAACTTTGCAGCAGAAAGCCATGTCGACAGGTCAATCGAGAATCCCGGAATCTTCCTTGAGACGAATATACTCGGGACCCAGGTTATGATGGATGCATGCCGTAAATACTCAGTCGGGCGCTTTCATCAAGTCGGAACTGATGAAGTCTACGGCGACCTTCCACTCGACAGGCCTGACTTGTTCTTCCATGAAGATACACCCATTCACACATCAAGTCCTTACTCGACAAGTAAGGCATCGGCCGACCTCCTGGCCCTTGCTTACTTCAGGACATACGGCCTTCCCGTTACGATATCGCGCTGCAGCAATAACTACGGGCCGTATCAATTTCCCGAGAAGCTTATTCCTCTTATGATTAACAATGCCCTTCACGATAACCCCCTCCCCGTCTACGGGGAAGGACTTAATGTCCGCGACTGGCTCTACGTCAAGGACCATTGCTACGGCATACTCGCAGTTCTCGAGAAAGGAAAGGTCGGGGAAGTATACAACCTCGGCGGTCACAACGAGAAGAAGAATATCGAGATAGTGAAGATAATCCTTAAGGAGCTTGGAAAACCCGAGTCTCTTATCATGCACGTCACGGATAGAAAAGGCCATGATCAGCGCTATGCAATTGACCCGGGTAAAGCCAATAGAGAACTCGGGTGGGGGCCGACAACGATGTTTGATGAGGGTATAAGAAAAACAATCGACTGGTACATTCAGAATCAGGATTGGATGAACGAATGCACAAGTGGTGCTTATATGAAGTACTATGAAGAGATGTACGGTCATAGGGTATGAAGGTATTTGTAACAGGCGTTAACGGCCAGCTCGGACATGACTGCGTCAATGAACTTATTAAGCGCGGCTTTGAGGCAGTTTCAAGCGACATAACTGAAGAATACAGTGGCGAAAAGGATAACACTTCCGTTGTCATCTCTCCCTATGTCCAGCTTGACATAACAAAGAAAGACGACGTCAGGAAAGTATTGACAGAAGTAAAGCCCGACGCTGTCATTCATTGTGCAGCCTGGACCAATGTTGACGGGGCAGAAAACGAAAAGAACAGGGATAAGGTTTTTGTTATCAACGCCGACGGAACGGGGAATATAGCCGAGGGGTGTAAAGAGATAGATGCTACTCTTATCTATATAAGCACCGACTATGTTTTTTCCGGGAAGGGAACAAAGCCCTGGAGCCCTGACGAGAAGGATTATGCGCCACTTAATGTATACGGCGAGAGTAAGCTCAAAGGAGAAGAGTGGGTATCATCTACATTGGATAAGTACTACATAGTCCGTACTGCCTGGGTCTTCGGAAAGAACGGCAATAACTTTATTAAGACTATGCTGAAGCTTTCATCCACCCACGATACTTTACGTGTAGTAAACGACCAGATAGGAACACCGACTTACACCATAGACCTTTCTCGTCTTCTTGTCGATATGACACAAAGTGATAAATACGGCTGTTACCACGCAACAAACGAGGGTGGGTACATAAGCTGGGCGGAGTTTGCGTCTAGCATTTTTGAAGAGGCGGGGCTCAAAACAAAGGTTATTCCTGTCACAACAGCGGAGTACGGATTGAGTGAAGCTCAGCGTCCGTTTAACAGCAGACTCGATAAAAATAAGCTTATCGAGAACGGCTTTACTCCGCTTCCCTCATGGCGTGATGCCCTCAAGAGATACCTTGAGGAACTGAAAAAGTAGAGTAGGGTCATACAAGACAAGAACTAAAAACGAAAAATTAAAAAAAGAGATTAGCAAAGAGAAGAGAAGAAATGGCAAGAACAAAGAGCATAGATAGCTATGATAACGAAATCAGGAAGGTGAAGGATCAGATTGCTGCCCTTGAGGAGAAGAAGGCAGCCTTGGAAGAAAACCTCAAGACGCTTCTCGACAACAGGAAGGACTATCAGGCTGAGTTAATCAGGGCCGAGTTTGTTCAGGGAAAGAGAAGCTTTGAAGAGACAATGGAGTTTCTCAAGAATAAGACCAAGAAGAGCGAGTAAAGGAAAGCGTAAGAAAGCGTATATGAGTCAGATAAAAGTCGAGAAAACACCAATTGATGGACTCTATGTAATTGAACCCACAGTACACGGCGACGAGAGGGGCTACTTCATGGAAACGTACAACTACAACGACATGAAGGAAAACGGCCTCGATATGGTTTTCGTTCAGGATAATCAGAGTAAAAGCACAAAGGGTGTTTTACGTGGACTCCATTACCAGATAAATCATCCTCAGGGAAAGCTTGTAAGGGTTATAAAGGGCAGGGTCTTTGATGTTGCTGTAGATATACGCGAGGGGAGTGAGACATACGGCAGGTGGTTCGGTGTTGAATTGACTGAAGAGAACAAAAAACAGTTCTACATATCACCGGGATTCGCCCACGGCTTTTTAGTGCTTTCGGGAGAAGCTGAATTCTGCTATAAATGCACCGATTTCTATCACCCTGGAGACGAGGGAGGAATAGCATGGAATGACCCGGCCCTATCTATTATCTGGCCTGAAGTGAAGAACGGAAGACTTGAGGACGGAACTGAGCTCAAGTTGAGTGAAAAGGACAAAAACCATCCTCCATTCAAGGCTATGGAGTGATATTACAGCCATGAAATACATGATGCCACTTTGCTTTTTGGTAGAGTGGCTTTTTTCGTTTATTAAGGTTTGAGTAGTTCAGTGCTTTTGGGTGCCTTAGCTATGTCTTACTAGAACATTACAGCTGAGAACAGATGGAAAATTGAAGAGTAGAATGCTGGAGCTTTTTCATCGTGTGAAAATAGATTCTCACTTGTTCGATAACATTTATGCAACATATAAGATATGAGAGTCAGAAGAAAAAAGTAAGTGAAAAGTGAATTTGTGCAACCAGAGATTACTCTGATAAACTGTCAGGGCAAAGTTGCCGAGAGGACATTGAATCAACGGTATCGATGGAGCTTAATTCCTGAGAAATGACTTTTACCGAAGAAAATTATCTTCATCACTTAAATGAGAACTACTCGACAGAGTGGTGCTGAAACTTTATATTTTAACGCGAGTTCCGGCCGAATGCCGGAGGATTGAAATGGAAAAAGAAAATCAAACACCGCAAGGACAAAAGATATACGGGTTAGCAAACAGCCTGAAAGGTGACAGCACTAAATATAGCGTATGCATTAATGCGGACACGCAAGATTTAGCGTACGGGGGGGGGGATAACCTTCCTTGTTCCATATATGGGAGATCTTATCCCTTATGATACGATTAACTCGGTTGTAAAACAGAAACAAGAATTATATGAAATCATACTCCTTCAGAACGATGTACTTAGTATGCCTGAAGGAACCTCTGTCAGAGAGGTTGAGCTTGATAAGACAATCAAGGAATCTAATCCGATAAGAAAGCTCGAGATAAGGAAAAGCGGAAAAAGCAGAGCACTCAATATCGGGATAAAAGAAGCAAAATACGATTTTATCTGTGTCGTTGATGCTGATGCCATACTTAAGGATGGTGCTGTCGCTATTGCGATGAAACACTTTGCCGATAGAAGTGTAGCGGCTGTCGGCGGAAGGCTATGGGTCAGGAACATAAGAAGTAATCCGCTTACATGGTGCGAGAAGTTTGAGTACATGAAGACCTTCAATTTATGGAGGCCTTTATATAACGCACTCAATGCAGACTATATAATATCGGGAGCATACGGAATCTTCAGGAAGGCCGATATCCAGTTCGTCGACGGCTATGATGTGAATACCGTAGGGGAGGATATGGAGCTTGTCCTTTCCCTTCAGACTTATCTTCGTAGTAGAGGAAATGCTGTCCGCTATGAGAGAAAGAGCATATGCTTCACCCGCGTTCCCTACTCCTTACATAAGCTCCTGAGGCAGAGGGACAGATGGCAGCGGGGACTCTTGGACTCAGTCAAAAAACACTGTGATCTGATTTTCAATTCAAAATACGGGGCGCTGGGGCTTATCACAATGCCCTATCAGGCTTTCTGGGGACTTTTCAAGCCCGTATTCATACTACTGAACTTTATCAACATCGTATGTTCGATTTTCAACATAAGGAGGTATTTCGAGCTGATACAGCTCATAAAGTACTATGCTTTTTTCGGCCTTGCCCTGGATATAATCATTCCGCAGTCCTGGTATGTGTATCTGGGCTACCTTGCCTTTGAAGTAATACTCACATGTATTGCTGAAAGCATCGAATACGAGGAAATCAATGTTTTTTTCCTTTTTGATGGAATTTTAGCAACACTACTCGGTGCCCTTCTTTCCGTGCCGTTAGCCGTAGCTAGACTATGGGGAATGATTACATTTCCCTGGCGGAAAATGAAGTGGTGAGAAAAAAAGGAGCAGGGAAGAATATGGATAAAAGCACAAGTATAAGTACAAATAGAAGTGAAGAAAGAAACAAGAGTAGGAGAGTATGTCCTTCCTGCGGGAAAGAATATACAGCCCGTCCGGCGCTTTCAAGAAAAGACGGAAAGACTGAAATCTGCCCGGACTGCGGTATGCGTGAAGCACTCGAAGCTTTCGGATTCAACTCAAACAAGATAGAGAAAAGCATTTCTGAGATACATAAGCAGCAGGGGCCGAAAATAACAAGAGAATATGGGGAGAAGATTAAAGCGGAATATCCGGAGGGAACGAAAATCGAATTAGTGCATATGGTGGACCCATATGCTGTCGAGGACGCAACTGTCGGCGAAGTGGACTACGTTGATGATATCGGGTCAATTCATATGAAATGGGAAAATGGACGAACCCTTGCCCTTATTCCCGGGGTTGATGAGTTCAATAAGATTTGATTCCAAAACGTGATTAGAGAGCGGAGTATAACGACGGAGAGCCATCAGATAACTGGTTATATCGAGCGGTATATCCTCCGGAAATCAGAGATATGTTTTGGAAAGAGAATGGGGCTGTTTCTTCTGCATCTTTTTATGACAGCAAAGGATGTTCTGTCGATAGAGGAAATTTCAGGACGGATGATGAGGTTGTTGATGACATGAAAGGCAGATTTGACGGCAGGATTGTTTCGGTGACTGTTTACGAATGCGAAGCCGTGAAAGCTGTTATAGTCTATAAGCCGTCAAAGAATCTTTTTCATTCGGAGATTCATGGTTCTGATACAGATGTAGTTTTGAGTAAGTCGCAATGGAGGCATATAGCATGCAAAGCGAAGATCGTCTCGTTGTGATGAAGTGGTAATAGCAGCGTCTGCGGATTTTGATTTATGCCATAATTGGCAGGGCTGAAAGGCCTGTGTTTAATACATTTCTACTAAGGCCCAATTTTGAACTACCTCGCACTAGAAGTACGAGGAATCTTGGTTCCTGCTTCTCAGGTTC
>CAVIUT010000082.1:0-8980 GCA_963646155.1 Eggerthellaceae bacterium | reverse complement strand
ACAATATCCTCCGTCTATACAGTCAGAGGACGGGTAAACAAATACAAATGGCAGAGATACGAATGCCATACGTATACAAAGTAGCTGTCTAGCGATAGCAGTAGCGGTGTCATGGACGCACCCGTGTCGAGAGAAATCTCAGCCATGATGCTCTGGTAATTTATTACAGGGTAGTTCACAATAGCTTTTCTTCCCCGTTTTTGTTATTCTCGTTGAGTTATGAAAGAAGACGAGAAAAGAACAACATTTGAAGAACTGGGACTGGGTGAAAGCACACTCATTGCAATAAAAAACAAGGGCTTCGAGGAGCCGAGCGAAATACAGAAGTTATGCATTCCTCTCCTATTGAAGGAAGGAACGGAAATAATTGGACAGGCTGAGACAGGAACGGGAAAGACAGCGGCATTCGCACTTCCAATCATCGAAACTGTCGACGAGAAGAGTAAGACCGTCCAGGCTTTGATTTTAACCCCGACAAGGGAACTCGCCCTCCAGACAGCAGAAGAAATCAACTCCCTTAAAGGCGACAAAAAGCTTGAATGCACTCCGATATACGGCGGCGCAAGCATGGAGAACCAGATACACAGGCTCAAAAAAGGTGTCCAGATAGCGGTAGGAACCCCTGGTAGAATACTAGACCATATAAAACGCAAGACCCTCGATTTATCTTCCCTCACATTCATGGTTCTTGACGAGGCTGACGAGATGCTCGATATGGGCTTCATCGAAGACATAGAGGAAATATTGAAGGCAGTACCGGAGAAAAGAAGAATGCTGATGTTCTCGGCAACGATACCGCCCCAGATACAATCTCTCGCCCTCTCCTTCATGAAAAATCCTATTACCATAAGAACACAGAAGAAGGATGAGGCAACCCGTAATGCCGACCAGATTTACTACGAAGTCAAGGAGAGCGACAAGATTGAAGCCCTCACGAGGATAATCGACAGAGCAAGCGATTTCTACGGCGTCATATTCTGCAGGACAAAGACACAATGCGACAGCGTTGGAAGTATTCTACAGAAACGCGGCTACGATGCCGAAGCACTCCACGGAGACCTCTCGCAGAGGGAGCGTGAGATAATCCTCAGGAAGATGAGAGAGAAGACGATAAGAATCCTTGTTGCAACAGATGTTGCTGCACGGGGACTCGACATATCTGATTTGACACACGTTATAAACTACTCACTGCCTCAGGATCCGGAGATATATATCCACAGAGTCGGGAGAACGGGAAGAGCCGGGAAAGAAGGAACTGCAATCACATTCATAACCCCGGGTGAAGCAAGACGCTTCTCATATATTAGAAAGGCAAGTAAAGCCGAAATAAGAAAGGAAAGAATACCGTCACCGGAAGAAGTTGTGGAGAGAAAGAGGGAGCTTATAACAGAAGAACTCGAGAGAGCCCTCACATCCGATTCCGGTAAGACGTATAGAGAAGTTGCGTCTCATCTACTCGAAGAGGGATCTCCCGTCGATGTGCTGTCGTCTATTCTCTATCACTTCTACCATGACTCACTTGATGTGACGCAATATAGGGATATCAAGGAAAGCGGGAAGAAAGAAAAGAAGGAGATTGTCGAAAGCGAGAAGAAGAGAAAGGAAAGAAGAGACAGAGAGAGGCCGTACGATAAGATTTCGCCCCCGAGTATGGATGAAGGCGGAGTGACAAGGCTTTTTATAGCCAAAGGTAAAAACGACGGCATAACAAAGAAGGCACTCGTCGATATCATATATGAGAAGGCAGGTGTCCGCGACAGGGACTTGAGAGATATCTCGGTAATGGACGACTACTCATTCATCAACGCCCCCTATGAAACGGCCGAGCATATTCTCGAAGTCTTCCGGGATATCAAAGACGACGGCAAGGCATTCGTCACAGTTGCCAGGGACCCGAGAGCAAAGAGAAGAGAGCGTGAGAGAAAGGAAAGGGAAAACTCCAGGCGCTTCTCGAGAGACGAAGACGATTACCTTAAGTGGGAAAGAGAGCGGGAGAAGAAGAACAGAAAGAGAAGAACTTCTACCTCGATGAAGACTAAATCAAAGGGAAAGAAAAGGCGTTAATGCCATAAGGACCTCAAAGTACTGAGGTTTTCTTCTTTCTCTCCTTGAGGAGAACGAACTTCTCCGTAGGGTAGACGATAATGTTCTGCATAAAGCCGCATGCAGCTGCCGCAATTGTATTGGCCATTTTTCTGAGAAAGGGAGAAGCGGAGGAAGAGACAGCGGACGCTATCACCCCCTGGAGCCACGTCGAAAAGAGAATGAGAGTGGCCATCAATGTGATGAATGCGACAAAGCACCATGTGGGGGAATCTGAATGAAAGACGGCTTTTCTATTGAGAAAATAACCGTATATATTCGCCAATAGATTTGAGAGGAAGAAGGTCATTACATAGCCCCAGTTACCGTTACCCTGCCCCATTGTATTCTCACTGAAGATATCGCCTAAAAAGGACGGGAGGGCTGTTTTCCATGACGAGAAAAGAATGGGGAATATATTCACGAGCACGAATTGGAGTATTGTGACGGAGAGACCCGAGAGAAGGTATTTTATAACCTGTAGTATTTCTTTACGCTTTTTGTCCACACCGCGATGATACACAAAACTCAAAGGTGTGTAAAATCGTCATACTTCGAGGAGAAGTAGGAGCGCATGAAACCGTCCTTCTTCTTGAGCATACGGCTCCCGCGCGTTATGCGGCATAGGCTCATCGAGCGCGAGGATGCTATATCACGCTGGGACTTACCCTTCCAGAGGTCATCCATAATCAGATAGCGCTGTACTATGTCATCAAGCTCCTTATTCGTCAGCATATCATCAAGGAAACTGTGTAAGTCCTCGGGACTCTTTATGGAGAGGAGAATGGAATAGAGTTCATTCCTTCCCTTCTCGAGCTCTTCTTTGTCTATATCAACTTTATTGTTTCTACTCATAGAAACTATTAAACAACTAAGCTTTTCCGTCGTCAACAGAATTAGATTAGAGGAGACATAATCGAGAACAGCCTCCTGAGGGCACGCCTGTAGAGCGGAAGGCGACCTTCGTCTCCTATATGAATCTCCTCCGAGAGATCCAGGATTGTGAGGAAATTCTTCTTCAAGGAATCTATTACAGGAGAGAGGAAGAAGAGCACCGATAGCTCGAAGTGGAGGTAGAATGACCTGTAGTCGAGGTTCGTCGTACCGACAACGGCAATCTCGTCGTCAGCAATGAAATTCTTCGAGTGTATGAAGCCCGGCGTGAACTCATAGATTTTCACCCCGTTCTGCAGGAGGGGCTCATAGTTCGAGCGTGTTACTTCAAAGACACTCTTTTTATCCGGATAGTGGGGTGTGATTATCCTGACATCGACCCCGCTCTTAGCAGCGATGATGAGCGCTGATTGTATCGACTCATCGAGAATAAGATACGGCGTTGTAATCCATACGTACTTCTTTGCGTTGTTGATTATCTGGAGGTATGTATCCTCGGCTATCGTCTTGTTATCGAGAGGACTATCGTCGAACATCTGCACATAGCCGTTGTTCTCCCCCTTGATCTGGGGCACAAAGTCCCCGAGATTATCCTCGTCGCCGGTAATACAGTCCCAGTTACGCAGAAACATCAATGTCGAGTTCCAGACTCCGTCACCCGTAAGCTTTACAGCATCGTCCTTCCAATAGCCGAAGCGTATAAGGTCGTTGGCGTACTCGTCTGCGATATTGACGCCACCCGTGTAGCATATGTTGCCGTCTATATTGAAGATCTTGCGGTGGTCACGGAAGTTAAGCCTCGGGTTTATGTGAAGCCTTATCTTATTGAATGCCATTGCTTTTATCCCGAAACTCTTGAGGGTGCGTTCATAGCGGCGCGGAAGTACTGCAATCGAACCCATATCATCAAAGACTACACGTACATCTATGCCCTCTTTGACTTTTTCCTTGAGAATATCGAGAATTTTCATCCACCATTTACCCTGGTCTATTACGAAATACTGGATGAAGATGAATTTCTCCGCCTTCTTTATCTCCTCGATTGCATCACGGTAAAAGTCCTCACCGCTAGGAAAGTATTCGACACTCGTATTCTTATATGCAGAGAAACCTGTCATGTTCTTCACATACTGGCTCTGTCTCTTATAGACAGGAGATAAAAGATATAACTCCTCGTCCCCGTTTGTCAGGCTGAACGATGTATCGTCGGGAATACGCTTTTTGAAGTCACCGACCTTCTTTTCAGATAACGAGCCGATCTTCTTGTTCGCGAATAATATATACAATACTCCGCCGAAGAAGGGAAATATTATGAGGACGAACATCCATATTAGCCGGTAAGCGTTGTTCTCCTTCCGTGTGATAATAATCACAGCCATAATCATCGATAGGACTGTGAAAAAGATGTAGTTTCTGTGTCCCATCGCCGACCAGAGGACAAAGTAGCATATGAAGCCAATCTGGGCGGAGAAGAATAAAACCATCCAGAACATACGGGATGTTACTATCTTATAGAGTTTCTTCAGCATCTTCCTTCCTCATCGAGAACTCACAGCCGCAGTAGTTCTGCCTGTAGAGATTCATCTCTTCAGCCATCTTACACGAGAGTGCAAAGCCGTCCTTCTTCTTGAAATCTATCGCCTCAAAACCCTTGAGGTCCCCGCCCTGACGAAAGATTTCGCTGCTCTTCTTGAATCTCGATACAGTCAGCGTTGTACAGAAGTGCTCGATACCCTCCTCTTCAGCCTTGAAAGACGCAAGAAGAAGGTTGAATCTGAAGCACATCGAGCAGCGCTTACCGTGCTCTTTCTCCTTCTCGAGTCCTTTAACCCATGCCAGCCACTTGTCGTGGTCATACTCGCCTTTGATAACCCTCAAGCCGTAATGCCCGGCTACGATAAGGAGATTCTCGTACCTTTTCTCGAACTCCTCATATGGATAGATATTCGAGTTGGAGAAATAGAGGACGGGTTTCCACCCTTCCTCTATGAGTCTCTTTATTGATGAAGTGGCACACGGGCCACAGCAAACATGAACTAAAATCTTTTTTTCCATTGTTGAGTTATCGAGTTAAGTTTATTATTTATTTTCAGAAAGAAAAACTCCAAAGAGGAATTTATATGACAACTAACGAGAAAAAAAGAAAAATACTCACTTATACGGTAATGGCGCTCCTCATTACAGGTATATTATCAATCATGAGCACATCAGCACCCTCGTGGCTCGGCGTGGCACTCTTCGGCGCAGGGATGCTTTTACTTGTAATCAACAGCATAGGAACACTCTATTACTCAAAGGGAGCGAAATACCTCAAGGGAAGTATTCCCGATGTCAAGAAAGCACTGCCGTACCTCGAGAAGGCTGTGAAGTTCGGAACCGATGCGCAGGCTGAAATAATTGCCGGTACACTTTTCGTCCAATATGGTGATATGGAGAAGGGACGTAAGGTACTCGAGAGCCACATAGAGGCAAAGGACAAGAAAATAAAAGGACAGGCAAGGGTATCGCTGAGTATGTATTACTGGGTGAAAAGGGATCTCGATAAAGCACTTGAACTTGCCCAGGGCGTATATGATTCCGATTACAAGGACAGGAATCTCTATGTAAACCTCCTCACCTACTACCTTGAAAAGGGAAGATACAAGGACTTCGAGAAACTCCTGAAGGAAAGCAAGAAACTGGGGCTCAATGTTCCTGCAACCCTAGACCTCGAAGCATCATACTACATGAGCCAGTCCGACTGGGCTAAGTGCGGTGCTGTTCTCAAGAAACTCTTCGGCCTGACGAAGCCGGGTTTCATCGACCCGTACCTCCATATGGCGGTTGTCTATCTCCACTACGGTGAGTGGGAGGAGGCAGTAAAGAGCCTCGAGGCAATAGAGAGCAATGTCGAGAAGACAAACACCGCCGTCTTTACTGGAGAGCAGATTGCACTCCTTATTTCCTATATAAAGGATGAAGACACACGCTGGGGACTGCTAAAGGTGCTTGAAAACGACCCGACTATCCTCATAAGGCGCACTATGCCTGAAGTGGAGAAAGGTGTTCCCTCCCCGGCATTCTCCCCTCTCCCGTCCTTCAAGGATGTACTTCCTCCCGAGGAGATAACGGAAAAGGATGAGGACGACATAGATACATCCCTCACTGACGAAGACGAGGAGTGGATAAAAAAACACAGCTGACATGATGGGCCTGGTAGACAGGTCCATTTTTAAGCCCCGCTCTTTATTTATTTTCTTTTTTCATGTATTCTCATCCAGTGCAGATTTGGGAAATAACAGAGGATATTAACTCGAGGCAGGAATACCTTGCGGAGAGTGGACACAAAACATATTGTCTGATGACGAAAAGCGGATGGGAGTGTGACCTAGCTCGTCACCTCAACCTCCTCAACAGCGATATTCTCGCCCTCCCGTTTACAAAATACATTCATACAAGCAGAAATGGAATAAAGGGAGAGGAGCAGAAAATACTTCTCCCATCATATGTATTTCTCTATAGTAAGGAAGACTATCAGATAGATAGCCTCAATAGAATCTGCCCCGAAGGTTTTTCCTACGTCTTCTCAACAAACAGCCCCGACCGCACCCTCCTCGGGAACGACAGAAAATATGCCGAATGGGTTTTCTCCTCACGCGGTATAATCGGGATGAGCAAGGCAATAAGAATCGGAAGCAAGGTTAAGATTGTCGACGGCCCGCTCTTAGGGGTCGAGGGCATGATTAAGGAATACTCCAAGAAGAACCGTAATTGCCGTGTAGAAGCCACTCTTTTCAACCAGATTATCAGCGTCTGGCTTCCTTTTGTTTACGTTGACGAAGTCAAGGAGAATTAGAAGGACGAGGAGAAGGCAAGAGACGCCGTGAGATGTCTCTTGATATCGTCCCCATATTCATATCCTATACGAAATGTCGTCGGAAGTTTGATAAGCCCGATAAGCGAAAGTTCACACTTTATCTCAAATCCCGTCGAGAATGAGAACGGATGCTCGAGTGTCGAAAGCGCCGAGAAGAAAACACCAAGCCTGGAGTTATCGAAAATCAAGAATTCACCGAATGTCGGTGACGAGAGAATCTTGAGGCCGAAAGTGCTGTCGATGAAGAGATTGTAGAAAGAGCTGTCAGTTCTGAGCGATGTCGCCCCATAGCCGATTTTCTGGGAAGTAAAGTTATCGTAGATGAAAATCGGAACGCTTCCCTTCTTGTCAACGCTGAACCTTGCCCTTCCCGAAAGCGTTATGTAGAGCATCTTTGTTATGTCGTACTGTCCCTTGAGCGTTACCTGCAGGTAGTTCTTCACATCTTTAGTAAGAAAGCCTGTACTAGTGAGGAAGTAACCGGTATCTGCCGAGACTTTATAGCGCGATTTATGATAATCAGCCTCGAGAAGGAATGAGAAGACACTGCCCTCCCCCGTGCCTCCTTCTGCTTTGTCATAGGAATACTCTATGCTCTGGTTTGCAGAAAGTGTAAAGTCCCCGATATTCACAAGGTAGAAGTCTATACTCTCCTTGACTGTAAAGAGTGCATCAAAGGAGGCGGAAGGACGGAGGAAGTCTATATAACCCTCCAGCTTCATTCTCATAGCTGATAGCGGGAACCAGCTTACTTCAGCGCCTGTTGTAAGGAACATCTCACTTGACGAGAGATTCTGCGAGTTGTGTCCCAGCCCCGCCGTGACCAAAAGCTCAACTGTCGGGAAGAGCACCTTGTACTCAAGTCCCGTCGTCATGCTGTTTTTAAGAAAATGTGGGGAGAAATCGGAATTGAGGGCGAAGAACTCCACACCGAGTATACTTGTAGTGGTGCTGGCCTTTATGCGTCCGAAGAAGCGCATGCTGCTCTTGAGCTCTTCAATGCGTGAGCTTATCTCCTCTTTATCCTCACTCTCTTCGCCGCTCTTATACAGGGTGTTGAGCTTATCTGAAAGGGCTTTTGCACTCTCATATCCTATCTGTGCCATCTCATAGGCTGAGGAGAAGGCCATGAACGAGAAGCGCTCGACATCACACCTTATCCAGATAAGAGAGCTGTACTTCTTGAGTTCACTCGAGGCATTCTGCCTCTTCCCGATATCAAACGAAGAGTTGAGAATGGTTACAGGATTGTAGAGGTTGATGGTATCTGCATCATAGAATGCCGTTGAAAGAATTACGGTGTCCGTATAATCATATGCAGCATCTATCGGCGCGAGTGATATGACCCCGCCGTCTATAAGAAGGTGGCCCTTGTATCTGTAGGGACCGAAATAAATCGGAAGAGCAAAGGAGCCGATGAGAATCTCGCTGAAGGAGCCCTCGGTAATCCTCACTTCCCTCTTACTAACAAGGTCGTCACAGACAACCATCACAGGAATCTCTGTCTCTTCAAGGCGGTAATCCTTACCGACAATATAGTCTATGAGGGCCTTGAATCCTGCAGCACTCAAGAAGCCTCCGTCGGAAGGAAGATTAAGCGAGAAGTATGAGGAGATATCGCCGACCTTGAGCATCTCTTCTATCTGCTCGGGACTTACTCCGGATGCATATAACATGCCGATTATCGAGCCCATCGAATTCGAGACTATGAAATCAGGTTTAACCCCTATCTCATCCAGGTACTTCAAAACTCCTATGTGTGCACACGCACGTGCTGATCCCCCCGTCAGAACAAGGCCTATGGGGTCGCGCTTACCTTCCGTCCGCGCTAGTATTCTCTCTCTGAAATTCTCATCCCCATAAACAATGGGGATATCTGAAATAAGGATTTCCTTTAAAAATTCATCTTCTACAACTTCTTCTTCCTCTGCCATAAGAGGAAGGAGGCAAAGCATAATCAAGAGTATCAGAAAGAGTAATTTCTTCATTCTTCTAATGATAATCTTTCTCTCATTCTCATTCAACTTCAACTTGAACAAATAGCTCTCTTTCTGCTAACATTTCTACTGCCTGGCGTGATGGCGGAATTGGTATACGCAGTAGACTCAAAATCTGCCGAGGGCAACCTCTTGTGGGTTCGATTCCCAC
>CAVIUT010000081.1:5769-9051 GCA_963646155.1 Eggerthellaceae bacterium | reverse complement strand
ATAAAAATCCCCACAGCATAATACCATGGGGATGTGTGATTTTTTAAAACTCAGCTGAAGGAGTGGATGATGGAAGAGATTTCGTCCATCTTTTCCTTGAGCATTTCTTCTGTTCTTGCTTCACAGACAATTCTCAGGAAAGGCTCGGTATTTGACTTACGAACACTGAACCACCAGTCGGGGTATTCAATTCTGTAGCCGTCGAAATCCATGACCTTGTCTGCATTATGAGCATACTTCTCATAGAGAGCTGAAATAGCGCCGTCCTTGTTCTCGAGCTTGAAGTTTGTCTCGTGTGAATTTGCGTATACGATAACGTCCTTCAGGAATGAAGAGAGGGTCTTTCCTTCCTTCTTGAGTTCCTTTACCACGTTTAGTACTAAGAGGGAAGCGAGAACACCGCTGTCGCAGTTGCCGAATTCTCTGAAGTAGTAGTGGCCTGCAAGTTCTCCGCCGAATACGCCGTTGATTTCCCTGATCTTGAGTTTTGCATATGCGTGTCCGACCTTCCAGATTGTGTTCTTCCAGCCTTCCTTCTCGAGGTAGTCTGTTGTGCTCTTACTTGTTCTTACATCACAGAGCGATGCGCCCAGCATTCCCTTCTTCTTGTAGTAGTAGCCGAGAACAGCTGTGATGTAGTCAGGCTGAATCCATTCGCCTCTGTCGTCGATGAAGATGACTCTGTCAGCGTCCCCGTCGTAGATGACACCGCAGTCGCTGCCGTTCTTCTTGACTTCCTTTTCGATGTCGTGGCAGTTCTTTTCTTCAAGAGGGTTGGGTTCATGGTTCGGGAATGAACCGTCGAGTGTGTCGTAGATATAGTGGATGTCCTTAACATTCTTCAATACGTCTTTGATAACCAGAGATGACATGCCATTCGAACAGTCGATGGAGAGCTTGAGATCCTCAAGTCCTTCAGCATATGGAGCGAAGAACTTTACGTATTCATCCCTTACATATGAGTAGTCTTTGAGAGCTCCTTTCTTTGCGGAAACGACGACTTCCTTCTCGTTTACAAGTTTCTCAAGGTCCTTGAGTCCTGTATCTCCACCAACAGGGAGAGCCCCTGTGCGGCTGATTTTAAGCCCGTTGTACTCTGCCGGGTTGTGGGATGCCGTAATCTGGACGGATGCATCTGCCTTGAGGAAGTTTGTTGCAAAGTAAACCATCGGTGTTGTGCTGAGCCCGAGGTCCCATACATCTGCGCCGCTGTCAGTGATTCCCCTGACGAGTTCGTCATGGATAACAGGGGAGCTGAGACGCACGTCCCTGCCGACGACAACATGGTCAGTCTTCAATAAAGACGGAAGGAAGAATCCTACCTTGTAGACGGTATTTTCGTCGAAGTCCTTCTTCCAGACTCCACGAATGTCATAAGCCTTAAATACACTCATTTCGTATCTCCTTTTTTATCAACTAAATTTTTAAACTCTTTCATTGATGGCAGTTCAAAAAAGAAAACTCTTCCTCCTGCCTTCACATGAACACAAGTTCTTGTGAATATCTTATTGAACAATGTTGCTCTTTTACTGACATCATTTTTGGTTTTAAGGGATTTTTCAGCACTCCGGCGTGAAACAAGAGAGACTTCAGTTATGTCCGATAATGGGAGGATAATCTCCATTTTGACCCAGTTCTTTGCTCTTTCCTTTTCCTTCTTCGTGGAGATTGTATAGCCGAGAATCCTCGACTCACGGAAGAAGTCTTCAATCACGAGGGTCCTGCCGTCGCTGTAGAGAAAAACGCCCCAGTCTCGTCTTTCGCCCCCGACTTCGGAGAAAAAGGTTGCATAGGTGCGGTAGATAAGACTTCCCCCGAGTTTTTTCTCCCTTTCCTCAATGAATGCTTTCACATCTTCATCGTCATAGTTCATGTGGTAATAATACCAAATGAGAAAGCTTGAGAGCTATCTTTTTTTTTACTTATTCGATAATATTTCAGCGTGGATGACTATTTAAAAAAGGATTTTGGAAAAATCCTCAAAGCCAACGGCCTTGATGCCAGACGCTGGATGAAAAATACAGACAGTACTACCAGCCGTGTCTATGACAGGAACCTCGATGACCTTCCTGTTACGGTTGATTTGTACGGCGACTATGCTCGTATTGTCGATTTCTCCTCTGAAGGACTCGGCGATGAGATAAGGGAAGAGGTGATAGACCTTGTTTCCCGGTTTCTCTATGTCGAGAGGAGCCGGATTTGTTTTGTGTACAGAAAGAAGAGGGAAGGCAGGGAACAGCATGAAAAGGGCGGAGATGAATGCCGTGTAAGTGTAAAGGAAAACGGTCTTGTCTTCGAGTGCGAGCTTAAAACCTATACAGATACCGGCCTTTTTCTGGACCAGGAGGAGACAAGAAAACTTGTCAGTGAGATGGCACTTAACCAAAGGGTGCTTAATCTTTTTGCATATACATCCTCATTCTCTGTATATGCCGCTTCCGGTGGTGCGGAGAGTGTTATCAGCGTTGACTTATCCAACGTCTACTCTTCGTGGGGCCGACGTAATCTCGACAACAACGGTTTTCTAGATGAGAAGAAGTATGAAGTGGTTACCGAGGATGCGAGAAGTTTTCTTCTGAATGCAGTGGAGGAAAAAAGGGTTTATGACCTTGTCATTTTGGACCCCCCGGCTTTTTCGAACTCCCATAAAGCTGAAAAGTTTGACGTGCAGAAGGATTATATGGAGTTCCTCCAGATCATATACCGCCTTCTTTCTGACGGCGGTGTTGTAGTTTTCAGCGAGAACCTCCAGTCTTTCGGCTTCGAGAAATCGAGGCTCGAGGAGATGTATGAGATAGAAGAAATTACAAATGATGTATTCGCACCGAACTTCTCGCATAAAAGAAAGAGCATGCGGGTCTGGGTATTGAAAAAAAGTGAAAAGAAAAGAGAAAGGAAAGAAAGAAGAATGAGTGATGAGCTTGAGAGGCTGGATGTCAGCTTCGATGAGAAGGAAACAAGAGTAAAGCGCGAGAGAAAAGGGGCTGAGGCCTTTTCATTCAATGACAATGAAGAAAAAAGGGTGAAGGATTCCGCATACGGGCGGAAGAACGACAGAAAGAAGGATTATTCGTCGAGCCGTGACAGAAAGGACAGGCGTAACAGTCAATACGGAAAATCCTCGAGGTATGATGAGAAAAAGGGAGACAGAGACTCATATAGAAGCTCCCGCTACGACGATAGAAAAGACGAGAAAAAGTATTCAAGATACCCGGAGAGTGACAGAAAGTATTCTGACCGGAGTTCAAAACCTTACAACCGTGACTCAAGGTATTCCGACCG
>CAVIUT010000081.1:0-5543 GCA_963646155.1 Eggerthellaceae bacterium | reverse complement strand
GACCGTGACTCAAGATACTCGGATCAGAGTTCAAGATATTCGTCTTCTTACTCGAGAAGGAATAGCGATGACAGAAGAAACAGTTATAAGAGAGCTTCATACTCGTCAGATAAGAGAGAGCAGAAGGGCGAAAGCTATAGTGGAGAAAGGAGAAAGAGAACATCCCCGAAGCCTTTTGGATATGATTCGTTCATGGAAAACAAGAACCGTGCAGGAGCAACTACGAAGTGGCTCGAAGAGCAGGAGTATATGGAGAAGAAGGAAGACTGAGGCTGTTACCTTTACTTTCTTAATGTGTTTATAGATTTGAGGATAAGATGATGCGTAAATGTTTAGTTTGTTTATTGGTCGTTTTACTTTTAATTACTCTTCCTTCATGTAAGAAGAAAGATGGAAATGATGAGGCTGGTGCCTCTACTGTTTCTCCTGCTGTTGAAACGGTAGTGTCCGGAACAGCGGGAAAGATTGATTCTCCAAGTAAGGAGAGCGAGGTGAGTGTTGAGCCTGTTAAAGAGGTTGTAGCCGAAGAAAAGTCTGATGCTCTCTCTTTTGTAGATATGACAGAGATTGTTGTCGACGATTCTGCACGTGAAGAATTTTACCGTGGTGGAAAGTTCTTTATCAGGGGATATTTCGATAAAGAGAGTGGAGAACTTGTATTCGAGAACACAGAAGACGACGAGATTCTCTCCATCCTTGACTCATTCGTCACTCTTAATCCCGATGCAAATGATATGACCTTCGAGCTCGAAAACGGCACCGTCACACTCAAATACTCCTTAATGAGCGGCAGTGAAAGAGATGAGTGGTGGAAACTCTTTGTCATATTCATGAATGATTATAATGCTTCTCTTGAGAAGACAGTAGTTGTTCCGAAGTCCGTAGAGACTGTGAAAGGAACTTTGAATGCTGAAATCTATCCAGATAAGACAGTCCTTACCCTCCCGTCCGATATGAGCGAAGATGAGCTCTATGAATTTGCTCAGCACCTCGTTGAAAGCTACCCAGAGCTTCTGACATCATTCAGCTTTGAAAATGACGGAGAGTCAGTAACGCTTTACTATCTCGAGGGCGCTGACAACGGACTTGCTTCGGCCTATTTCAATTACCTCGGAAGCGAAATCGACTCGTACTTTGCTCCCTCTACAGTAGAGGAGACAGTAGTGGCAGAAGAAGTAACTCCATCAGCCGAAGAGTCTGAAGAAGTAAAAGTAGAAGAGCCTGCTCAGGAAAAGAAAGATGTTGCTCCTCAGACAGAAGTGGGAAAAAGCGTCAAGAAGTTCTCCGCGTCTCTCAGTCTTTTCAACTCTCTTGATACCTCAGAAAGTCTTCATTACGCCTGGGCCGTTTATGCTGGATTCGATTACGCCGTGCTTCCGTCCCTCAAAGTCGGTGCTGCTACCGGTTATAACTATGCGGGATACATTCCGCTTTTCGCGACAGTACGCTACTATGCTCCGTTTATCGACGGTCTCTATTTCGGAGGAAAGGCAGGTGCTTTGATCGGGGTTGGTGATAACTGCGGGGTGTTCGGTTGCATTGCAGGCCTCAACGTCGGGTATGAATATGAGTTCAATAATGGTTTAGCTGCTTTCATTGAAGCTGATGCGGACTATATACGCTTTGATAATAATCACTTCAGATTCGGTGTGACAGTCGGTGGCAGATACCGCTTCTGATTGAAGCGTTGCAATAAAAATACCCTCCGCCTTTCCTGGTAGAGGGTATTTCTTCCGGGGCTCTTAAAGTCCCATCTTAGCCTTCATCTTGGACCAGCTGTCCTTGAGTGTGACTGTTCTGTTGAAGACCATTTTATCTGGCCTGCTGTCTTTAGAATCCACACAATAGTAGCCGTTTCTGACAAACTGGAGATAATCTCCGACCTTTGCCTTTTCGCCTTCCTTTTCGATGTAGCAATCAGTGAGAACGACAAGGGAATCGGGATTGAGATCGTCGAGGTAGTTGCCTGTCGCTGCACCGGGATTCTCTTTTGCAAAGAGTTTATCGTACTGCCTTACTTCAGCCTTGAGGTTGATTGAAGCACTTACCCAGTGGCTTGTTCCCTTGACCTTTCTTCCGTCGGGAGTTTCACCTCCGCGTGAGAGCGGGTCGTATGTGCAGTGAATTACGCTTATGTTGCCATTTTCATCCTTTTCAACGGAGTTTGCCGTAATGTAATAAGCGCCCTTGAGCCTTATCTCATTCCCGATATAAAGTCTGTGATAGCCTTTTACAGGTGTCTCCATGAAGTCTTCCCTTTCGATGTAAAGTTCGCGGGTGAATGCAACGGAGTGTGTGCCACTCTTTTCATCCTCGGGGTTGTCGAGAGATTCGAAGTACTCGATTTTGTCCTCGGGGTAGTTGTCGATTACGACCTTTACGGGATCAAGGACAGCCATAAGCCTCTTTGCTCTCTTATTGAGGTCTTCTCTAACGCAGAACTCCATAAGTGAGAAGTCGACTGTTCCTTCAACCTTTGCAACTCCTACTCTCGACACGAAGTCCTTCATTGACTCAGGGGAGTATCCTCTTCTTCTAATACCGCTTACTGTCGGCATTCTCGGGTCATCCCATCCTGAGACAAAGTTGTTGTTTACAAGATAGAGTAATCTTCTCTTGCTCATGAGGCAGTATGTGATGTTGAGACGCGCAAACTCATATTGATGAGGCGTGTGTTCGATATTGTCGATGCTTGTCGCCCAGTCATATGCGGGGCGGTGGTCCTCAAATTCAAGGGTGCAGATTGAGTGCGTTATGCCTTCGATAGCGTCGCTGATAGGATGCGTAAAGTCATACATCGGGTAGATGCACCACTTGTTGCCTGTTCTCGGATGCTCCGCATATTTGATTCTATAAAGGGCGGGGTCGCGCATGTTTATATTGGGTGAAGCCATGTCAATCTTGGCGCGGAGTGTATACTTTCCTTCCGGGAACTCTCCGTTCTTCATCCTCAAGAAGAGGTCCATGTTCTCCTCAATCGAGCGGTCTCTGTCGGGGCTGTTCTTACCAGGCTCCGTGAGTGTTCCTCTATACTCCTTCATCTCTTCGGGAGAGAGGGAGTCTACATAAGCCTTCCCCTTTCTGATAAGATCGAGGGCTATTTCATAGAGCTGGTCATAGTAGTCGGAAGCATAGTATTCATGCTCTCCCCAGTCATAGCCGAGCCAGTGGATGTCGCTCTTGATGGAGTTGATGTACTCCATGTCCTCTTTGGCCGGGTTTGTATCATCAAGCCTGAGATGGCACCTTCCATGGTATTTTTCGGCAAGTCCGAAGTTTAAGCATATGCTTTTGATGTGCCCGATATGAAGATAGCCGTTCGGCTCCGGCGGAAAACGCGTTACGATGGTGTTGTTTGGAACTCTTCCTGCCTTTAAATCGTCTTCAATGATTTTTTCGATGAAGTTAAGAGGTTTTGTTTCAACTGCCTCTTCCAGTTCTTTGTTATCCATATAATACCTTCCTTCACACCTTTCAAAGGGTGCTTAGAGTTTTTATGAGTCTACCATCTTTTTTCTTTCTTCTACTAGAGCGGGAGAAAAAATGATGGGCAAAAAATGGAACATATCTGGAATAATTGTTCAAGATGTATATATAATTTCGCCATGGCTAAAAGAATCAGAGAAGGACACAGACTCAAGAGCCTGAATCCGTTCGACACGTTTATTCCTTTTGTAATGGTCGAAAGAAGCGACAGTCAGAATACAATCAACGAATGCTTTGAAATTGCTCCTACTGAAGAGTTTATCAAGGAAATGCGTGATGAGGGGCTTGAGGGTTTCGGGGTACTTCATGTCATACTTGCCTCCTATGTCCGCATGGTCAGTCAGAGACCGAGAGTCAACAGATACATAAGGGGACAGCGCATATGGGCACGTAATGAGATAACAGTTTCTCTTGCAATCATGCGTAAGATGAGCATCGACGGTGTCGAGACTACAATCAAGATGCACTTCAAGCCTGATTATAATATTTACCAGATATATGATGAGGTTAAACGCGCTATAGAGAGTGGCATGAAGGCGACGAATACAGACGGGGCTGCAAAGGCCCTTACAAAGATTCCCAGGCTGTTTTTAAAGTGGGTTATGTGGCTCTTGAAGACTCTCGATTACTTCAACCTGCTTCTTCCTGCCCTTAAAGAGGCATCTCCATTCCATACCTCCATGTTCATCACGAATATGGCGTCGCTCAATATTCCGCCGATCAGACACCATCTCTATAACTTCGGTAACTGTCCGCTTTTCATCGCATTCGGCGCAAAAAGAACTGTTTATGACTTTACCGAAGACGGGGAACCGTTTAAAAAGCGTGTTGTAGATTTTACTGCAAACATGGATGAGCGGACGACGAACGGCTATTACTGGGCATCTGCACTCAAGCTCTTCAAATACTATATGGCGCATCCGACACTGTTAAAAGAAAAGCCTGAGAGTGTTGTGGAAGACAGATGATTACCAGACGGAGACTTCCACTTCTCCTTCTCCTTCTCCCTCTATTACCATCCCGAATGAAGCTGAAGATGAAAAAGCACTGTTCTTTACTTTGAGTAGAAATGTAGAGTAAGTCGAGAACGTTATCTCATCCCCGTTTTTTTCTATTTCGAGTTCTGTTATGGGATTAGACACATTATGTGTGCTTTCGAGGCCGAAGAAGGAAGATTTGATTTCTTTTGCCGAAAAGACAATTCTGTCACTCGGCGTATGGAAAAAGACAAAGCTCACTACGGCTCCTTCTGCCGCTTCTCCACTGAGTGTAAGAGTTCCTTCCTCACCCAGGGTAAAGAAGAGAGATTCCTCCCCCCGTGAGACAAATTTCGCGCTGTGAAGGCTAAGGGATGTAAAGGTTTCAGGTTTTTTGAGCCATTGTGCTTTTTTTATGTTCATGCTCTTATTCTAGTTTTTCTTTCTTGCCTTTTGAAGAGGTGTGAGCTTAGAATTCTCTCATGAACGGAATTATTACTGATGTATGTTTTGATTTGACCTTTATCGAAGAAGGCGAGGGAGAAGGATACTATTTCCCGAATATTACCGGGTACCTCGAAGAACTTGCTCAATCTTTGGATTTGGAAAGATCCAATTTTGTTGCATTTTCAAAGGTCGGAAACGACGAAGAGGGCGATGAGATAAAGGATTGGTATGAGAATGTTGCGGTTGATTGTGCAACGAGTTCTATCTATAGTACTGCAATATCTATAGACCATAATAAACGCTACCGCTATTCCGCGCTTTACGACATCAAAGAGGACGAGGTAAAGTCTTTCATTTTTTCATTTAATATAGATACACTCTTTATTTCCGCTTCACTTCTTTCCTTCAAGCCGGTATCGAGAGAAATAGTTAATGCAGTAATCAGTAAGAAGGAAGAACTCTCATCTGTAATAGTCGATACATCTCTCAGTTACGATATTCTCCTCCTTGAGGAGCTTAAGGAGTGCATCGAGAGAATGAGGGACGACGGCATAAACCTATACATAATCGGCGAGGCACTCGATGTGGAAGGCGTTAAAAAAATGAGTTCTTACCGTCGCAATGAGATTCTAT
>CAVIUT010000080.1:0-9178 GCA_963646155.1 Eggerthellaceae bacterium | reverse complement strand
ATAATTCAGAGAATTTTTGTTCAGAGCAGTGACATCTGGGCATAATTCAGGTACAACAAGAGTATAGTGAAGTATTGTTCAGAGAATAATTTTTCAGATAAATCTAAAGGAGTGGATGATTATGTTTGTCGGACGTCAACGGGAACTGAGCGCTCTTAGAGCGGAACTGTCAAACTGGAAGAAAAGGACTGCAATTCTGATATACGGAAAGCGCAGGGTAGGAAAATCCACTTTAATCAAGGAGGCGGCAAAGTCGTTTGATGGTGTTGTCATAAATCATCTGTGCGTTTCAAGTACCTTTGAGGGGAATCTGGAGTTGATTTACGAAAGCGTTGCGGATGCACTTTCTCTTTCTGATATCAAGTTCAACTCTCTTTTTGCTATGAGAACTATTTGAAAAGGCAGGGTGAGAAATTTCTGCTCATTATCGATGAATATCCGTATCTGAAGGAGACCAAAAAGAAAAATGAAGTCGATTCCTATATGCAGGCTGTAATTGATCAGCTTCCAGAAAATGTCAAGCTGATATTGTGCGGTTCCTACATAACAATCATGAAGGAATTGCTGATGGGGGATAATCCGCTCTTCGGAAGGTTTTCGCTTATTCAGCACATCCATGATTTCGACTATTATGAAGCTTCTCATTTTTATCCATCACTTTCAGTAAGTGACAAGGTCGCCTTTTATGGTGTATTCGGAGGCTGCCCTTATGTTCTCGAAAACATCAATCCGGATAAGACACTTAAAGAGAATATCATCACACTGCTTCTTCCGGAGACGGGGATAATCCGCTCACACATCGAAAACGTTATGCTCAGGGAAATTCAGAAGACATTTGACGCTAGAATTCTTGAGTCACTGAGTAACGGGAAGAAAAAATACACACAAATCAGAGACTGGATTGGAGGCGATGAAACCGGACTATTGGATAAACAGCTGAAAATACTTCTTGATATGGAAATGATTAAAAAGACGCAGCCGATTAATAGAAAAGATGACAAAAAGAAGCAGTTCTATGAGATTACCGATAACTTGATGCGTTTCTACTTCTCATTCATTTTCGGAAAAGCCGGAATTATTATTAGAATTGGCAAAGAACAGTTTTACAGAAGAAATATCGAGTTAACCATAGAGCAGTTCATCTCACGCCGGCTTGAGGCTCTGTCACTTGAATATTTTCATCGGCTGTCCGAGATGGGGGAATATGATGACATAGAGGACTATGGCAGTTATTGGTACGACGACCTCACAGCAAAAACAAATGGAGAATTTGACTGTGTCATCAAACGTACAGGCGGGAAGTATGATTTCTATGGATGCAAATACTTCAACAGGCCCATGAGGAAAAGCGAATGCGAAGAGGAGCAGGTACAGCTGAGGAATATTCAGGGAATTAATGAGGCAAGAATCGGATTCGTCTCTACAGGAGGATTTGACTTCAGAGATGAAAGATTAATGCTTGTAGATGGAAAGGACTTATATAGGAATTTTGATGCAGAAACTTTCTGCTAAATATTATACACTGTGTAGATTATGTGTTGAATTTTCATTTGTGTTGTTTTCTTCGCATATTGAGGAATAGAATCGATGAAAACAAGGAGTTTAAATGAAAAAACTAACTTTAATATTTTTGATTTTTGTCCTTTTGATTCCGACTCTATTTGCAACAGGCCTCAAAGAGAAGCTTGAGGCGGAGAAAGCAGCTACTGTCGTAGTTGAGGACGGGGAGACTAGAATCAGAGTATTCGAGACGACAGATATCCACGGCTACCTTATGGATACATCTTCGGGAGACGAAAGTACTTTCCAGTATAGACTTGCCTACATTGCAAATGAAGTGAATAAGGCGCGCGAGAGTGATGAATATGACGGCGTTCTTCTTCTCAACGGCGGCAACAACTATGAGGGGACACCTGTATCGAACCTACTCGAGGGAGCAGGAATACGTGCAGCAATGGATGCCATGGACTATGATGCGGTATCGATAGGAAACCATGAGTTCGATTATGGTATCGACACCGTTAACTGTGACAGTGATGGTACTGTTGCTTCCTATACTGTAGGTTCAATCAGCGGCGATAGTGATATCCCGGTACTTGCATACAACCTCTACTACAAAGGAACAAAGGATCGTGTTGATTTTGCCCGCGACTATGTCATTGTTGAAAAGGGCGGAAAGAGAATAGCTCTTATCGGCTACATTTCAGATTTCTCCTCCCAGGTCATGGCAAGCAAAATCAATATGTACGACATCGATCCAGATATCGACGCACTTGTTGAAAAGATAAAAGAGGTCAATGAAAGCGAAAAGCCCGATGCAACTGTCGTCGTTTCATTCGCCGGTGCTGAGTCTTTGGCAGAAAAGCTCTCGAGAGAGGACGTTGTTCTTGTCACTGGAGGCCACAATCAGGCATCGACGGGAAGTGCAGGAGTTGCGGAGAGCGGGGTTGCATACCTCGAGAGCGCATGCTATGCACAGGGCTATGTATACCTGACACTTGTATTTGACAATGCAACAGGAGAAGTAAGCTTCGATGATATCGGAGCCACAGCAATCACCGGGCGCGGTGTTGACACATCAGTTCTTCTTGATACAGGTGACAACGAAAACCTCGATGAAAGAGTTCTTGAAATTTCCCATGAGGCATGGAATGCAGTCAAGGACAACATGAGTGAAGTCCTCGGCTACATAACAACACCGATAGATAAGACGAAGGCAAGTGACAACGGCGCAACATACAGCGGCAACTGGATTACTTCTCTCATGCTCCGCTATGCCTATGACAAGTGCGGTGCTGTTGCAGCTTTCTACAACAACGGTGGAATCAGAACATCCTTCTCAATTGAAGAAGGTGAAAGCTCAAGAACAATCACAGCCGGTGATATCTATCAGATTAACCCCTTCTGTAATTACTGGTACATCTACGAAGTAACAGGAGCAGAACTTGCCGAGCAGCTTATTGATGGTTTTGAAGGCATGGGTAACTACGGCGACCAGATGTCAGGATTGACATTTACCTATACACAGACCGAGAAGGAATCGGATGAAACAAAGGAAGAAGAAAAAGGAGGACCTCAGGGAGGACCCGGCGGCCCGAACAGAAAGAGCTACGACTATACAATCGAGTCCATCACACTCTCCGACGGCACAATTGTTGACCCGACAGATACTGTAACTACATACAAGGTATGCATAAGTAACTACAGTGCAACACTTGCGGGAAGTGTGTTTGAAAACAAAGAGCCACTCTATCCGGCATCTGAAGCTCCGGTTGACAACGTTACGATAATCGAGCTTTTGAGAGAAGAAGGAAAGGCTAACGGCGGACTTATCTCTGTTGATACTTCAGAAAGAGGAACGCTCGTTACATTTTAAATCAATACTTTTCTTTGCGGGGCATTCGTTGAGGCGTCTGCCCTGTTTCTCAAATTTCAACACAAAAAATAGCTGGAAAAGTAACACTTTTTAGTTTTACAACTCGATTGCCCTTCTAAAATCATCTTTCCTCTTTTTTATCTTAAAAGAGGCTTTGATTTTATCGTCATCACCGGATGGGGTGAATATGATTCCATTATGCTTGTCATCAACCTTTTCCATAGGAAATGATTCAGATGAAAGTGGATCTTTCTTTTTTTCCCGTCTTATACTTCTAGAGGTGCTCTTTCTTCTCAACGCTCTTATCGATGATACTCTGAAACAGCATCAGTCAACTTTATACCAAAAGTTTCACATATCCCTTACCGACGCGTTTCCCGATATACACAGAGCATGGCTCTTGACGCATCAACATTACGTTTCCATTCTCCTGATACAGAAGATTTGAAAGCCTTTCTTTTATTTTTCTAACAGAAAGATGGAAAGATAGTATATACTTACGAATTGTATCCATAAAGGCGAAGAAAAATGAAAGAAGAATTAGAAAAGAAAGTAGATAATGAGTTAACTGATGACGAAATGAATAACGTATCAGGTGGGTTGGGAAGTGAGTCTTACGTTGTTGAAACCTGTCCCAGATGTTATGCCAATGTATCTGTGTTGCGTACAACTCAAAGCAAGAACGGATGTTTCTGGAAGACTATAAATGGACAATGTGAAAAGTGCGGGTACGTAATTGATGTGGTAATTGAATGGTGATTGAATGATATTAAGTTCAGAAATAAGGAGAAAAAATGGACGAAAAATCAAAGGAAAAGAACCACGAACTAAGCGATGACGAAGCGGATAGCGTAGCAGGCGGACGAGGAAATTTGGATTTTGTCACATGTCCCAAATGTTCTGCTATGATAACTCGTTATAGAGGCAGAGGAGTATGCAGTTGTGGGTATGTAAGCACATGGTAATGTGATAATGCCTGAGAGAGCTTCCCGGACTAGGAGAAGCTCTTTTTTTTTTAAAGAACAATGGCGCATACGGCATAGCCTACAGCGTGAGGCAGCATGAGAAGAAGGTAGTCTATGATAAATGCCTTCTTCTCTTTCGTCTCTTTGAGTGCATAGATGAGTGCAAACGAGAATGACACGAGAGTTGAAAAAAGCGATGCTTTGACTCCATCGAGGCTGGATGCTGCTGCTATTTCACCTCCAAGTCGGGTAAAGGCCAGGGAAGAGATGAAGGTGCTCAGCTTCGAGGGGGTGATTAGCCTTCCAAGCGTGTAGGATGAGAGGACTATGAAAAAGAGGGTTATGAATGCCGCCCAGTTGACTTTTTTGAATATGGACCTATCAAGAAAGAGAAATGATGCAACTATGACCAATAGAAGGTCTATTGTGTTGAAGTGTCTTCCAAAGAGGGCGACTAGAAAGAATGCAATATAAAGTATTCTGATTCCCTTTCTGTCCTTATCCCAATAGTCTTCGTTCTCGATGTGAAGATATATCTCGCCCCCCTTTGTCTTCCTGTAAACAATGAGTGCCTCCGCTAGAATAACTAAGAGTGAAATGAAGAATGGAGGAAGGAGAGAAGGCATATAAGATGAGTAGGACGTATTTCCCTCCAGAAAAAGATAAAGGTTTGCAGTGCTGAAGGGAGTGAAAAGTCCTGTGATGGTACACATCAGTGTTATGAGTGCCACCGTAACGGGAATGTAACTATTTTTATTTGCAGCCTCGAGAAGTGTAATTGTGAACGGCACCATAATAAGGACTGTATAGAAGTCGAAAAGAAAAAGCGAGAGGACGAAAGCAGATGAGAGTAGCACGAAAAAGAGAAAAGGGGTGCTGCGTATACTGTTGAGCACTCTGAAAAGAGGGAGGACAATCTTCTCTTTTCTCAATCCTTCTTCAAGAAGAAGGAGAATGAAGAGGTAGGATATGGTTTTCCAAGGGAGGGCCACAATCTCGGCTCCCGACAGTGGCTTTATGACAATAAGCACAAGTGTCGATAGAGCGTAAAAGAGAGGGGGGAGGAAGGATTTAAGTTTCGTCATCACACTCTTGCCTTCTCTTTATTTCTTCGCCGTTCGAGTTGAATGTATAGCACACTGTATTATTTACAGCTTCATCGATGAGAGCGCCCATGTTGAGATCTTTATAGTGCTTTCTTGTCTCTTCCTTATCGGGACGTGTCAGCGGATGCTTGGGGGAGAATACGACACAGCAGTCCTCGTAGGGGAGGATTGAGGTATCATAAGTACCGATTTTCTTTGCCTTCTCGATTATCTCCTCCTTGTCCATGCCGCATAGAGGCCTCAGGATGAGGGAAGGTGACATACTGTCAGTGAAGACCATGGCATCAAGTGTCTGGGACGCAACCTGCGACACAGCCTCTCCTGTGACAAGGGCGGTATCATAATTGTGTGACGCGATTTTGTCCGTTACCTCGAGCATTGCCGCTCTGAACATCAAGGTTGCCTCCTCCTCGACGGCGTTGTCGCGGATATATTCCTGTCCCTTTGTAAAGGGGACGACAAAGAGCCTTGTTCCCTGTAGGTATGGGGCAATCAAGGAGGCGAGGGTCTTTACTTTCTCAAGTGCCATCTCTGATGTATATGGGTAGGCATGGAAGTATATACAGTCGAGTTTCATACCGCGCTTTGCCATAAGGTATCCGGCAACGGGAGAGTCGATTCCTCCAGACAAAAGGAGCATTCCCCTCCCTGCCGTTGCAACGGGTAAGCCTCCACACCCCTTGTTGGAGTGGGTGTATATAAAGCATTCGTTTCTTATTTCGACTGTGATTGTATAATCGGGGTTTTTCAAGTCGACGGAGAGCGAGGGATAGTACTTTTCGACAACGTCTGCAACACGGCATGCAACCTCTACAGATGAGAGCGGGTAGCTCTTGTCTTCGCGCCTCACTTCAACCTTGAATGAACCCTTATCTGAGAAGGGATGTGTTAAGGAGAGTATCTCGTCGCACTTCGCGAGGATTGTATCAATTTCCTTATCTTTAGTCTTATCCGACGGTGCCCAGCCCGTAATACCGAATGTCGTCGAAAGTGCCTTTTCAATCCTTTCTTTCGGACACTCTTCGTCTACATAGAGAAAGACTCTTCCCTTTGTTTTATCCATATGACACTCATAGGGCTTGAGCTTTGCTCTTATGTTGGAGCGTAGTTTACGCTCGAATAAAACTCTGTTGCCGCCCTTGAGCGAAATCTCGCCTTCCTTGATTAAATATTGTTGTTTAGCCATGTACCAGTTCCTTGAATGCCTTAACAAGGCTTTCCGCCTCGCTGAGGGTTGTATCTTTCGAGAGGCTAATTCTGATAGCCTTTCCTGCACTTTGAGCACATATGCCCATTGCTTCGAGTATCTTCTCGCTTTTGCCTTTAGCGTTGTTCGAGCACGCAGAGCCCGAGGAGACGCAATAGCCCTTATCAAAGAGCATGCGAGTAAATACTTCCGACGGGAGAGGTCCTTCGAGAGAGAGGATATAGGGAGAGGAATTTTCGGGAGAGAAGATTCTGAGACCGATAGAACTCAGGTTCTCCTTTATATATTCCTTGATTTTTCCCGCCTTTTCTGCATTCTCGTCCTTATTCTCCATCCACTCGGAAAGTGCTGTTTCAAAGGCTGCAATACCTGCTGTGTTTTCCGTGCCGCCGCGGTGTCCTCTTTCCTGCCCTCCGGCCGGAGCAAGGGGATGAATGAGCTCGGGATTTTTAGTGTATAACAATCCCACGCCCCTGGGGCCGTTGATTTTATGTGCCGAGAACGATGCTGCGTCCACATCCCAGTCCTTGAGATTGAGTTCAGCCTTTCCCAGTGCCTGAACACTGTCGGAGAAGAAGAAAATCTTACGTCTTGTTTCCTTCTCGTATTCCCTGACAACAGTAACCAGCTCCTTAATGGGTTCTACCGCCCCCGTGACATTATTCACCGACATGACAAAGACAGCCTTGGTATCTGGAGTAAGGGTTGCCTTAAGCACCTCCGGGGATACAAAGCCGCCTTTTGCCGGGAGTGTGAGTATTCTCCAGCCCATTTTCTCAAGTATTCTAGTCCAGCTCGATACTGCTTCATGCTCTATGCGGGACATGATGACTGTTCCCTTATCGAGCCAGAGAAGGGTCTGGAAAAAGAGTGATATCGACTCCGTTGCGCCGCTAGTGAATATAAGGGAGGGGCTTTCTACGCCGAGCATATGTGCAATGCTTTCCCTCTTTTCTTCGAGTAGTGTTTTAGCCTTCACACCTAAGCGGTGGTTTGATGAAGGGTTCCCCATATATTCCTTTGAAACTCTTTCATACTCCTTAAGAGCAGAAGAAGATATTTCAGTTGTAGCGGCATTATCGAAATAAAATTCCATAAGAGGATTTTCTCTTTTATGAGGAGGAGTGTCTATAGCCGGAGAGATATTGACCGCCTCTCTCATTTAATTAAAATGGTTGTATGCAGAAGCTATTTACAACAAAACTCTCTGATGATAAAGAAACCGCGGTCTATACAACTGAAGGTGTGGATGATTTAAAAACGAGGCTTGAGGAAATCGAGTCCTATATAATCGTAACAGATACGAATACATTGAAATATTCACCCTGTCCCGGGAGAACGATTGTGCTCGAAAGCGGGGAAGAGTACAAAAGGCTGGAAAGCATCGAAAAGATAATCGATTTCGCACTTGAAAATAACGCGGCGCGTGACGGCTATTTTGTCGCCATCGGCGGCGGTGTCGTTTGTGATATGACTTCTCTCGCTGCATCTCTATATATGAGAGGATGCCATCTTATTCTGTACCCGACAACACTGTTATGCATGGTTGATGCAACCCTCGGGGGAAAGAGTGCGGTAGACTACCGTAAGACTAAAAACCTCATCGGCTCGTTCTATCCAGCCGACGAAGTCATCATATCTATCGAGACACTCTCTACCCTCCCGGAAGAAGAGTTCATGTCTGGAATGGGGGAAGTAGTAAAGCATGCACTTCTGGCTGACAACAACGACCTCTATGATGAGTTGATTTCAAAAAAGGAGAGCATTCTCAATAGAGACAGGAAGGAACTCGAGAAGATGGTGGAGCTGTCGCTACTTGTTAAGAAAAGCTACATAGAACGCGACCCCAAGGAAGAGAAGGGGATAAGAAGCGCCCTCAACTTCGGCCATACATTCGGCCATGCACTCGAAAGCATAACAGACTACAGAGTAAGTCATGGGGAAGCTGTGGTATGGGGAATGGAGAAGGCTTTGACGGCGGGGCTTCTACTCGGAATAACACGCGAAGATTTCTACCTCTGGGCGATTAATCTTATCTCCATCTATCCGTTCAAATGTAACTATAAAGTTAATAAGAAGGACTATGAAGCATTCCTCACTGCCACGAAGAAGGATAAGAAGAAAAAGGGTGGAGTGACGCGCTTTGTACTTCTTTCAGAGAGGGGAGAGCCTGTATTGAGAGCACTGGACGACAATCAGGTTTTAGCGCTTCTTGTGTAGAAAGGGAGGACGAAATGAGAGTTGATTACAACACGCTTTTAAAGGAGTTCGAGAGGGTTGTAAACAAATACGGCATCACAGGCGATGACGGCACCCTCTGCGCTAAACTTTTTGCCGATGCATCCCGCGACGGCGTATATTCCCACGGCCTCAACAGATTCCCTGTCTTCATCGAGAACATAAAGAACGGCGCAATCAAAGTCGATAAGCGTCCTGTTCTTGTCTCGTCATTCGGCCCCCTGGAGCGCTGGGACGGACAGCAGGGCCCGGGAAATATTAACGCATACATTGCGATGAAGAGGGC
>CAVIUT010000079.1:0-9455 GCA_963646155.1 Eggerthellaceae bacterium | reverse complement strand
TTCTTTATGTGCCCTGTTGTAACGGATTATATAACCTGTATGGTTGTATTCTCCCCATTTGTCGCTATAGTCGTCGGCATAATCACCTATGAATGCCAGTTTCATCGGTCTCTCGATAAGCCTATTAAGAACCAGATTTACAAATGACATGTCATAAAATGCAATCTCACAGAGTTTTGCCCCACACCAGGGCCTATACACTTCATATTTGTCGCTTTCACTTCCTTCAAGGTAGGCACGATAATATTGTCCCATATTGTTTCTCCTTGATTTCATGAAAAGATATTCTTTTTCTTATGTAAATGCTTTGTCCCCATTCGTAACAGAAACGGAAGGGGGCAGCGCTGATTTCTATTACATTACGGGACATTCGCCATAATTCTGTACTGAATTGCGACAGATAATGTATGCGTGTTATAGTTCACAAACAGCTATATTGGGCAATGAGCCTAATGAATGTTAGGTAAAGTCCGCAAACACAGCTTCTGAGGCAATTCTTAAGTCCTCGGGGTTGAGCTTGAGACAGCATCCTCTCTGACCTGCAGATACATAGATATAATCCTCGAGGAGGGCAGTCTCTTCTATGAACGTCGGGTACTTATGAATCATGCCGAGTGGAGAGCAGCCACCGCGGATATACCCAGTGTGCTTCTGAAGCTGACTCATAGGAAGGAGGTCTATCTCCTTTTTCCCCGTGAGTGCTCTTGCCTTCTTCAGTGATATTGAAAACTCTGCAGGAAGACAGAAGACAAAGAGAGACTTATCTGACGCTTCCATCACAATGGTCTTGAAAACCTTCTCGGGGTCAATTGACGCCTCCGAGGCAATATGCACTGCATCAAGGTGCTCCTCGTCCCAATTGTATTCAACTGTCGAGTATTCGATTTTAAGAGCATCAAGAATTCTCATTGCGTTTGTTTTCATGACTGAAATTCTAGTAAAAAGATAAACAAAAATAAACTATTTTTTTCTTTACTTTGAGCAATGCGGACATTAATCTATAGTCCTAAACGCGCATACATTATATATATCAGCCCCGGTCGGGGCTGTATTTGAAGAGGAAGCTGTGATTAGAATCAACAATGACTGGCAGTGTTATTTCGACGAGGAACAGAGGAAGGATTACTATCTTCTGCTGAGGGAGTTCCTTAAAAACGAATATAGTTTACACACCGTCTTTCCTCCCATGAATGAGATATTCTCTGCATTCATACTTACTCCGCTTGAAAAGGTGAAGGTAGTTCTTGTCGGTCAGGATCCTTACCATGAAAAGGGCCAGGCAATGGGGCTATCGTTCTCTGTGAGGGAGACTGTCCAGATGCCGCCGTCGCTTCTGAATATAAAGAAGGAATTAGAAAATGAGGGTTTTGACACTTCCGCATTCTCATCAGATCTGACACGCTGGGCTTATCAGGGTGTTCTATTGATGAACACAACACTTACAGTCCGCGAGCACGAGGCACTTTCTCATGTTGGCAGGGGATGGGAGATATTCACAGATAAGTGCATCGAAATACTTAATTCATCTTCGTCCCCGAAGGTCTTCCTTCTCTGGGGAAGCAATGCTAGAAGCAAGAAGAAGATGATAACCAACCCCGTGCATCTCATCCTTGAGAGTGCACACCCGAGCCCCCTCAGCGCCTACCGTGGTTTCTTCGGCAACAATCATTTTTTAAAGACAAACGAATTTTTGAAATCTAAGGGACTAGGCGAGATCAAGTGGTAGAAAATATATAGGGCAGCGCTCACCCGGACCGGACGGTAAGAGGAAAACACTGGAGAGTGGTGAGGATACTGCCTATATAGTTAGTTTAGTCTAACTATATAGGAACTGTGCATTCACGTCAATACAAAATTAATAAGTTTATAAGACAAAGACGCATTTGAAGATGCTGAATCATGTAATAGCTTGAACGGTGCTTTCGTTATCTTTAAAGAGACCCGGCTTTCACCGGGTCGTTAGTTAATAGGAGATGCTGAAATTTTCTTCTATGCCTTCATCTTTGTAGTCGAGATGGAGTACTTTGTCTCCGTTTTCGAACTTGAAACCGTCGGGAAGGGAAAGAGTAATTTCGCGTCCGTCTTTTGGTAGTTTGCCGTGGATTGTCTTAATAGAGACTTTATTCTTCGTGAGAATGATGGATAGGAGAGTGTAGTTTTCCCTTTCAAGCTTTTCTTCTCCGTCGTCCTCGAAGTAAGTGTATTCATATTCCTTTTCTCCGGGCATGAGGATGAAATCGAGCCTCTTGAAGCGTCCTGTGACGAGGGTATCACACGCGGGGCTTGTCGGAATGACGGAAGGCACTTTATAGAGGTACCTTGCCTTCCCGAACGGAAGGTCGAAGTCATACTCCTTTCCGCCCTCCAGAAGTGTTTTCTTCTGTGCATCATACCATGAGGTGTTATCGGGCAGGTGGAGTGACATATTATCAACGCCTTCATCAACTGCAAAGAGAGGAAGTATTGAGTCCCCGCTCTGATAGAGGGGAAGGTCTGTCGGAATCTTCTTGTCCTCGGGATATTCAAGGGCGAGTATCCTACACATAGGCGTTCCTGTTTCAGCTGCTCTATATGCTGCATTATAGAGGTACGGCATAAAGAAGTAGTGCTCGTAGACAAGGTCTTTGATTAACGGGAATGCCTCAGGATATGTCCAGGGCTCGGTAGGCTTGTCGTCTTCACGCCATGAGTGTATTACAAAGCGTGCCTGGAAGACTGCACTCTGACACGAGCGAACTAAAAGCTCTTCAGAAGGACGCTCTCCATAGAAACCTCCGAGGTCGTTTCCGATATACGGCATTCCGCTGAGGCCGAGAGACATCACCTGATACTGGTTATACCTCAGCGTCTTCCATGTCGATGTATTGTCTCCAGTCCATGAGCGCGCATATTTCTGTATACCGGGACATGCAGAGCGTGTATAAATCCATGGTCTGATATCGGGTGAAACTTCCTTAAATGCCTCCCATGATGCTTTACACATCAAAAGAGGGAATATGAGCTTACGCCTGTACGAGTCGGAGTCGGGGTCTTCGATTTCACACTCGTTGTTGTCGTTCCAGATTCCAGTACAGCCGTGTGAAAGGTATTTATCCTTAAGCTGTTCTTTCCACCAGGTGAATGCATCCTTATTTGCAAAGTCAAGAAATGATGCTTCTCCTCCCCAATAGAACTCTACAAGAGTGTTTCCTTCGTTGTCTTTGAGGAAGTAGCCCTTCTTATAGAGTTCATCGTACCAGGGATGTGTTGTCAAAAATCCCGGCTTTATATTCATTGTGAGGTTGTATCCTCTTTCCCTTAGAGCCTTCAGATAGTCGCCGTAATTGGGAAACTTACGTGTATTCCAATAGAGGGCATAGCGCTTCCCGTCATCGGCCTTCAGGTACCCCGAGGAGACATACATACCTTCACAGGGAAGTTTCTCGTCCTCAGTGCGTTTGAAATACCTGAGAATTCGATCTTTTGCATCATCGCTTTCGACATAGTTCATGCTTGAGCCGAAGAAGCCGAAGGAGAAGAGGGGCGGGAAGGCAGGTAGTCCGGTAATATGACAATAGGAAGTTACGATATCTTTATAGTTGTCGCCTGGGATTATGTAGAAGGCGACAGGGCCGTCTTCAATCTCAACATATGTGTAGAAGGGACTCTCCTCTCCGAAATCCATTGCGTTGATAAGTCCGCACGGGTAGTAGAAACCTGCGTTTACACCGCTCTCCGGATTTTCTTTGATATAGAAAGCAATCGACTTATATAACGGGTCGCTCTTCTCTCCGTCGTAGCCGAGAGAGTCGCGGTTATAAATTCTGACTCTCTTATTTGCTCTGTCGGGCGCGCCGGATTTATCGCCCATGGCAAAATACCTGTCGGATTCCAGCCGCGGGTCATTGATACGTGTAAACCATGATTTATCCCCGCTCGATAATCTGAACGCTCTTGTCTGTACCCTCGGAATAACGGTGTCGCTTGTGCCGAGCTTTCCTCCGAATATGGTCTTTCCCTTATACTCGGCCATAATGTTTCCCGTTTCCCTCTCGACTGTTACTCTTACGTCTCCTGAGGCGGCAATAAACGCGTTCTCCGTCTCTTCTGTTTTTATCGCCTTCTCTGATTTACCGGGATTACCTTTAAGTACATCGTTTGTGTAGAGTAGTGCGGACGGGGTATCGAAAGAGGAGAAGAAGAGATTTACGTAGAGCATATCTCTTTCTAAAAATGTTATCTCAATCCTGCCGTTTGATGAGAAAAGGGAGAATTTATTCTCTTCTACTCTATATCTTTCAATCGGTTTAAGTTCAACTTTCATAATAACTCCCTCAATCGGTCAGAAGACCGATTGATGTATATAAGTTTTGTTTAGTTTGTAGAAGCTGTCAGCCCTTGACAGCTCCTGCTGTTACACCTTCCATGAAGAACTTCTGGAAGCAGAGGAATACTATGATGACAGGTATTATCGATACCGTCGTCATAGCCAGAAGGTTCGACCAGTTGATCTGAAGCTGCCCGACAAAACCTGCAAGTGCCTGCTGGATAGTCTGAAGCTTGTTTTTCGATATTACAATCAAAGGCCAGAGATAGTCGTTCCAGCGCCACATGAATGAGAAGATGGCGATGGTTGCAACGATGGGCTTACTCAGAGGGAGGATAATCCTTCTGAAGATGAAGCCTTCTCCCGCACCGTCGATTCTTGCTGCCTCGATTAATGAGTCGGGTAGGGTTGTCATATACTGCCTCGCAAGGAATACTCCTGTCGGTGTCGCAGCCGGCGGAATGATTATTCCCCAGAGGTTATTTAATAGTCCGAAACGCTTGAGCTGCAGGAAAATTGGAATCATGATTACCTGGAGAGGAATCATGAGCGTGAGAAGCATGATTGTGAATGTCAGTCTGCTTCCGGGAAAACTGAACTTAGCAAGAGCGTAGCCGCACATCGTGTTGATGACAACAGCAATCACTGTCGATACTACAGAGACGAAGAGGCTGTTCTTGAAATATGTCAGAAAGTTCCCTCTGCCCAATGCTTCAATATAGTTCTCAAGTGTCCAGGTTTTTGGGAATATCGTCATAGGAACGGCGAAAAGATCACTCTGGGGCTTGAATGACGAGAGGACTACCCACACAATCGGAAATAGTGTGATTGTGGCAAGAATAATTGCTATGACCGTTCTCGGAATGCTTATTTTGTTTGAACCCGTTTTCATGCTTCACCTCCATTTTTTGTGACCTTGAACTGTATCAGAGTGAAGACTCCGATGATTGCCATCAAGACCATCGACATTGCAGAAGCATAGCCGAGCTTATCCTGCGTGAATGCAACTTCATATACCTGCTGGACAATGAACTTCGTTGCATACCCCGGGCCTCCCTTCGTCATCGTTATGATGAGTTCGTATGCCTTGAATGCGTTGATTGTCGCGAGGATAGAAACAACGAGGGTCGTAGGGGAAAGGAGGGGAAGGGTAATCTTTCTGAACGAGTACCACCTGCCGGCTCCGTCGACTATTGCAGCTTCATAGAGTTCGTTCGGAATAGCCTGAAGACCGCTGATGAAGATAAGCATGTAGTATCCGGCATAGGTCCAGACAGAGACCACGATAATCGATGCCATCGCAAGTGTGCCGTTCGTAAGCCAGTCAACCCCCGTTCCTCCAAGCTGTCTTATTACGTAGTTTATGATACCCATCTCGTTACCGAGAATGAATCTCCATGCAATACCTACGATAATCATACTCAAGAGAGAAGGTATGTAGAAAATGGCTCTCAAAGCACTTTCTCCCTTGACTGTGCTCTTCGACAAGAGAAGTGCCAGTAACAGAGAAACGACTATGAGTGCAATCACGGTTATAAATGAATAAACGATTGTATTTTTTAGTGTGATTAAAAATACCTTATCCTTGAAAAGGTTGATAAAGTTCTTGAATCCCACGAATTTTGCCTGAGTAAAAATACCCTGGTCCGTAAATGCCATCCCGAGGCCCTGTACGGCCGGAATGATTACGAAGAGGGCGAATATAAGGACGTTTGGTAAGATAAAGAGGTACGGAACCCAGAACTGTCTGGTTCCTTTCTTAAAGCATGTCAAAGTATCCTCCTGGGACAACTTTTATAGATTCCTGGTGTTGTCCGTAACCCGATAAGCCTTTGAACGCAGGCCCGGCGTTATTCTTTCTTCCCGACGCTGAGCCGGGAAGAAGGATGCATCCCCGAAGGGATGCTGACAGTCTCAGTTAAAGAACTCCGCGCCGTAAGCGTCAACGTTCTTCACACATGTCAATACATCGATGTTACCCAAAAGGTACTGGACAATCTGCTCTTTAGCATATCCTGTAACCTTGCTGAGGTTAGCATTCTTCCACTCGTTAGCTGTGTAAGCCGGAGTAACCTTGAGCTCTTCAGTAAAGAGTGTGAAGTCATCAACGTTGGATGCATACTCGATGGATGCGTCTGTTCTAGCAGAAAGGTTGAGAGTCTCCTTGTCATAATAACCTGAGTGCTCCTTGTCTGCAAATGCAAGCATGAAGTCAACAGCTTCCTGAGGATGAGCACAGCCCTTGAATGATGCAATGAGCTTTCCGCCCGGGACACTGCTTCTCATTGTGCCGCTAGGCATCTGGACAGCACCCCATTCAAAGGATGTGATGTTCTTTGCATATGTGTTGACGTTCCAGCTTCCTCCGATGTGGCATGCAACAAGACCTGCCTGGAAGAGTTCTGCCGGGTTCTCGCTTCCCATCCATACCGAGCTCGGGATAAGTCCTTCGTCATGCATCTTCTTGAACCACTCGAGAGCTTTGATTGTGCCTTCGTTGTTGAATTCCATAGCGCTCTGGTCGGAGTTGAGGAAGTGTCCGCCGAACTGATACATGATTGTAGAGAAGCGGTGAGGAGTAAAGTCTACTGCAAGACCGTACTTCATACCGTCGTTGGCAGCGATGACCTTCTTCATGATTTCTGCCCACTCATCCCATGTCCAGGTCTTACTGACTTCGTCTACATCGATTCCAGCCTTTTCGAAAGCTGTTCTATTGACAAGCATTCCGTTAGCTGTAGCTTCTGTCGGGAGGGCGACAATCTGCCCCTGCTGGTTGTAAGCATAAGCAAGCATGCTTTCCATGAACTGTGACTTTACAGCCGATACGTCTGTATAGTCTTCAATAGGAAGAGCTGTGTCGATGAGTGCGACAAGGTCACCTGTTGTCATACGTGCGACATCTGGCGGGTTACCTGCGCTGATCATCATCTTGAGCTTCTGCTGATAATCTGCAAATGCAACAATCTGGAGGTCTATCTCAATATTGGGATTAGCCTCGAGATAGTCTTTCATTGTCTCTTCGAAGATTTCGCTTTCATTTCCATCGTTGAACCAGAGAACAGTAAGCGTAACTTTCTCGTTCTTTTCGGATGAACCCTGAGCAAAGACAGATGATACGACTAAAAGTGCAATTAATGCCAATGTAATTAGTTTTTTCATTTTTGACTCCTTTTTTAAAATGCTGTGATTTCATTAACCATTAATAAAGATTTTCCTATGAAATATATGAGTTGTCAATAAAAGTTTTGTGTAAAATTTTATTCAAAATAAACGTATTTTGATAAAGACTGGACAAAGTATGGATATCGAGCATTTATGAGGGTGGTGTAAAGGGTAGGACAAATTGAAATAACAATTGATTATGTCTTAAGGATTATTATTTTAAAAATAACAAATTAAAGGTAATAAAATATTGGGACTTCAAAAAAATTATGAGGGCCGGACGGGAAATTAGTCATCTTCTTTTTTCGAATACCGACTTGGATATGTTGAATAAAAACCTTTGCATTAATTTTGCGTAATTTTGTAGAGTCGTAAACGAAGTGCACTAAAAAATTTTTATAAAAGGAAAAAGTACAATCACAGGGTCGGTAATGGCCCTGTGAAAGACAGTTTTATATAAAACAGGAGGTGTATATGGAGGGAGGACCACCTCGTGTTATTACTTCCAGAAGAAGTTCTCGGCCGCATATGCGTAGATAAGCTGCCATGTTTCCCAGTCATGTGCTGCGGGGACCGTCAGACTCACAGTTTTGATATCGAGATACTTATAAAGTTTGAGGGAAAATGTCTCTACAGGTTCAAGACCGAAGTCCCAGATGCCGGCTGCAGTCATTATTTTCGGCTGATTTTCCAGACTCTCCAGGTAAGACAGATGCTCCTCGACACTTACATCAGCATAACTCCATACACCAAAGTATGAAAAATCCTGGGCATGATTAAGATACATTCTGCTTGTTGTGATTCCACCCATCGAAAGCCCTGCGAAAGCTCTGCCTTCTGCTGTGGAAGCTACGTTGTATCTGCTTTCGATAAGAGGCATGATGTAATCGAACTGTTCAGTTTCGATTTTTGAAAAATCCCATCCAAGATCCTGATTGTTCATACACACGATAACGAACGGTTCGACCTTCCCTTCCTTGATGAGGTTGTCAGTAATATTAGCTGCACATCCTTCGTTGAGCCATCTCATTTCGTTGCCGACGCTGTCTCCTGATGCACCGTGAGACATATACAATACTTTGTATGGCTCTTCCCTGTTCTCGTCATATCCATATGGCAGGTATACTGCAAGGCCTCTCAAATCTCCATCGGCTCCCATGTATCCGATTGTCTCGACTGTGCCTTTTTCATCACATGGATTTTCAATTGTTCTGTCGGCATAGAGGCCAACTCCCATCTTCTCCTTGTTATATGGAACATATACAAGAGAGGAAAGGCTGGTTATCCCGGTAGCACTGTTGACCATTGTCGGGTTATTCGGGTCATCCTGACGACTAGCCGTATTACCGTCTGCATCAGTCAGTTGAAAATTGTAGACAAAAGCACCGCTCGAGAGAGGAACCTGGCATCCCCAGAGACCGGGAGCGAAATTCTCCATCTCTTTGTAGTAGGTTGTAGCACCATCTCCGCCGGCAGGATTCATTCCCGCAATGAATTCATCGTGGGTATAAGGTACACTGAAGCCATCTTTCTCTGTAAAGAGAAGCATACAGTCACTGTAGAGCTCTACCTTTGTTATCTTTCCCAGTGTAACCGGCGCATTCTTTACAAGATAGGTATCTGTGTTTTCTTCTTCATAGATAAATGTTGCAGTATATCCGGTAGGGGATGTGATGTCCTCTTCAACAGTTACTCCCGGTTTGTATTTTGTGTAGTCGACCGGCATTGCAGCTTCTACTGCAGCCTGAGAAAATACTGGAATTACAAGAGTGCATAAAAGTAAAAAAATAACCGATAATCTTTTCATTGATATCTCCTTTTTTGGATAATTTTTACAAAACGTTTTGAATCCTGATTCTACGCTTACACGGTTTTTTTAATCTGTCAAGAAAAATTTTGATATTTTAGTATATTACAAAGAGGATGGATTTTTTTCATGCTCTATCGAATTTTAAATCCTAGTGTAAGGATAATAATATAACCC
>CAVIUT010000078.1:0-9473 GCA_963646155.1 Eggerthellaceae bacterium | reverse complement strand
AATGCTCATAACTTATACTTGCACCTGTATTAATCTTTGCAAAGTTAAAATGTAACACTGGATACTTCTCAAAGGAATAATCCGTGCTGTCGATGTATAAGCCCTTGAAGAGTTCTCTCTTTCCCTCGAAAAGACACTCGAGTGTCGAGCACATGAGGCTTTTGCTATAGTGATGGGGACGTGAGATGGAGTAGTAGCTGGAAGACTCGTCATTTACAAGATTATAAATGTACTCTGTCTTATCGACGTATAGGTAGTTGTGAATTCGTATATTCTCAAATGAGCTTTCGTCTATTCTTATTTCCTTCATGCTTTATTTATGCATCAATAACGCTATTTCAACTACTTCAATAGCGCTCTAGACTGGAAAATAAGATGAAAATAGTCTTGTGTATCAACGAAAACTATTCTATTTCGGGACAGAGACTGTTTAATGTGGTGTTTAACAGCCGTAAATACAGCTTTTACATTCTCCAGCCGTTCCAGGCTGAGTAGGGGTACTCTAATGATGCTTTCTCCATCATCTCCTCTGTAACTGTCGGGACGGGGGATGGCGTGTAGGGAAGGTTGAATGCTTTTACGGCAGCAGCAGAGAAGAGTTCGTTTATTCGTTCTTCACTCATCTTTTCTTTTCTGAGAAAGAGAATGAGCCTCAGCATGCCTTCAAAGCCGGGAATACCGCTCGCTCCTTTCAGCTTGTCCTCCATTGTGTGTGGGGCATGGTCGCTTTCAACCCAATCAATTGAGCCGTCAAAGAGGGCTTCGATTACGCTGTCACGGTCTTTTTGGTCTCTCAGGGGTGGGTTCATCTTACTAAAGATTCCTTCATTCTTTGTTGTAAGGAGAGAGTGATGGGGAGTAGCGCCGCATGTTATCCTTAAACCGTCCTTCCTGGCTTCTTTAACTATTTCTATTCCCTTTCCTGTCGATATGTGACAAATATGGAGGTTGCCCTTGAATGATGTTTTGACTGCATTTTCAATCTGGTCTGAAATGCTCTCCTCCTCGGAGAGTGCACAACGCAGTTTTGAGTGCACAGTCTCATTGAGGTTGAAGCGGCTTTCTTTTTCGGCATGTACAGCAAGTACTCCACTGTAGCCTAGAGATGAAAGGAGAGAATAAATCCTCTCCTGACTCTCTTTTCTTACTATTCCCATGTTACCCGTCGACTGGGAGGCAAAGAGTTTGAGGCCGCATACAGAGGGAAAGAGGGAGGTATGTAGAGAAACCATTTCCTCTATTTCCCTCTCGTCTTCCGTCAGGCCGAGATAAACCCCGTAGTAGAGATTGTCGTCCCCGATTTCTTCAATTGCTTTCCTCCCGTCCTCGAGCCTTTTGAGGACATTTTCCTTTGTTGTAAGGGCGGGCTTTGTATTCGGCATATCGAGTAGTATATTGAAGCCACATTCCTTTGCGGTCTTCAGCCCGTGGAGGATAGTCTCCTTATTGCTTTCACTCCAGTCTCTGAGATGAACATGGGGGTCGATCATAATACGTTCTCCTCTTCAAGAAAGCTTAGAGTGAAGAATGTTCCCCACTGGCACATGAGCCTCTCGCCGACAGCACACTCTCCGCAGAGTCCCACTCCGCACATACTGTTCTTCTCCATCGAGAGGAATATATATGATGGGTCTATGGCTTTATCCTTTAGAATCCCGGAAGCATTCTTCATAAAAATTTCAGGGCCGATAAGGTAAAAGGAGATGTCTTCTTTCTTTGTATTGCCGTCAAGCATTGAGGATAGTGTACTATCGATATAATCGAGTACACGCCCGGGCTTACCGTTATCGGAAATGCACATATAGGAGCCTTTCTTCTTGAGGACTTCTTCCATTATTCCTTTGTTACCTTCTTCCGAGGTCCCGACAAGGAATGTCATCTCTGTCCCGTCCTTTTCGAGAGAAGTGCTCAGCGGCTCGGCAACAGCTTCTCCCGTCCCGCCTAGAATTATGAGGGCCTTTTTCGTCTTCTTTGTCTCGACCCCATCGCCGTATGGGCCGCGCAAAAAGACTTCCATACCTACATGTATTTTCTCAAGGAGTGCCAATGTGAAGATACCTCTTTTCTTTATAATCAGCGTCAGAGGATTTGTTCGAGCAAGAGAGAAGGGCTTTTCACCGATTTCAGGAACCCACAGAAAAACAAATTCACCGGCTTTGAAATTATCAACTTCGCCCGAGAGCTCGATGATGATTGTGTCGGCGCTGTGATGAGTGACTTTAGTAACTGTATGCGGCACATAAACCATTGCTCTTTCTTTTCTCAGAAAGTCACGACTTTTTATCTCAACGGAATTGTTATTGAGAAGTGCTTCGGCCTCGACTTTGATTTTTTTGAGGTACTCATTCCAATTCTTCTGGTTGACCCTTCCGAGGGCTGATCCTATTCCCACACAATCTGCACCGGCTTCAATTAGCCGCTCTGCTCTTTCCCCGTCACTGACACCACCCATTCCGATAATCGGCACGTCCTCTCCGACGGCTTTTCTTATCGCCGCTATATCCTTGAGGGCCGTTTCAAAGATGCCGTCGCCGCTGACGCCGCCTTTTCCTCCGATAGGGTTATTGAGAATAGGCTTTTTCGTTATCGGCTCGATATGCTCCTCCGGTCCGACAGTATTCACTGCGGCAATTCCGTCGGCGCCGTTATCTATAACTGCCTTTGCAATTGAAGCTATATCATCAACATTAGGGGTGAGCTTTATAAAGAGAAGGCATTCTCTATCCTTTGTCGCTTCATTGATTTTTCGCGTATACTCCGATGCAATTGTTATGTCACTTCCGATTGATGCGCCGAATCCTTTCTTTGCGTGAGGGCACGAAAAGTTGAGCTCGACGGAGTCTGCGTAAGGGGAGAATGCTTTGACGAGGGTTATAAAGTCATCCGGGTTATCTGCAGAGAGCGAGATGTTGAGCCACTTATTTATGCCTTTCTCCCTGAGTTTCTTTATGTCCCTCAATGCCACATCCATTCCCGGGTTTCTCAGGCCAACGCTGTTACCCCAGCATCCGATTTCGTCCTCACATATAACAGGTTCCCTGTTGCCGGGATTTTCTTTTACCTGAAAGCTCTTTGTCGTTATGAGAGATACCGCATCAATTTCAGAGTCGAAGTATGAGATGAGGGAGGGCTTGGTTGAAGCAACACCGCTTACTGTTGCTAGATATGCTTTATTATCCAGGTGTGAGAAGGGAAAGTGCTTTTTCAAATTGAACACTCCTTAAGAAATTTTTCGATATTTCCGAGGCAGACCTCTTTCCAGTTATGCGGTGCTTTTTCCTTCTTCTTCGCCCAGGGATGGGTGAGGGCGGAGGAGGAGTTGATTCTCACTGTTTTTCTGTTGTAGCTTGTTTTATCGAGTATGGATAACACGTCCTCTGCGCTTCCGCCCTGGCTTCCGACGCCGGGAATAAGGAGTGGAATTTCGTGGGGGGCGAAAAGGGATGCTATGTCCTCGAATTCGGTGAGGTTTGTTGCGCCCACAACTGCACCTATGTTCTTCGAGTATTCTTCATTCCACTTCAGAACGGTGGATGCAACTGCCATGTATAACGGCTCCCCGTTCTCCATCATTCTGTTCTGTAAATCCTTTCCTCCGGGATTACTTGTCCGGTCGAGAATATAGATGCCGTTATCGGGAAAGTTGAGAACAAAGGGATTTATCGAGTCGTGTCCCATGTAAGGGGAAACTGTAACACAGTCCGCCCCCCAGCACTCGAATGCTTCGTAAGCATAGTTGAGAGAAGAGGAGGCAATGTCGCCGCGCTTGCTGTCGAGGATGAGGGGAATATCGCCCGGAATGGCGGAAAGTATTGCACTGAGGGCCTTCGAGCCGTCGAATTTACCCTCTCTCGGCTTATCGAGGCGCGAAAAGTATCCGATATTCGGCTTGAATGCAGAGGGAAGTATATTTCTCTTCTTCATTTCCTCAATCAGGGTGATAAAGTATTCCTCCAAGGTAACTCCTTCGGGAAGGGCTTGAGTATTGGGGTCGATTCCCATACAGCCGCAGTTACCGTATTTCTCAGCGCTTGTTATAAGTTTATCCTTGTACATCATTTTATTTCACCTCCCGCTTCCAGCCGTGTTTTTCTCCCCATTCAAACGGAGAGGACGACCACTCGAGGAGCATCTCCTTGTCCGCACTTTTAATGTATCCTCTTTTTTCAGCAATTTCGATTACATAGTCGTAGTCGAGAATTGTCTTTGCTTCGCACCTGGGTGTTATCTTCTCAAAAGCTTCTTTCGACTCCTTGAAGCCGTAAGAAAAGATTGCAAGGCAGTAGGGGATGACACCGCCCTCTTCGAGAATTGCCTCAACTGCGCTGATTGAGGAGCCTCCGGTGCTGATGAGGTCTTCGATTAAGAGGACCTTATCGCCCTCATAGCTCTTTCTTCTCCCGAGTCCCTCGATTTTGTTCTTGAGGCCGTGGTCCTTATTGGAGGAACGTACATAGCTCAGGGGTTTCTTGAGCTTATCGGAAAGTGTTGTTGCGTGCGGTATTCCTGCCGTACTTGTTCCGGCAATGTTATCCGGGTCGAAGTCGAGAGAAGAGAGAATCTCACTGAAGGCCGATGCAATCGTTTCCCTTGCCTCAGGGGAGGCGAGGAGAGTTCTGTTGTCGTTATATATCGGCATATAGTAACCGCTTGCCCAGCAGAAAGGCTTATCGGGGGAAAGCCTGACGGCTCCCATATCGAGTGCGATGGATGCTAATTTTTCACTGTACTTTGTCTTTTCCATTTCTTTCTCCTTAGTGTCTGAATATTTCCTTGAAGCTGTGAGCTCTGCCGCAGTATGCGCAGCTGAACTTGCCGTCGCTTGTCTTGATGAACATTGCACCCACGTGCTCGGACTGTGTGTCGTTCGAAATACAAGCTTCGTTAGTGCACATCAAATCGTCGAAGTTGTAGATTCTCGGCGGCATTTTTGTGTTAATCTTCTTCTTGACCTGGCCGTTTTCAATGAAGTTGAGTGTGCATCCCGGGGCAACGGCAGCAAGTCTCTTGATAGCCTTGTGGTCGAGGTCGAAGAAGCCCGGGCGGAAGATAATCCCTTTGTACTTTCCGTTTGACCCCTGGCTTACCCATTCGCCCCCCTTGAGACCGTCGAGGCCCATGACACGGCGGATGAGAATCATATGGCGCCTGATTTCCTCGGGACTCTCTCCACTGAGAATGTGGTCGATTACAATACCGTCGCTTATCGGGTTTACGCCTTCCGATATCTTCTTGGGCTTAGCTGATGAGGGAGTAATCTCTGTAATCCACTCATATTCCTCTGTCTTCTTATCACACTTCTCATGAGGAACAAAGTCGCTTCCGATTTTACCGCTGACAAGGCCGAGGAGGATTATACGGGTATACATACCGTTTATCGACTGTCTCTCCCAGCCGTTGAGGGGAGTCTTATCGAGGAATGTCGGAATTGTCGGGTGCTCCTTATGCCTCGGAAGGGGATGATAGAACTTCGTGTTTTCGGGTAGCTTATCCATGAACTCTTCTCTGAATGTGATTGTTGATCTCAATTCATCCTGCTTCTGTAATATCTTCTCACCCATTCTTTCGAGCTGTGGGCGTGTGAAATACCACTTTGTGGCAACATCTCCTTTTTCAAGGTATTCTTCAATAGAGGAGAAAACATTTACTTCAAAGCCGTTGTCCTTCATCTTGTTGATGTAGTACCCCGGCATTGCAAGTTCCTCAGGTGCTACGAGGTCAACCTTGACTTTAGTCCATAGCTTGAGGCCGTCAGCCTTGCTGTGGACTGTACGGCCGTGATATAAATCGCCCACAAGTGCTATATGAAGTTCGTCGGTATTCCAGTTGTTGTCCTCGAGAAAGGTATATTCGTCGAGCAGTTCCTGTGTCGGGTGCTCATGCTTTCCATCCCCGGCATTGATGAAGACAGGCTTATACCCCAGGTCGTTACGGCTTGCAAATTCCCCGCATTCGTCTTTGAGGTATGAGCACACTCCCTCAACCTTGCTGCGGATGATGAATATACGATTGTTGTAGCCGCAGAGCGTGTTGAATGTATCTGCATAGCTCTCCCCCTTGTTGAAGGATGAGGAGTCGGTATTCATGACTGTGCTTTTTGCATGATGGAATGCAATTGCATTACGAAAGCTTTCCTTTGTTCTTGTGCTGTCTTCAAGAAATACTTCGTAGATGCCCCAGTCGGGATCGTTGATTCTGAAAGAATCGATTTTCTCCTTGTCTCCGCTTTTCACTGCCGCCTTAAGCTCTTTTACAAGCTTGAAGAGGTAGAGTCTTTCTTCTTTCGAAAAGTCGTCGATAACACACAGTGATCTTCCTTCAAAGTTGTTCATGTTTACTCCTATGCAAAAAAAATACCGGTAACAATACCGGTATCGTAAGACTATATAAAAATGTATGTAAGATGGACGTTCAACTTCTTCATTTGTGGAGAAGATATCATATACTGGGAGGCAAGGACAATATCAAAAGGGGAAGAAAATATGAAAATAAAGAAGATTAATCTTTCAGGATGGGTTAGAATATCTTTAATTATTCATAAGGAAGGTGAAAGCCATGAAATATTGTCGTGAATGTGGAGCTCAGATTTTAGATAATGCAGTAATTTGTCCCAAGTGCGGATGCCGCCAGGATGAGAGACGCCCTCTCTCCCCAGATACAAGTTCAAAGAGCAGGCTCGCATGCCTTTTATTATGTATCTTTCTTGGAATACTCGGAATCCACCGCTTCTACGCCGGTCGTATAGGCTCGGGGATTCTGATGCTCCTTTTGGGGTGGGCGACATGCGGCATATGGCCGCTTGTTGACATCATCCTGATTGCAACGGGTTCTTTCAAGGATGGAGAAGGCAGGTACATAACTAACTGGGATTGTTGATTGTTTCCTCCTGTTTCTTTCTCTTGAAATACGGAACAACATCAAGTCGTATTGATGCTGCTATGAATGAGAGGAAGGCAAAAGCTTCAATTATTGCACAGGCCCAGCTTCCCGTCTTTATGTCATAGATAAGCAGGCACGGCGACTGTACGACAAATAGTAGGCGTGTTATGGTGAGGTTGTGTATCCAGAGTCCCGTTGCAGTGCATATAAGAGAAATCGACGGCAGAAGTGATATCCAGCCCGCCCAGGTCAAAGCACTCGATAGTATTGAAAGCAGGATGATGAGGTAAAGCCAGAGTATGCTTTTCGCCCATTTTCTGTCGTTGAAGTAAGAAATGCCGGAGCGGAAAATCCCGATTGAGTTTGTAAGTACTGCTGTATATGCCCCGAGAAGGTAGTAGTGGAGAACCCACATAAGCCCTGCCGAGAGCTGGAGGATGAGAATCTTCTTTCTCGATTTCAGCTGTATGGAGAATATAGATATTGCCGACGGAATAAAACCGATTGCCTGTACAAAAAGTGAATATAAGTTCATGGCCTTATTAAACAGAATCTAAGTGATTGAGAATATGAGAAATATCATATTCTCTGTTGTTTTCTTTGTATCCTTTATTTAAAATGACTCCATGCTTGACACATTTCTCTCGCTTTTCTCATTCGATATTTCTCCCTATGTAAGGGATGTGTCATATAAGAAAGGGGAAACCATATTCTTTCCCGGGGACGAGAGCGAGAAGCTTATCTATATATATTCTGGTTTCTCACGCTGCTCCTTTTTATACCCCGACGGCCGATATGCCCTTCTTGATTACGCACCCTCTCCTGCCTTCTATGGAGAACTCGAGCTCTTATCCATACAGCAATATAAATCATTTGTTGAAGCTGTAACCGACTGCCTCGGCTATGAGATAGACACACTGCACTCCAAAGATAAACTTTTGTCTGACCCTGTATTTCTTAAAAATCTTGCTTCCTACATTGCAGGTAAACTCTTCAGGGTGAATAAGGAGATGGCAAAGAACCTGAGCTACCCTTTGAAAAAGAGACTATCCTCCTACATACTCGATAACTCTCCCTCCGGCGTTTACTCCCTCAGCCACACCGACACAGCTAAATACTTTTCCACGAGCTACCGTCATCTATTATTTGTATTCAAAGAACTCGAAGAAGAAAAAATGATTCAAAAGGTTGGAAGAGGGAAATACAGGGTTATAGACGAGTTAAGGTTGAAAGCGGAGGCACTCGATGAATGATGTGTGGACGATGATGAAGAATACAACGCTTCCCGTTGTCCTATACGGCACAGGTAATGCAGCAGACCTTCTTCTATCTATTATGGAGGAAAAGGGAATAAGGATAAGCGGTGTCTTTGCTTCCGACGCCTTTGTTCGTAAACGTACATTCCACTCATTCAAAGTACTTTCATACAGTGATGCAAGAAGAATATTCGGAAGAATGTGCGTTGTGATGGGATTCGGAACTCAGGATATGAGGGTTATCGAGAGCGTGAAGAAAATTGCGGCGGAGAATGAGTTTTACTGCCCCTCCCTTCTTCTTGATAAAGACGGCTCACCATTTTGTGGGGAATATTACGAGAACCATACTACCGAAATAAAAGCTGTGAGAGATATTCTCTCTGACGAGAGAAGCAGGGGTATATATGACGCTGTTTTCTCCTATCGTCTTACGGGGAACATTGAATATCTTTTACCTGTCGAGGAGGACGGAGAGGAGAGCTGGAAAGAGCTGTCGTTTTCACCTCATGAGGTTTTTGTCGATGCGGGTGCATACAACGGCGACACAATTCTCCGTTTTCTTTCACTGACAGATGGAAAGTATTGCAAAATTATTGGAATTGAACCCGACAGAAGAAGCTTCAGGAAAGCTGAGAAGAACCTTTCGGGAAAAGAAAGGATAACGCTCTACAATACACTTCTTTCAGATAAGGAAGGGAAAGTATTGTTTTCGTCCGGAAAAGGCAGGGGAAACTCGAATACTGAAAATGGAGATGAAAGAGAGACAACGACAATCGATAATCTTTTAAAAGATGAAAGGCCCACCCTTATGAAGTTTGATGTAGAAGGGGAGGAAGAGAAGGTACTAGAGGGAGCACGAAGGACGATAGAAAAATATAAGCCCAGGTTGATTCTTTCCGTCTATCATAGAATTGACGATTTCTGGCGCCTCATAGCTAAGGTTAAAGAACTCAACAGAGGCTATTCGCGCTTCATTCTCCGCACCTCTCATTCAATTCCCGACTGGGATATTATTGTCCTGATAGAATGAAAATTGAATGAGAGCATTAACACTGTCGTGGTTATCAAAGGGGGAATGAGCACGATTGTAATTATTATATATCGTGCTCGGCAATTATTTTATATAGTCAGCTCTTTTCTGTTTTCAGGATATCGGATTAACTCGATTGCCGTTTTCTGTCATGGATAAGTAGGATTTTCTGATTGGGATTTTTCGTCTTTGAAGGATACATGAATTCGATTTCTCCATCTTCCATAAGTTCTCAAGAGTGGAAACTTTTAAGAGCGTTTTCGCTTGAATAACCCTGGTTCCAAACCTTTTACTTCATTATTTATACA
>CAVIUT010000077.1:0-9523 GCA_963646155.1 Eggerthellaceae bacterium | reverse complement strand
ACCATGCGGGAGCAAGCTATCCTATGGAAGTGGTACTCTGTCTTACTTCATAGACAATTATCCAACTCATCACAAAGCTTCAAAAATCGCTCCTCACCAACGCTGTCACTCAGATAGTAGGCAACAGCAACTTTTCTTCTGAGGACTTGATTCTCGAAGAAAAACTTTAGATAGTCGCGGCCAATGCGTTCACCATAATTCATCTCTTGAAACGATTCGTCCAGATACCTGTTAAATGCGTCAAAAACTTCTTTGTAGTCGATTTCCATACTTTTTCTCCTTGTCTTCTGATTACACCAAGATAATAAGGAAGAAGGAAAAGATTGAGTTAGCCCGACAGGCTATATTTACGGGATTGGCTCCTCAGATAGTGAGTACAGAGTTTCATTAATCTCAAAGAGGTTCCATTCACGGTTGATTATGTAGTACTCGATAACCATATCTGCAGTACTTGCGTGTGTGAAGGCAAGTCCTGCTGTGCGTAAAAGGTCCTTCGTCTCCGGTAAGTCCAGGCGCATTGCGATGGCGAGGGCAAGAACAGTGGACTTTGTCGGCTGATAGCCACTATTACTTCGTATCTTCGAGAAGTGCTGTGCTGTTATTCCCGCCCTTTTGTAGACTTCGCATTCATTCAGGTTCTTTTCTCTTATGAGACGAAAGAGCATATCTGAAAAAGTCTCGTTCTTCTGTGCTGTGATGAACCCATCAAGGTTGTTATTAAGCGCAGACTCGTGGAGAGGATGAGGCTCGTGCATTCTTATGAACGTTTTAATTTCGTCTTCTGTCATGAGAAAAGTATAACACAATAAACTCAGGCGATGATGAAAGAAGAAAACTTTATTAACAACCTCCGCTTTTATGCTTATATTATCGATAGAGGTATTACTATGAGTAGAATAAAGAGTGCCTGGGAGATAGCCCTGGAAAAGACAGAGGGAATGGAAATCGACCAGGAGAAGATAAGACATAATTCAACAATAGACAAAATCAGAAGAATCGCCGGAACATACGTTACCGATAATGAGGAAAGTAAGGAGAGTCTTAAGAACAAGCTCAAGGAGTTTTCACCCTCCTTACTCAAAGAGGCTCTCGCTCAGACTGTCCTCAATTCGCTTGTACTTCCCCAGGATGATACCGGGCTCGACGAGAAAAGAGAAAAGATTGCCGCAATAATTACCATCGCATTCCCCGACGGCGAAATAACCGGGCTTTATAACGAAATTGCAGCACACCTTATGCAATATCCGAAGCACAAAGAAGAGCTCGTGAAAAAACTCAAGGATCAGATTGAGCCGATGCTCAGGGAAAAGGAAGCCCAGATGAGGGAGAAGTACGGCCAGAGCGTCCATCTCACAATCGAAAACGACAAGGAAGCGATGGAGATGGTTAAATCCTACATCGACAGGCTCAACCAGCAGTACCAGGAGGTATTGAACGAAGGAAAGGCCGAGATGAAGAAAAAACTCGAGGAAGAGCAGTAATTAGCGAACAAAGTGCCAAATAAAAAACCGGTGGCGGTTAATATCGGGTAAAAGTTAAGCCATAAATATCTTTTTTTGTTTCAAGATTCAAATACTCTCATGTATCATGAAATAACATGTCAGGGGGACATATGAGAGCATTCGAGATTGAAAACAGGGATGAACTCTTAAAAGAAGCAAAAAGTATAACAAGTGGCAGCACAGAGCGGGAGTTCCAGCATAAAGTTGAAATCGTCACTCTCGCGCTCAAGGGTATATCGCCACGCGAGCTCGAGGAAAAGGGAATAGTATCGCGCCCGACATTGAGTCTGTGGCTCAAGAGCGTGAGGGAAAGCGGCTTCGAGGCACTACGGAATACCCAGTCGATAGGACGGCCGAAGAAACTCAGCGATGAAGAGATTGAGAAGCTTACAGATGATATGAACAAGGACCCCGCCGTTTTCGGCTACAAGAAGTGGGATGGAAAAACAATTCACGCTCACATTCTCGCTTCATTCGGCGAGGACATATGTCTCCGGCACTGCCAGAGACTGAAGCATGAACTCTTTGAGTGTGGCAAATTGAATAATACAAAGCACAGTTAAAACGAAAGGCTCCCGTAAAAAGGAGCCTTTATAGGTGTCGATCGGATTCGAACCGATGAAAAACGGTTTTGCAGACCGTCCCCTTAGACCGCTCGGGCACAACACCAATGTGTGACTAACAATAACCCATTCGGGAAATGTTAGTCAATACCGTCGAGAGACTCAGTCCTCTTCTGAGCTTGTCTTTGCGTAGTTGAGAGCTCTCACTGCGTTGTCGAACTTCTGGAACTTTCCGTTCTTGAGGTGGATGACAACCCTTGTCTTCTGGTTTTCGGAGACCTTTATGATATACTCGACAGCCTCAAGCTTCGTCTTGAAGTATTTGATGACCTTTGTGCTGCCCTGTCTCTTGACTCCCCAGCCCTTACCTTCGGTAAAGCTCAGTTCGTGAACATCCTTGACTTCCTTTGTCTCTTCGTTTTTTACATCTTTAACATCAGCCATAGTCAAGCCTCCTTAGCTTGCGTTTGAATACAGTAGATTGTAATATTTGTTGACACTTTTATACACATAAATTTATTATTTCCGCATGAAAAAACATCTACTTTTCACGGTATTTCTGTTTCTTTCTATCCTCTCTGTTTTCGCATCCAGAGAGCTTATGACATTTTCCGGGACATTCGGCTACAGTAAGGCATCAAAAGCCGTGGAGCCGGGCTTCTACTGCTCCTATCAGCTGGGTGTGGAAATAAACAACAAATTCTCCATCGGAGGCGGCACATACGTCACATCCTCGTTCCCTATAAAGAGCAGCATATGGACTATTGAAACGGCATTCACATTCGGCCCCGCATTCACTGCATCTCTATCTGAAGAGGTGACTCTCGCCTCTATTTCAGGCGTTGAAGCGACGCTCTTTTCAAATAGAATAGACAATAAACTCGGAGTCGGCATCGGTTCATCACTATCATTTAACTTCACACCAAAGGCCGAACAGGATACAAAGGCGCAGGTAGGACTATGCGCAGGCGCAAACTTCTCTCTTACATTCATTGAGGACGACACAAGGGCATTCTCGGGACACGCCTATGTCGGCTTTGTCATCTCACAGCCATTCACTCCCAGGCTCTACTACTACCCTGCATACGTCTATGACAGGGTCTTCGACTACTATCTGCACTACTAGAGTCTGTATATCTGAAGAGAGGCAATTGCAGATACTGGATGTAGTTGTCTACTCAGAACCAATGTAGTTCCGAAAATAAAGATCACTTCTTCCTAGGAATACCATATGTTAACGATATGGGTTATATCCCATGATATTCAGATTGAAAAGGGGGAGACGCGGAGTCATCCGCCACTCAATTGAAGTGTTACATAAGGCAGTTAATCTCGAATGCAGAGAAGGAACGAGGCTGGAAATGACTTTTTTAGGACGGCTCAGTAAAAAGTTATGAGGGAGACATAAACGTAAGCGTAGCCGATGCCTTGTTAAAAGCAAGAGCAGAAAGTGCTCTGACGCAGAAGGAACTCTCCACTACATCCGGCATCAACCGGGCCGACATTTCAAAACTTGAAAGGGGAATCGGAAATCCGTCCATCAAGACCCCCGCTCGTCTTAGAAGCGCTATAGGAAAGACACTCAAGATTGAAATATCGTAGGGCTATCAGTTGTCCGTTGTCGATGAGCTCTTGAGGAATATCTTCTTCGAGAGTTTTCTTATTGCTCTGAAGGAAGTATCTGCCTTGATTATGTTGAGTGAGCGGGTACGCTTGAGGCAGAGACCGTCGCTCTTGACTTCATTGTCATAGAATCCTGCAGATGCAATACGTGCAGAGTCAAGAAGCGTATAGATATTTGCCGTGTACATAACCTTGGTCTCTCCCGGAAGAAGCGAGAAGTTGTGGTTCCCTCTTTCTCCCGACGCAAAGCCGACGGAAAGGGACATAACCTGAGGGGTTGCGCCGTCGAAAAGCGCCCACGGAGAATCCATACGCCCGCACCAGTTCTCCCCTATCGTCGAGAACGGGAAGATATACTCATTTTCAGCCTCTCTCTTTGGAGTCAAGACAAAGAATGCCATATGGTCGGATGGATTTATGACGCTGATCCACCCCATCTCATCCTCACGGTTCTTCCCCATTATGAAGTCATATGTTCCTGTAGGAGACGGAACTGTGGAGGCGTCGGCCGTACCGCCTTTTAAAAGAGGCGCACTCTTAAGGTCGTCAAATACAACGTTAGGGACAAACCTGTTGACACCGCTTTCCCTGTGTGTCAGTGGATAGACGGAGAATGAATGTGAATTTGAATTGATGAAGGAACCTGTTTCAATAAATGGAGACGAGAGCATGCTCACCCATTTGGCATTACCCGATAAAGTTTCATCGGAGGAAAGATTCGTGATGCTGATTGCCGTATAGAGGGCATCCATATCGGGCATGATTAAATCCACCCTCCCCACCTTGTAGTGGTTACCCTTCTCACGCGACTTCATCTCGCTGTACTTCCAGACTCCCCCGAACTCGTTCTCCGTACCATAACGCTTGAGTGTCCAGTAGGTATTGGATGTGTTTATAATATCGTCATTATTCGACGGGAAATTGAAATATGCGCCACCTGCCTGATAGAGCCCCTGACTCATCCTCCACCACTGCCCGTTCTCGTCACTGAGAACTCCGCTTCCGGTGCCTCGGAAGTACGGAAGGCATAGCGGCGATGTTCTAGCCCCGTTTATATTGCGTTCACTCATTTCGAGAACGACATTCCCCTGGTCTTCAATCAGCGCAGAGAATGTTTCATTTGACATATAGGTTGCGTATCTTCCCTCCCACAGGGAGAGTCTTCTTATATCCATAACAAATATAATAACATCAGAAAGAGCATAAGGTTACTTTTAAAAAGGTGAAAAGTGCTTTAAATTATAGTTGTTTTCGGAGGAACGATGATTACACACTCGAATGGTATCTTTAATATAGAAACGGAAAACACATGCTATATTTTCTCAGTCGAGGACTCTGGATGCCCGGAGCATATATACTACGGCAGAAAGCTCGGCGATGCTTTCTCCTCCATTTCCGCAATCAGGGAAAAACATCTTAAAGCCCCGCATATGGCAACTCTGGCGAAGAGGGAGTATTCGGAGTTCACGCTGAACGACACTCTTCTTGAGTATTCAACTGAAGGAAGCGGTGACTATAAACTTCCCCTCGTCGCAGTTTCAATTGGGGACAGAAAAGAGATGAGCCTTCCCCTCGAGTATTCTTCCTACCAGATTTCAAAGGGAATCGTACGCCTCAAGGGGCCGAAAATGCCACAGGCGATTGCGTCGGATACAGAGGCCGAGACCCTCGCACTTACATATACAACTTCTGACGACGGGATAAAACTCATTACATACTACACAGCCTTCCATAAGGCTGATGTAATCGTAAGAAGAAGTGTTATATATAACAACACTCCTTCTACTCTCGTAGTACGGTCCCTTCTCTCCTCCTCTTTAGATATTAGAGCAAGGGGAGTAAGCGTAACTTCCTTCAGCGGAAAATGGGGACACGAGAAGAGAGAAAGGATGAGAAAGATGACGGAAGGCCGGCTCACAGTAGAGTCAAGGACAATTCAGAGCGGAGAGACCGACCCCACCATCATCATTGAAAACAGTAAGGACACATACCTCAGCTCCCTCATTTATTCAGGTGCCTTCAGAGCAACTGTCACCGAGACAGCGGAAGGAATTACCCACATAACGGAAGGAATCAACCCCGACCTTTTCTCCTGGGAGCTTGAGAAAGGGGAATTCTTCGAGTCCCCCGAGGCAATTCTTATATACACAACGGAAGGAAAGAAAAAAGCCGGAAGCCTCATGAAGAAGTTTATCGAGAACCACATAAGAAGAGGGCTCTGGAAGGACAGGATGAAGCCGGTTATGCTCCATACGTGGGACGCTCTATCATACGACAGCGATGAAGCGGAAGTATTGAAGATGGCCGGGGAAGCGAAGAAACTCGGCATGGAGGGCATATGCATCGATGACGGCTGGTTCGGCGCAAGGGAGGACAACTCCTCATCCCTCGGGGACTGGTATGCCGACACAAAGCATTTTCCGTCGGGCATCAAAAGCCTTGCCAACGAAATACACTACATGGGACTTATGTTCGGGCTCTGGTTCGAAATCGAAGGAATAAGCGAGCGCAGCATGCTCTATAAGGAGCACAGGGACTGGATTGTCGGAAAGGATGCTGCAAATAGTGCACTGGCGAACAATCAGTTCATACTCGACTTGACGCGCCCCGATGTGCAGGACTGGGCTGTAGATACCCTCCTGAGGTTCATCGAATCCTCCGGCGTCGACTATATTCTCTGGAGCTCATCCCGCTTTCAGGGTGACTTATGGTCAAATATGGGAGATTTCTCATGCATGGAGTTCATGCACCGCTACCAGCTCGGACTCTACCGTATTCTCGATACAATCACGAAGGCGAAACCCAATCTCTACATCGAGGCATCATCTTGCGGCGGCATGCGCTTCGATATGGGAATGCTCTCATACTGCTCGTCGATTGTAGTATCTGAATGCTCGGACGGGACAGTAAAAATTCCGGCAATCGAAAGTACGGCGTCAATATACCCGCTATCGGTAATGAGAGAGGTTATCTCGCCGTCCCCCGATAGATTCACAGGACGCACTATCGATATAGAGACGAAGTTCAACTACTCGCTCTTCGGCGCTCTCAGCTATTCGATAAACCCCCATGAGCTATCGAAAACAGATGCTTTTGCACTCAAGGAGCAGATTGCCTTCTACAAGGCATATAGGCCTTTATTGCAATATGGAACATTCACACTTGAAGAAGAGGATGAAGAAAAGACTGTATGGAGCATCTCGAACGGAGACAGCTCCACGATAATCGTGCTCTATTACATGAAGAAGGCAGCAATAAACACGAGTGCTGAAAAGCTCTTCATCTCTTCTGCAAACGAGAACTATTCTTACTCCTTCATGGCCCGGAACCATATACAGGACAAGGTCGAGTCTGTCCTGAGGCCACAGGAAATCGAATGCTACAACATCTCGGGGGATGCGTTGAAGTGGGCGGGAATAGCACTTGCCGACAACACGAGCGGTAACGGCTATGAGGAAGGCATGAGAACACTCGGTGACAACTCATCGAGGCTCTACATCATTAAAAAGAGGTAATTTATGAACAATATAGTAGTTGCAGGTGGAGGCGTCTTCGGAACAAGCATCGCAGAGCGTCTTACCTGGAACAGAAACAACTCCGTCACAATCCACACTATAGAAGAGGACGTCGAAAGGGATATAAACACCAACCATCAGAATACAAAGTACTTTCCGACGAAGTTTCTCTCCCCGCGCCTTAGTGCAACGATGGATGATAAAGTATTTGCATCTGCCGATGTCATAATGCTCGTTCTCCCGAGTGCGGTAATCGTGCCATTTTCAAAGAGAATTCAGGAAAATACCACGTCAAATCCACTGATTGTCAACCTTGCCAAAGGCATGAGCGACGAAGGTGCGTTCATAACCGAGGACATCCCATTCTCAAGACGTGCAAGTATGAAGGGGCCGTCATTTGCAATCGAGACTATGAACGGCTTTCCCACATCCTTCACATTCGGCGGGAAAGAGGACGACTACACTTACTTCAAGAATACAATTCTCCCCCACACCGGCTTCACCCTCGACTGGACAGAGGATACCAGGAGTGTCGAACTCTGCTCTATATTGAAGAACATGTATGCTATAGCAATAGGACTGGTATCTGGAAAGTACGGCTCCCCCAATGTCGACTTTCTTGTCTACACAAAGGCCGTAAAGGAGATGAGGGCGCTCCTTGAGCTCTATTCGTGCTCATCCGATACTATCTTCTGCTATTGCGGACTGGGTGACCTCGGACTCACGGCCCTCAATGACCTATCGCGTAACAGGACCTTCGGAATGCTCCTGGGAAAAGGCTTTCTCTTCAACGAAGAGAAGAATGCCCAGACGGTAATCGAGGGGAAACGCACAATTAAGCTTATCGGCTCCTTCGTGAGGGAGAAGGGACTCGAAAGGGACTTCCCGCTCGTCATGAACCTTTATAAGCTTTTATATGAAAACGGAAGCATCAAAGACTACTTCCTATCGGTTTTAAGTTGATGAACAGCCTTAATAAGAGCAACCTTTCCTCCCTTATAACTCTTGCCCTCCCGATAGTACTCGAGGAGATACTCTCGACCCTATTGCAGTATGTAGATACCGCGATGGTCGGTTTTCTCGGCGCTGATGCTACGGCTTCCGTTAGTCTCACAAGCACCGTCAACTGGCTTATCTACTCGCTTTTCGGGTCTTTCGGGATATCTGTAGTGGCTGTGATATCTACATCCCTCGGCGCAAAGGATTACGATAAGATAAAAAGGGCATCATCCTCTGCTTTCTCCATTTCAATAGTCCTTGGATCAATAATCGGGGCACTAGCTGTTGCACTCAGTCCATTTATCCCGAAGTGGATGAATGCGGCAGTAGAGATACAAAGCCCCGCATCAATGTACTTTAGGATAATCAGCATCGCCATTCCGTTCAGAGCCTTCATAAATATAGGCTCTGCTTCTCTTAGGGCAGTCAAGGACAGTAAGACCCCGATGGTCATCAACCTCAGCGCTAATCTTATCAACATTTGCCTCAACTACCTCTTAATCTATACCTTCTCCCTCGGTGTCAAAGGGGCCGCAATTGCAACGCTTATATCTTATATGATAGGTGCTGTTGTTATGTTTGTTGTATGGAAAAGAAAGGCGTTGATAGGCTTTGAAAGAAAGTACTTCAAACCCGAGAAAAAGCTTGTGGGCGAATTTGTAGAGATTACACTCCCGGCCGCTGCAACAAACACAACAAGCTGCCTGGGGCACATCGTATTTGCATCAATTGTATCTTCAATGGGAACAGTCATCTTTGCTGCACACTCCATTGCACTCTCGGCCGAAACCATATTCTACGTCCCGGGCTATGGACTCAGGGGAGCAACGCAGACTCTCATCGGGGTCTCTGTCGGAGAAAAGGATAAGGAGAAGTTTAAAGTAATCGAGCGTCAGGCTGTGATTCTCACCCTCATCATGATGACAATAACAGGCACCCTTCTCTACTTCTTCGCTCACTCCATAATGGGTTTCTTCACACCCGACGAGCGCGTAATAAGAGAGGGAACGGCAATATTGAAGCTCATAGCCTTCACCGAGCCTCTCTTCGGCCTTATGATTGTAGGCGAAGGTATATACTACGGACTCGGGGAGACAAGATTTCCGTTTATAATCGAGACTATAGGAGCATGGGGAATAAGAATCCTTTTTTCTTCAATCCTCGTTAAGTTCTTCTCCGCTTCATTAATGGACGTGTGGATGTGCATGGCAGCGGACAACATCTTCCGTGCCCTGGGCTTATCGCTACCGATTCTCCTCAAGAAGGGGAATACCCTATTTGATAAAAAAACAGCGTAGACCTTACAAGAACGTCCTTATGT
>CAVIUT010000076.1:0-9664 GCA_963646155.1 Eggerthellaceae bacterium | reverse complement strand
GTGATAGTGAAGTAGTACTTTCTTGAGAGGGCGTAGTCGTTTGCCTTGGAGTATGCTTCTATTATTTCACTTGTGGCGCTGAGGGTGTATGAAGTGTCTTCTGTGGCTTTGATTTTGACAGAGTAGATGCTGTCATCACTGTCAATACTGTCATAGATTTTGATTTCATAGAAGCTGGCGTTCTCAACTTCATCCCAGGTAACGATTATTGAGTCTTTCTGTATGTTCTCGCCTCCTGTAGCCTTGAGATTCTGTACCGGTCCGAGAATCTCTCCTTCGGCTGTTATGCTGTCGGAGGGTTTTGCATTTTTCTCGCTGTCGAGAGCAGAGACAGTGATTTCGTAGCGTGTTCCGGCTTTGAGAGGGGAGGAGAGAGTGCAGCTTGTTGCGTCTCCAGCTGTTTCGGGTCCTTTAGTCCAGTCTTTGCTGCCTTTTTCTCTATAGTAAACGATATAGCCACATGCATTATCAACAGCAGACCAGCTCACATCGATTGATGTGTTGGATTTATTGATTGTGGCGCTTAATTCCTCGACTGTATCGAGTATTGTGCCTGCTGCCATCTTCTCTGTTTCGGCAGACTGCGCTCCGCTATAAGGGCTCGATGCGTCGTTGTAGTAGGGAATGAGAATATAGTAGTAGGTTTTGCCAGTCTCGACATCTCTATCTGTGTAGGATGTTCCGCTTATTGCCGTCTCTTTCGTTATGTCTGTATATGATGCATCTGTTGATGTTCTTTTGAGAATATGAACAGATACTTTTGATACATCGAGTCCTGCTTCTTCAATTGCACTTTCGTTGTATGTCCAGGTAAGACCAACATTGTCGCAAAGTGCGTTTGTAGCAGATAAGGTCGATATGAAGCTCACTTCCTTTATGGAGGGATTAGTCTTGATAATACCATCTACGAGATTGCCGTTTCCGTCTTCCTTTTTAGCCGATACTCTCGGGTTGTCGGAAGAAGAGTCCTCAGGTACTATCTGAACGTAGTATATGTAGTTGTGGACACTCTTGTTCTCTTCTGCTGTGAGCGTGAAGTAGTTGATAACCCCCATATCTCTTCCACGGTATACTTCCTCATATTCCTGCTCTTTCTCACTTCCGTCGATAGAATCATTGAAGTTGAAATCAGAGCGTGAGACTACGAACACCATTCCGTCTGGAAGAGCATGATAAGTCTCCCAGTTCATTCTTATCTGGTAGGTGGCAGCGCCTGTCGCCGGTTCACCGTCAAAGCCTGTTCCTTCTTTTATAACAAAACTCTTTACCTTTGTGTCCTGGATGTAGGAGACGTCGGACACAAGACTTTTTTCCTTCTTCTCGTCAAATGACATCGAAGTATCTTTGTCCGTGAGAACGTATTGTGTTATGACCCTGTATAGGTAATCCTCACCTTCCACTGCAGTAGTGTCGGAATATGAAAATTCGCCGCCGTCGGATGCACCATCTATGTAAATGACCTGGTCCTCATCGCTCATGAGAGTGGCCCATTTTTCTTCTGTTGTCCCTTTTCTTTCAATATAGAAGCGCATTATGACGCTGTAGTTATCAAGTCCTGCGTTTACGGGGCAGGATTCCCATGTGAGGATGATTTTACCCACTTCGTTTGTTGTCGATTTCAGTGATTTGAGCTGTGGTGGGTAGTAGTCTGCCGAGTTCGTTACACTTACTTCCCTCGTGGCGACAACATTTTCGTCAACAATTAAATCTGCCCTTATCGTCTTCTTTTCAGCTGACGCAAGGGCCAGGGTGTTGGACTCAAGCTCAGTGGAGGTATTATTCTCTCCGACTGAATAGTATTTGATAACAGGCTGAATTATGTTCTCTCCCGTAAGGACGGATTTGATTTTAGGAAATGTCGAATAGATTGTAAGAATATTGTCCTGGATAATCGGAGAGATGGAGAATGTGTTGAGAACTACAGCTTCCTTTATTTCTGAATCACTCGAATAAATTATCGAGCGTGATGAGGATGGCTTATATGCAGACTTGACCTTAAAAATGAAACGCATGTCCGAGCTGTTTGTAAAGGCCGATGAGGGAATTGTGAATGTGTTTGCTGATGTTATGTATGACTTGAATTCACTCTCTCCCGAGAGATAGTCGACGGCGCTTTGATACTCGAAGACGTAGAAGGAGGCGTTGTCGACAGGATCCCATGTGACGGTAATGGACGGGTTAGTCTCGTCGTTTATGGATGTTATTGATGATATTACAGGTGAAGGAATGGATGTGACAGCAGGGGAGAGGGCTTCTTCGACTGTTGTTTCGGGAGTCACGGAACATGCTGCCGTAAACATTAAAATCAGGGCCAGTAAGGCCGGGAATATATATTTCTTCATAAACTTAACTCACAATCAGGGTCGTATCTCTATGACCAAAGAGAATATAAGCATTTGAAAAAGTTATATCAAGATGATATACATCCCCTTTTTTGTATTTTAAGTGTATAAAGAGGGAAAATTCTGACTATTTTGTGATAGGTGTCATCTAGTTCTTCTTTCTTGATAATAAATTATAGTCAAGCTTAGTAGGGATTAACTATGCCATTTTTGTGGGTGGATTCGGGCAGTTTTTCACTGTGTACGGCCCTTTGTTATTGTGGTGACAGGGCCAAATTAATATAATGGAGGAATGAGAATACTTTGCATTTCCGACACCACACGTTCTCTTGCCTTTTCACCGATGGTGAGGTCGATTTATTCAGACGTGGACGTTATCTTGAGTGCCGGTGATATGCCCCTTGAAAGCTATGACTATGTGCAGACTATGCTTCACAGCGATGTTTACTACGTCTACGGTAATCATAACCTCAAGGACTTCAGAAAGGTCATGAGGATTGACCCCTTCCGTCTTCACCAGAGTGATGACTACAACAACAAGTTCTACGGCTTCATGATTGACGGCAAGTGCTTCCGTGATAAGAGCACAGGTCTTCTTGTTGCAGGGCTCGGGGGCTCGATGCTCTATAACGGTGGCGACAGCCAGTATACGGAGAGGCAGATGCGCTACCGCATATATAAGCTACTGCCACAGCTATTGGCCAATAAGCGCAGGTACGGCCGCTATCTCGATATTTTGATAACCCACGCCCCTCCTTTCGGACTCGGGGACGGCGAGGATTTATGCCACAGAGGCTTCAAGGCTTTTCTGTCGTTCATCGATAAGTTCAAGCCCAAGTATGTCCTTCACGGCCATGTACACCTTGATGACATGAATGCACCCAGGGTGATAGAAAGAAACGGTACTAAGATAATTAATGTTTATGGTTCATATTTATTAGACGACGCTGATCTCGGAGGGATTAAGAGTGGCCGATAATTTTGTAGTAGTTGATGATTTTTTAAAAGCACGACGGAGGGCCAGAATCGGCAAGGTCCTCTCGACATTCAAATGGAAGAATCCTGACTTACTTTCCTTTTATGAGGTAACAAAGCTCATAAAGCCTGAAAGCGAGTCATACAAGGGGATGCAGACAATCCCAGTGAAGAATATCATCGGGTCGGAGAACAGGTATCATGACTTTTCGTCGGCATTCGCCCCCAAGAACAACAAGCTCCAGACAAGGTGGGAGAATATCGACAGGGCGAGGCTGGACGATATCCCGCTTCCGCCAATAAGCGTATATAAAATCGGGGACTGGTACTTTGTCAGAGACGGGAACCACCGTGTATCGGTTGCACGCATGAACGGTCAGGAGTTCATCGATGCCGAGGTTGTCGAACTTACATCTTCAATTGTCCTTGAGGAAGGCCTCACAATGAAGGAGCTCAAGAAGAGGGTCGTCGAGGCTGAAAGGGAAAGCTTTATCGAGCAGTATAACCCCACATACCTTCCGATGGATAAAATTGTCTTCACAACTCCGGGTTCCTACCCTGAGATGGTGAACCACATCCTTGTCCATAAGTACTATGCAAATGAGCACCTTGACTACACACTCACATTTGAAGAAGGGGCCGTCAGCTGGTATAACAAGGTATATAAGCCTCTTGTCGACGCTCTCGATAATGAGCATCTTGCGCGCCGTTTTCCCGGCTACACCGAGAGTGATATCTACATGTGGCTTGTAAGGCGCTGGGACGAGATGAAGAGGACCGACGCATATATAACGGAGGCTGCAGTTGTCAAGGACGTGAAGAAGAGGAGCGGGAGGCACTTTTTAAGGCGTTGGCTTAATTATTTCAAAAGGATATTCAGCAGGGATTAATATGAGTAGAGCAGACGATATTTTCATTTCAAACATAAAGGAAATCCTTTCCACAGGATTCAGTGACGAAAGTCTCGCTGTAAGACCTCACTGGAGTGATGGCACTCCGGCACATACAATCAAGAAGTTCGGGATAGTAAACAGATACAACCTCAAGGAGGAGTTTCCAATTCTGACCTTGAGGCGCACATACATGAAGTCGGCAATAGACGAAGTGTTGTGGATCTGGCAGAAGAAATCAAACAATGTGCATGACCTCAAGAGCCACGTATGGGACAGCTGGGCCGATGAATCGGGCTCGATTGGTAAGGCTTACGGCTATCAGCTGGGCGTCAAACACCACTACCCCGAAGGTGACTTTGATCAGGTTGACAGGGTCCTTTACGACCTCAAGCATAACCCGCAGTCGAGGCGCATAATGACCAACATCTACAACCACCATGACCTCTCAGAGATGGCACTCTACCCCTGTGCCTACTCCATGACATTCAATGTCAGCGGGAAAACACTCAACGGCATACTCAATCAGCGCAGTCAGGACATGCTTACGGCCAACAACTGGAACGTCGTGCAATACGCTGCATTGATGTATATGATGGCCCGGGTGAGTGGGCTGGAAGTGGGGGAACTTGTCCACGTAATAGCGGACGCCCACGTATATGACCGACATATTCCGATTGTGAAGGAGATAATCGAAAACGAGAGCTATCCGGCACCTGAGTTCAAGATGAACAGAGATAAGACTGACTTCTATTCCTTCACACCCGATGACTTCTCGCTTGAAGGCTATGTGTACAACAAGAAGAAGTACGACATTCCGGTCGCAATCTAGGAGGAGAAATGCAGGCGATTTTGCATTGTGACAGAAACTGGGGAATAGGACGCAAAAATGATTTGATGTTCCGTCTTCCTTTAGATATGGCCTTTTTCCGTTCAACAACCCTCAATAAGACTGTCGTTATGGGCTCGAATACCCTTCTTTCCTTTCCCGGCGGAAAGCCGTTGAAGAAGAGAAGGAATATCGTATTGTGGCCGGACGGAGATAAAAAGAGGGCAGAAGACGACGGCTTTATATTGGTGCAGAACCTGGATGAACTCGGGGCGGAAATCAAGAAGTACAGGTCTGATGATGTTTACATAATAGGCGGTGCGATGATGTATAAGACGATGCTTCCGTACTGCGACTATGTGCTTTTGACGAAGGTTGATGCAGACGGGGGCGCGGAAGTCTTTTTCGAGAACCTCGACGAGAGTGAAGATTGGGTTGAGGAGGAAAGGGGAGAAGAAACAATAGATAACGGCTACCCCATAAGGTTCTGCCGCTACAGAAATCTTCATCCCAGAGCTCTATGAAAACACTCGAGAAAGGAAACTACGCCGAGGGAAGCATAATACGCCACATACTGTCTCTAGCCGTCCCCACACTCTTTGCAGAGCTCGTGAATGTTCTCTACAGTGTGGTCGACCGAATGTACATCGGTCATATGAGCGGCGAGGGAACACTTGCACTCTCCGCTGTCGGTGTTGTCTTTCCGATTATTAGCTTTATAAGCGCCTTTCCGTCTCTCATATCATCAGGGGCAACTCCGATAGCTGCAATAGAGAGGGGAAAGGGCGATGATGGACGGGCGGAGCTTATTTTAGAGACTTCGTTTACATTCGCGCTCATCATATCTGCAGTGCTGACAGTTATACTTTTTGTCTTCAGAACACCGCTTTTATACATGATGGGGGCCGACGAAAGCACGATAGCCTATGCTCTCGATTACTTCTCGATTTATGTCCTCGGGACCGTCTTCGTACTCATAAGTGTCGGCTTCAATTCATTTATCACGATGCAGGGCTTCGGTCTCACGGCAATGATGACTGTTGTCATCGGTGCGGTACTCAATACAGTTCTCGACCCGCTCTTCATCTATACATTCTCACTCGGCGTGAAGGGTGCCGCTGTTGCCACTGTCATAAGTCAGGCTGTTTCCGCGCTGTGGGTTATTCTTTTTCTCCGAGGAAAGAAAAGCCAGATTAGGCTGAGAAAGGTATCTCTTGATGGCGGGATAATCAAACGGACGCTCAAACTCGGGATATCGGGCTTCATGTTCAAGATGACAAACTCCCTTACCCAGGCGGCATCCAACATGACGATTGTCTCATTCTCCGGGGAGCTCTCGACGCTCTACATAGGAGCCATGAGCATAATCAACTCCACACGAGAGATGGTATCACTACCGATTCAGAGTGTTACGGTGTCGACCCAGCCTGTCATGGGCTATAACTACGGGGCGGGTAACAGTGAGCGCGTCTGTAAGGCGATAAGGGTCATGACGGAGATTGCGCTTTTCTATGCTCTTATTTCCTGGGCCTTTGTTATTCTTTTCCCGCAGGTCCTCATATCTGTATTTACACCAGACAGGGCTCTTGTAGATATCACAATACCTGTAATGAGAATATACTTTGCCGTCTTCTTCATGATGACGTTCCAGAGCGCGGGGCAGACGACGTTCGTTGCGCTCAATCACCCGAAGAACGCAGTCTTCTTCTCACTTTTGAGAAAGGTATTTCTTGTATTCCCGCTCATTCTTATCCTTCCGAGGCTCGGAATGGGTGTCTACGGCGTATTCTATGCCGAGGCAATCAGCCAGCTTATTGGAGCCTCCGCTTGTTACCTGACGATGTACTTTACGATATATAGACCACTCAAAAAAGGAACATACAACTGGGAGAAGTACAGGTAAAGATAGAAGGAGAAGAAAATGGAAAGGCAGGATAAAGATTTGGCATTCATGCTGCAGTATGAAAATGTGGCGTGGTATGAGGATGGGGAAGTGAGAGTTCTCGATAGGCGTGTATACCCGGCAAAAATCGAATGGGTTATATGTAAAACAGTTGAGGATGTTGCCTGGGCAATCAAGAGTATGGTTACTCAGTCGACCGGTCCCTACACCCTTGCTCCGATGGGAATGGCACTTGCGTGTCATCTTGTAGATGGAAAGGGAGAAGAGGAGACAAAAAAATATCTATCCTGGGCTTCAAAAACAATAGCCTACTCCCGTCCAACCACAGCTAAGAGAATGGAGAGCCTCACGGAGAAATGTATTCCTGTCGCTCTCAAAGCCCTCAGGGAGGGAAGAAAAGCTGACGAAGCCGTAAGGGACTTTGTCGTCGAGATGAATAACGAGCGCTACGAGAGAGTTGATAAAATTGCCCATAACCTTGTCGATAAGTTTCCCCGGGGCGGGAAGGTTATGACGCAGTGCTATGCCGAGACAGTGCTCGGCCTGATGCTGAGGGAATGCAGGAGGAGGGGGAACAACATCAAGCTATTCTGCCCTGAGACCCGGCCTTTCTTCCAGGGGGCGAGATTTACAAGCACTGTGTGCTATCAGATGGGATTTGATGTCACGCTCATTACCGATAATATGCCGTCTTTTGTTATGAAGAATGAAGGAGTCGATATCTTTACGTGTGCAGCCGACGCAATAAGCTGTGACGGTTATGTTTTCAATAAAGTAGGGACAAGTCAGATAGCGCTATGTGCCGCTTACTACGGCGTTCCTGTATATGTCACCGGCGCCCCAGATAAGGCCCATCCCACATATGACACTGTCACAATAGAGATGAGAAACCCTGATGAAACGCTCTATGCAATGGGCGTAAGAACAGCAATAGATGGCGTTAAGGGCTACTACCCTGCATTCGACATGACACCTCCTGAACTCATTACAGGTATTGTTACAGATAAGGGCATAATGGACCCGAAGGGACTAAGCGCCTACTTTGCCGATGGAAAGGAAGCGGAGCTTACAGTATAATTGTTGAAATTTCGGCCTTTTTCTCTTCAGTTCTGTGATGGATGGCGTTTGGAATGTGTAAGAATCGAGAGAAATACTGGGATAAAACTGTGAAGAAAAGAGAAATAGTACAGTAAAATAAAAACATGAAGAAAATAACTGTCAACGTGCGTTCATTTGAAGACATAAGGGCAAATGGTGATTACATCTATGTGGACAAGACAAAATATGTATACAATCTTGTCTGCAATGTTTTGCAGAACTACTATTTCATTTCACGTCCGCGTCGTTACGGCAAAAGTCTTATGTGCGCAACGCTGCATTCTCTCTTCGATGGGAAGAGAGAACTCTTCAAAGGGCTTTATATAGATAGTACTGATTATTCCTTTGAAAAGTATCCGGTGCTTCACTTGAATTTCGCTAATTTCAATACCACCAGGTATGATGCTTTCCTCAATGACTTTCAGATTGCCTTATCCGATGAGGCGGAAAGGAACGGATTGACTGTCGCAAAAGATGAGCCTTCCACAATGCTGAATGCTATATTGAAGGAAGCGGGAAAGAAGGTTGTCATCATCGTCGACGAGTATGATTCTCCGATAATCGATTCATACATGGACAAGGAGAAGGCGGACAGTATCCGAGATACCCTCAGCACATTCTACACCGTCATAAAGAACAATGACGATAAGGTGAGATTCTTCTTCATAACCGGCATCACAAAGTTTTCCAACATGTCCATCTTTTCGAAGATGAACAAGCTCACCGACCTTTCGCTGGATGAAGATTATGCTGCAGCATTCGGCTACACCCAGACGGAACTGGAAGACAACTTTTCTGAATATATTGACGCTTATATGGAGAGAAATGACCGGGAATATGAAACAAGAGAAGATTTTCTAGAGGCAGTCAGAGACTACTATGACGGATATCTTTTTTCTCCCGACTCAAACGAGAGAGTTTATAACCCAGTTTCAATTGGAACATTCTTCAACAATAAATGCCGTTTCCGTCCTTATTGGGTGAATACGGGAGCAAGCACGCTGGCAGTAAATCTTGCGAGGGACTACAAACTCGAAAGAATAATGACAGACGATGTTGAAATCGCAATTGGTGCAATCGACACCTTCGATTACAGCCTTTTGAGGGAGAAGCGGCTTGATGACAGTCAGGTTATTGCTTTGATTTATTTTACAGGGTACCTGACTATAGAAAGTGGGGACGGAGAGATTCTCTCTCTGACATTCCCCAATACTGAAGTAAGGAAGTCGTTCTCGCAGAACCTTGTTAATCAGTTTACAGGGATAGATGCATCAATTTATGCGGCCAAGGGAGTGAAGGCCGTGAGAAGTGGAAAAGTCGAGGAAATAGTCCGGGTTATGAATGCCTACATGAAAGAATGCCAATACGATACTCTCGACAAGGCTGAGAAAGGGTACCAGCAGATGTTCTTCTCTTTTTTCCTCATGATTGGCGGCAGGGGATTAAGTATATCTGCCGAGGAGAGCTCTCTCAACGGCAGAAGTGATGTTGTACTCACTCTCCACAAAGAAGTCTATATAATCGAGATGAAGGTTGATGAGAATGCTGAAGCAGCGCTTTGTCAGATACACATTGAACTACCTCGCACTAGAAGTACGAGGAATCTTGGTTCCTGCTTCTCAGGTTC
>CAVIUT010000075.1:0-10072 GCA_963646155.1 Eggerthellaceae bacterium | reverse complement strand
ACAAAGACTTGTTTTACAACTCCTCCCCGCTGAGGCTAATCAACAAGGGTACGAGATGCTTTCGCTTCAATACCCCGGGTCTTGACCCGTGGGTTGTTGATTATGTTGTCACCAAATCAAAAATATACAAAATTATAGGATTTAATCTATCCTCTTTCAATTGCCTACGCCCGTGAGAAAGGGATTATCGAAGGCATGAACACCAACTTAATTTGTAAACATTACAAGGAGTAATATCAAAAACTTGAAATATGCCCTCTCTTGCTGTAGGCTTAAAGCATAAAGAATGGTATAATATTGTATTTAAAGAAGATGGAGGAAACTGACCTTGAATAAAGAAGAGACAAAGCCATACGTTCCCTCGGAAGAAGCAATCACCATTCTTGATGGTTATCGGCTCTTAGACGACGATTTCATGAAGATATTTTTTGATCAGAATTTCAAAGCAACGGAACTGATGCTGAGAATAATCCTGAATCGAAAGGATATTGTTGTTAAATCGATTAATTCGCAGAAGGTCGAGATAAGTCCTCTTTTAGACGGCAGGGATATAGTTCTGGATATATTTGCCGTGGATTCGGAAGGCAGGAACTACGACATCGAGATTCAAAGAGCCGACAGAGGTGCAGGAAGAAGAAGGGCGCGATTTCACAGCGCAGTTCTTGATTCAAGGATGTTACAAACGAAAGCAGCCTTTTCAGAGCTGTGTGACTCATATGTCATTTTCATAACCGAAAACGATGTGCTGAAAAAAGGTCTTCCAATCTACCATATCAATAGACATATCGAAGAACTGGGAAACGAGCGGTTTGACGACGGTAATTACATTGTTTATGTTAATGGTGCTTATAAGAACAACAGCTCTGACATCGGGAAATTGATGAATGATTTCAGATCCACCAGTTCCGAGAATATGTTCTACGGCATTTTGAAAGATGGAATGCGTCATTACAAAGAAACAGAAGGAGGCAGGACAGAAATGTGTAAAGCAATCGAGAAATATGGTAAAGAGCAAAGGCTTGAGGGAAAATCAGAAGGCAAGATCGAAGGCAAGATCGAAGGCAAGATCGAAGGCAAGATTGAAGGCAAGATTGAAGGTAGAATTGAAGAAAAAATTGCAACTGCAAAAAGAATGATTGCAAAAGGGAAATTATCTCTTGAAGATATAGCAGAGACCACAGAACTTCCACTTGAACAAGTTAAAGAGATTGCCCAGCCAATGCACTCTTGATTGACCTAATCTCCAGCTGCAACTTCTCGCGGGTGTGTAGGATTTCTCTGTCTTCGATTGTTTCCATCATAAAACTGGCGGTTTGACTATCGGGTGATGTTTGACGGAGAATGCAGACACAGTGGTTACGCATATATGTTCTACTGCATTTGAAACGGGAATGCATTATTAGGGGAAAACAGAAGGAGGCAGAACAAAGATGTGCAGGGCACTTGAAGCTTATGGCGAAGAGCAAAGGCTTGAGGGCAGGCTTGAGGGCAGACTTGAGGGCAGACTTGAGGCTAAACATGAATGCAAGGTTGAAATTGCAAATCGAATGATTGCAGGAGGAAAGTTATCTCTTGAAGAAATAGTAGAAGCCACAGAACTTCCACTCGAGGAAGTTAAAGCACTCTCTAATATGACAGCTTTTTAACCTGGTCAGCCCAGGCTCGAATTAGATTGTGTATCCAGAAACTCTCTTCCTTTAAGGAGAGAGTTTCTACTCTCATGCATTGAGTATGAAATTACTGCCGCCAATTATTCGAACTTGAGTATTTCCCTGGGTTTAGATCCGTTTGCAGGTCCTACTATGCCGTCTTCCTCCATCTGCTCGACAATACGGGCAGCTCTGTTGTAGCCTATCTTCAGCCTTCGCTGGAGGTATGAGGCAGATGCGCTCTTACGCTCATAGACTATCTTCTTTGCAGCTTCATATAAATCCTCGTCTCCATCGTCATCGAAGAACTCTTCGTCACTGTCGCTCATGTCTTCTGTCTCCTCGAAGACACTCTCCTCGAGGAACTCAGCCTTCGAATTATGCCGGGCTACAAAGGACGATATCTTCTCAACTTCATCATCGGAGAGGAAGGCACCCTGAATACGCTGTGTTCCCATACTCGAAGGATCCAGGAGAAGCATATCTCCCTTACCAAGGAGGTTTTCCGCCCCCATCTCGTCAAGGATGACACGAGAGTTGATTCCACTAGAGACAGCAAATGCAATACGACCGGGGAGGTTCGACTTGAGAGTGCCGAGGATGACATCGCTGCTCGGGCGCTGTGTTGCAAGAATCAAATGTATTCCCGCAGCTCTCGCCTTTGCTGCGATACGGCTTATTGCTGCATCCATTTCCTTACCTACAACTGCCATGATATCTGCAAACTCATCCATGATAAGAACAATGAACGGAACCTTCTCGACGCCTCTCACTTCTCCCGAGGCAATCTTTTCGTTGAGGCCCTTTACATTTCTTACCCCGTAGTGTGCAAGCATTGCATAACGCCTTTCCATCTCGCTCACAAGCCAGTCGAGAGCCTTGAGTGCACGCTTACTGTCGGTAATGACAGGAGTCAGGAGATGTGGTATTCCGTTATAGATTGTAAGCTCTACAACCTTCGGGTCTACAAGTATAAGCCTTACGTCCTTCGGTGACTTCTCAAATAGAATCGTGTTGATGAATGTATTTATACATACACTCTTTCCGCTTCCCGTCGTACCTGCGATAATCATATGAGGCATCTTCGCAACATCTATGACAATCGGATTACCGGTAACGGTACGGCCGAGAATCATCGGGACACCGAAGTTCTTATATTCAGGATGTTCCTGCTTAGCGTAAATCATATCCTTGAAGCCCACAATCGATATCTTTGCATTCGGTACTTCGATTCCGACTGCCTGCTTACCGGGAACAGGAGCAAGTATTCTGACTTTCTTACCGCCAAGTGCGTAGTTTATTTCATCCTCCCTCGCCTTAATCTTACTTATGATCATGCCCTGTGCGAGCTTAAGTTCGTACATCGTGACGGCAGGGCCCTTCACGATTGCAGAGAGTTCAACTATGACCTTCTGCTCGGCAAGGGTCCTGACTATCGTCTCACCCTGCTCCTGCGTGTAATAGTCTATCTCCTGACTTACCTTCGGATAGTCCTTCAACAGCGACACATCAGGCGGTGTATATACCGTCCTCTGCCTCATCTCTATTGCCGTAAGTCCTCCGCGGTTGGATGCCAGGTCTCCCACTCCTACAATTAAGTTGAAGTCGTCGGCAACTTCCTCACTGCTCTTTGCCTCGAATACCCTTGTTCCGTCGTCTTTTATCTCGACATTCCTTACTTTCGGCATCTCGGGAGGAATAAAGGCCTCTTCCTTCTTCTCCTCTACTACACTGCTTTCTTTTACATCGTTTACTGTCGCCGGATACGGGTTATAAGGTTTATCCTCATCGTCTATCTTCTCTTCCTGACAAACCGTCTTTTCTTCTGGAACAATCTTTGAAACCTCTTCATATGGGTTTGGAACAACACTCTCATCCTCGGGGACGAAGGAGCGTCCGGGAGTATATGAAACGGTAGATGCAGTGCCGCTCTCTTCTCCTTTTAAGGAAGAGAAGGGGCCACATCCAGTACTCTTCTCTCCGTCCTTTTGGAGGCTCTCGAAGAGTTTATATCTCGGATGGTCTTCGCTTATGTAGGACGGCGCAATGTGCTCCTCTTTTACCTTCTCATTCTCGTGGTTGGGAGCATCGTTAGATGGAGTGTTATGGAGGCTTTCGAACATCTTGTAGCGCGGGTGATTCTCGTTTATGTATGACGGGGCAATGTGTTCGTCCTTCTCCTCTTTTATCTTTTCACTTTCAAAGGAATGAGTGTCACCGGAGGGGTTATTCTGGAGATTCTCGAAGAGCTTATAGCGCGGATGGTTCTTGTCGATGAATGACGGAGCAATTCCCGGGGAAGGAGCTTTCGCCTCCTCTCTTCTCTCATCACTCTCGTCAAGTCCGATTATGGGCCTTGTGTTAATTTGATATTCATGGATGGGCTCGGAAGAATAGCTTTCAAGCACTGCCTCTAACATACCGCCACCCTTGAACGGCTTATTATCGACTTTATTCTCCTCTTCTTCCTTCTCGATTTCACTTTTAAGGTTATCCATAAAGGATGAACTCTCGATAAGATTTTCCCTTTTCTCTTCTATCCTCTCTTCCTCCACATCCTGATTGTGGTGGCCGATAGTCGTGAAGTGGGGCATCTCCTCGAATGACGGGAATGAGAGAGGGGTATCGGGAGAACCGGAGGGCGCATCATACTCAGGCATCGGGCCGATATCGAGTGTGACATTCTTCTTTCTCTCCTTCTCCTCTTCCTTCTCCCTTTTCTTTTCGTCCTTCTTCAGCTTTTTGTTTTCCTTTTCCTCTTTTTTCTCTGTTTTTTCCTTCTCTATCTCTTCTCTCTCCATGAGTCTATCGCGCTCAAGGAGCTTTTTCTTCTCTTCCTTCGAGAGACTTTTTTCTCTTCTTATCTCTTCCTTCTCCCTCTTCTTCTCGTACTCACGCCTCTCTTTTTCCTTTTCCTTCTCCTCTCTCCTCTTCTCCGCCTTTTCTTTTTTATCAAACTCGAGTGAGAAACGCGCTTCTTCCTTCTGTCTCTCCCTCTCCATCTTTTCGTTGAGTTTACGCTCCCTCTTTAATATCTTCTCGCTCTCTATTGTTTCCTTACTTTTTATAACGCCCTCTTTCTCGAGCATCCTCAGCTGAAGATTTCTCTTCTTTCTCCATTTCTCATCGGCACCTTTTAGTACAAAGAGAAGAAGAGCGGCAAGAAGAATCTCGAGAACAAGAAGCATAAACAAAAGCGATGCTCTGGCGCTCTTCACACTCTCGGGAATAAACGAGGGGAGAGGAAGTGAATGCTTTACTCTGTACTCTGACAGCGCTGTCAGATATATAGGAACCAGATATACGGTGATGAACATCGAATAGGGCTTCCTGAGCCTGAAAAGGAGAATTACGGCCCCCTCAATGAGGAATAATATAGAAAGCTCCACAGCCCCCATGCTGCTGCCTGTTATACTGAGCTTCTCATTAATAAGTGTAAGTAGAGTCGTAATAAATGAAGGCTCCAACAAACCCTTCGAATTCAACAGACCGAGCGTCAGAAGAACGGCGCCGAGAGTAAGAAACAGAATGGCTGTAAAAAGTGAAAACTTACCTTTCTTCATCTTTCTTCAAGTCCTCGATAACTACTATGTTCCTCTCTTCGAAGAGAGACGGAACGTTGACAGGAACGATACGGGAGTTAAAACTGTAACCCATGGCTTTTACCTCTGATAGTTCCTCATTGATGCTCTTTAGTGTGCCTTTATAGAATATTCCATTCCTTGAGAGCGGTATAATCTCCTCAATAACATCTTCCAGTGGATGGAAGGCACGGCATGTAACAACGGAGAATGTATCTCTAATGTGAGATATGTCTTTGTCGATTACCATGACATTCTTGAGATGTAAAGAAGCAATGATGGTACGAAGGAATCCTACACGGCGACTCATCCTCTCGATAAGAACAAACTCCCTCCCGGGGAAGAGAATGGAAAGCACAATGCCCGGCAGTCCCGCCCCCGAGCCGAGGTCTGCTATCTTATCGCAGGGGTTTGTTTTATGTAAAAAAACATCATAGGCTGAAATACAGTCGAAGATGTGACGCGAGACTATATCGTCCCTGTCTTTCGAGCCGACAAGCTTCAAGGAGGGGTTGAAGAGCATGATTTCCTCCACATACCTTTCAAGAAGCGCTGCTTTCTCCTCACTTCTTTCGATATTCAATGCCTCGAGATAATCCCTAATCGTGTAATCAGACATCACTCTTTCCTCCTGCTTCTGAGGTGGAGTGCGAGAATGGCGGTATCTGAAACCCTGACGCCACTGATTCTCCCCGCCTGTCCTACACTTGAGGGTCTCACCCTCTTGAACTTCTCCCGGCTTTCACTGCTGAGGCCCTCAACTTCGTCGTAATTAAAGTCCTCGGGAATGAGAATTTTCTCTTCCCTTCTGGCTCTCTCTACATCTATTTCCTGACGCTTAAGGTACCCCGAGTACTTTGCTTCAAGCATAACTTCGTTTAGTACTGAGAATGGATAATCCCCAAGCTCCGGTATATCATCAAATGAGAAGATATCGCCACCGGCGACAATGCGCTCGAGGCCGTTTTTCCCGTCCTTACGCCTGTTTTTCAAGAGGTCCTTCACTTCGTCCATCTTCTCGATTTTTTCCTTCAGGCGCAGGTATTTCTCCTCTTTGCACAGCCCAGTTTCATACCCAATCGGTGTCAAGCGCAAATCTGCCGAGTCGTGCCTGAGAGACAGACGGTATTCAGCGCGCGATGTAAACATCCTGTAGGGCTCGTTTGTACCCTTTGTCACAAGGTCGTCGATGAGAACTCCTATATATGCGTCGGTTCTTCCGAGTACAACTGCTCTTTCACCCTTGAGGCGCTGGGCGGCATTTATTCCCGCAATCAAGCCCTGGGATGCAGCCTCTTCGTAGCCGCTTGTGCCGTTGGTCTGGCCGGCAATGAAAAGATTCGAAATTATCTTGGACTCCAGGGACGGCAGTAGGTCTTTCGGGTCGAGGTAATCGTACTCGACAGCATAAGCCGGTCTCATGATTTCGACATGCTTCAAGCCCGGTAGTGTTCTTATGAAGCGATGCTGTACTTCCTCGGGAAGAGACGACGAGAGGCCGTTGAGATACATCTCCTCTGTTCCTATCCCCTCGGGCTCAACGAAGATCTGATGCCTCTCCCTCTCCGGGAATCTCACAACCTTGTCCTCTATACTCGGGCAGTACCTGGGCCCCTTACCCACTATCTTACCGCCGTAGAGAGGCGAGCGGTGTATATTCTCACGGATTATCGAATGAGTCTCTTCGTTGGTGTATGTAATGTAGCATGGAAGAGTCGGGCGCTCTATCTTCTCATAATCGAATGAGAAGGGAAGCATCACATCGTCTCCCTCCTGCACTTCGAGTTCATCAAAGTCTAAAGTAGATTTTCTCACTCTCGCCGGAGTTCCCGTCTTCATCCTTCCCACATTGAAGCCGTACTCTCTCAGCTTTTTTCCAAGCCCCAGTGCAGCGCCTTCTCCGAGCCGCCCCGAGGGTGCATCGTACTCGCCTATGAAAATTCTTCCCTCCATGAAGGTCCCTGTTGTAAGAACAACAACACCCGCCGAAATGTGCCACCCGCGCTCTGTGACAACTCCGATTATTCTCTTTACTCCGTCCGTCTCCTCGAATAGAAAATCGGTGACGGTGTCCATAAAGAGATTGAGGTGCTTCTCTTTTTCCAACGTCTCTTTGGCAAGCCTGGAATACGAGAACTTATCAGCCTGTGCACGCGGTGCCTGAACAGCGGGACCGCGGGAGCGGTTGAGAATGCGGTACTGTATCATAGTGGAGTCGATAAGGTGGCCCATTTCACCCCCGAGCGCATCTATCTCCCTGACAAGGTTTCCCTTTGCCAGTCCTCCGATTGCCGGATTGCAGCTCATACGTCCGATTGCATCCAGGCTCTGTGTTATAAGGAGGGTATCGAAACCTTCCCTGGAAAGGGCAAGAGATGCTTCTATTCCTGCGTGTCCGCCCCCTATTACTATTGCTTCATAATCTCTCATCTTCATTTCCCCAGACAGAATGAGGAGAAAAGCTCCTCAAGTACATCATCTGTCGTAGTCTCTCCGGCAATTTCACCAAGAGAGTAAAGTGCACTCTGGAAGTAGAGTGCTATAATATCGACACTCATGTCTTTGTTTTTTATTGCTTCTTCCAAAGAAGATGCAGCCTCATTCAGCTTATCGCGCTGTCTTCTACTCTCGATTACCGGAACACCGCTGAAGAGAGTGCTCTCCCTGGAGAGGTATTCCGTTATAGCAGAAATAACATCCCCGATTCCTTCTCCTGTCAGAGATGAAAAGGAAAGAGAAGAAGACGAATGTGTCAGATCACGCTTCGAGTGGACATATATCGTCTTCTCATTTTTCTCTTCTTCCTCTTCGTCTCCGTCGAGAACGTAGACGACAACATCTGCCCCGGCAATCATTTTCTCTGTAATCTTGATGCCTTCTTTTTCTATTTCGTCAGTGCTCTCCCTCAGTCCCGCGGTATCGAAAAGACGCACCGGAATTCCGTCCATCTCGCACTCTGCCTCAAGATAGTCGCGTGTTGTTCCGGCAACCGGAGAGACAATCGCCCTGTTCTCCTTCAAGAGCTGATTAAATAGACTGGACTTACCAGCATTCGTCCTCCCCGCCAGAACGACCTTCGCACCCTGGCTGTAGATTCTCTCGGAGCGGTATGTAGTAGAAATCATCTTCAGCCTCTCGATTATCTTCTCGACTCTCTCTACAGGAAATACCCAATCTTCGATTATTTCATCCTCTCCGTAGTCAAGGTGAACTTCAAGAGAAGCAAGGATATTGATTATATCTTTACGTATCCTCTCCGTCTCACGCCTGAGTGAGCCTGTAAGGCGCTCCAGGGCTCCTTTACGCCCCCTTTCTCCCCGTGCAGATACGAGTTCTTCCACCGCCTCAGCTTCCGTGAGGTCCATCTTTCCATGCATGAATGCGCGGTATGTGAACTCCCCCCTCCCTGCCAATCTGAATCCCGCCTTCTCAAGCAGCGAAGAAATGCTCCTGATGACAGCCAGGGAGCCGTGGCTCATTATTTCAAAGGCCTCCTCTGATGTGTAGCCGTGGCCTTTTTCATATTTGATTAAAATTACTTCATCTATTTTCTCACCCTTCCCGTCCTGAATAAACCCGTGTATGGCACTGTTTGTCCCCGCCTTATCGAGCGGGGAAGAGAAGTAGGGTGCAATGAGACGAAGAGAGTTTTCTCCCGATGCCCTTATTACGGCAATGGCGGAAGGAGAATAGGCTGTGGCAAGAGCATAAATCGGCTCATCTGTTGTATATTGAAGCATGCTTTCAGTTTATCCGGAAAGAGGCTCTTAGCTCAATATGGCTCAGTGGTGTGGAAAGAAAAAATACTTTAGGCTAAACTCAGCTTATGTTTAATTTTACCTACCAGAAGAATAGAAGTCTTCTATTTGAAAATATTCGCTCGTTCTTTAAAAAAAGAGACTATCTCGAAGTCTTCACACCATCCCTTTCCCCCTACTTAATCCCTGAGCCGACAATTAAATGCTTCAAAACGGAATTCAAGAATGAATTTGTCGGAGAGAAAGACCTATTTCTCATTCCTTCCCCCGAGCTCTACATGAAGGAGATGCTCGCTTCTTCTCCATATTCCATATTCCAGATTTCACAGTGCTTCAGAAACTCCGAGCAGCTGGGAGATGTACATAACCCGGAGTTTACAATGCTCGAGTACTACACCCTGGACTACAGCGACAGTGAGAGTATTGACCTCACAATCGAGATGATAAAAGAGACGGCGATAGAGGAAAGAGAGTGGCTCAAGAACAAGAGTATAATCATGACTGTCGAAGAGGCCATGTGGGAATGGGCAAAGGTCGACCTCATAAAGGCACAGGACATTTCTATTCTCAAAGAAGAAGCCGAGAAAAAGAATCTCTTCGTCCCCGAAGGAGAGAGCTGGGAGGATACATTCAACAGGATATTCCTCACATATGTCGAGCCCAATCTCCCGAAGAACGCCCAAGTATATCTGAGGGACTACCCCAAGCAGATAGATTGCCTTGCAAAAGACTACGACACGAAGCCTTACAAAAAGCGCTGGGAGATGTATATAAACGGCACGGAGATTGCAAACTGCTACGACGAAGAGACCGACAGGGAGAAAATCAGGGCCTACTACAAGAAGGAACAGAAGAGACTCGAGGATGAAAGACGAAACACCATAGACGACATATCACCATCATCCCCGACCTTCCCGGACATACAGCTTCCGCAGTCATCAGGCGTGGCAATAGGACTCGACAGACTTTTGATGGTCAATCTCGACGAAAAGGAAATAGCCCCGCTCATGGCTTTCCCGATGTGCTCTCTTCTCTAATTTTGTCCCCGACGTTATCCTTTTCAGTTGTTTGCAAAATGCAATCA
>CAVIUT010000074.1:0-10288 GCA_963646155.1 Eggerthellaceae bacterium | reverse complement strand
TTATTATCTTTTTTAACTCCATATGCACACGATATTTTCTTTTGGTATTTTTGTATTCATGGAAGGAAAAACGATGGGGAAGGAGATGAGGTGGCATTGACTAAACCTCAAACTTTAATTTAGATTTTGTTAAAAACCTAAAAATCGATATTTTTGGAGGGGCTTAGTATGAACAGTATTACAAAGAGTGTCTATGACAGCGTTGTGACTAATGACCCGGGGCAGGTGGAGTTCCATCACGCAGTCATGAACTTTCTTCTTTCCGTCGATAAGGTAATCGACAGATTTCCTGATGTTGTCTATCACCGTGTGCTCGAGAGAATGGTTGAGCCTGAGAGGGCAATCATCTTCCGTGTTCCATGGATTGATGACAGCGGCAGGGTTGAGATAAACCGCGGCTACAGAGTCCAGATGTCGTCGGCACTAGGACCATATAAGGGAGGATTGAGGTTCCATCCTTCCGTTAATCTTTCAATCATGAAGTTTCTTGCTTTCGAGCAGGTATTCAAGAACTGCCTTACGGGGCTCTCAATGGGAGGCGGCAAGGGTGGAAGTGATTTCAACCCAAAGGGAAAGAGCGACAATGAAGTCATGCGCTTCTGCCAGTCATTCATGACCGAGCTCTATCGTCATGTCGGGGCTGATACCGATGTTCCTGCAGGCGACATAGGAGTCGGAGGAAGGGAAATCGGATACCTCTTCGGGCAGTACAAGAGAATCAGGAATGAGTTCACAGGTGTTCTTACAGGTAAGGGCCTGGAGTGGGGCGGATCCTTAATAAGACCTGAAGCTACAGGATACGGGCTTGTATACCTCAGTGAAGCTATTCTCCGTGACAGGGCGTTGGATATTGCAGGAAGTACCTGTCTTGTCTCCGGTTCCGGTAACGTTGCACAGTACACAGTCGAGAAAATCAACGAGCTCGGAGGTAAGGTCCTCACACTCTCTGACTCGAGCGGCATGATATATGACGAGAAGGGTATCGACAGGGAGAAACTCGAATACGTGAAGTATCTCAAGAATGTCCAGAGGGGAAGAATCGAGGAATACGCTTCAAAATACAACGGCGTTGTTTATATCCCGCGGGACGGCAAGAAGGCTAATCCTATCTGGAATATAAAGGCCGACTATGCATTCCCTTGCGCAACACAGCTTGAAATAAACAGTGAAGACGCAGCAAACCTGCTTTCTAACGGCATCAAGCTTGTGGGCGAAGGCGCGAACATGCCTCTCACTCCCGAGGCTGAAGCTCTTCTTGTTTCTTCGGGTGTCCTTGTTGCTCCTGCAAAGGCTGCAAATGCCGGAGGAGTTGCGGTATCGGGACTCGAGATGTGCCAGAACAGCATGAGACTCAAGTGGACGAGAAGTGAAGTCGACAGCAGACTGAGGGATATTATGGGCAATATCTATCACTCCATCAGTGAGGCAGCTTCTCTCTATTCAGATAAGAACAACTTCATTGACGGCGCTAACATTGCTTCCTTCATTACGGTATCGAGGGCGATGTTGAGCCAGGGGTATGTATAATATTTTCTTCCTTTTGTTCTGTTCCTGCTCTATCATCTAGTCAGGAACAGAATGTATGAAGAATTACAATGACTATGTTGAGAGCACAGTCGATGCTCTCAGCGCATTAATCACAAAAGAGGGCTACTTGTTTCTGTACAGCAGCCCTTACAGCGTTTATCAACTACTTGATGAATGCGGATCAGACAACAGCATCTCATCCCTTATTCTCTTTGCCTTGGTATCAAACGTGGGGAAGAAGTCGAAGAAGAAGGAAAGTGTTGAGAGTGAAATTAAGGCTCTTCCGCTGGATAGTAATGCAGAGAGCTTTCTTATAAACGTATTTACATCCCTCTACTCTTCCCGGCGTAAGGCAGGAATGAAGAAAAAGGAGTATGCCGGGCTCGAGGAGTTTCTGTCCAAAGAGTGGACTGTTGACATATATCTACAGGCCGAATGGACGTATAAATTCGGCACGAGAATCAATTACTCATTCGACTACACTATAACTTTCTCCGTCCGGGATAGTGAGGTCGTCAAAAAGGAGAATGCGGGAGATTTAGACAAAAATCCATTTCTTACTGCTTCCGATATTCTCGAGAAATACCGTAAAGCACTGCAGGAGAGTGTGAACAGGGACTTTAATTGTTATTGCACAGCCGACGATTACTACGAGCCTGATGTAGAAGATTATGACTCTGAAAGCGGGGACGGTGCGATAGAGAGCTATCTTGAGAGTCACGGCTTCGAGTTTGTTGAGAGCTGGTATGACTACCGTGATGATTCCCCTTGGTGATGACTATGACGATAGAAGAGATTATCAGAGACAAAAACAGAGAGTTTTCTTCCTCCCACAGTGAAAAATCTCCCTTTGACAGAGAGGTCTTCACACGTGACTCTACGGAAAGAAAAATCAAGGCTGCTCATTATTTTGCTCCTCTTTTAAAGGAGAAGTTCTCGTCAGAGTATCCGACACTCGACTGGAACGAACTTGCGGCAGAACTTACCGTGATATCGAAAAAGGGACCGGACTCAGTCAATTACCACTTTTCGTTTCTCTACGCCGTTGCCATCTTCATTCTTGACAGTATCTACCACAGTCCTGACTCTGAAGAGAAGATGAGTAAAGTCAGAAAGATTCTCACTGACATGAAGCTTCCGAGTATAGTGGATGACGATGCATACGATTGCTTTGATGAGTTATTCCAGGACCTCGGCGCTCATCCGATTTATCCCGGCGAAATGATTATCCGCTTATCGTCTCTCCTCGCCTTCCGAAATGCAGATTTCATATCTTACAGGAAGGAGAAGTCACACCATGACAGTTATTCATTCATCGCCGACATATACACAACGTCCCTTGACAAAAGTGCCTGGAATGATAAGGAAAGAAGGATAAGAGACTACTATGAAACCATCCTCTCCCTTGTCAACCCCGATGATATTTCCTCCGCAGTAGAGGAATATGAAAAGCTCCTCTTCGACCTCACCGGAAGGTACATAAAATGCAGAGAAAGAATGAAGAAGAAGAGGGAGAGACTTAACAGCCGGAATGAATATCTCAATTTTAAAATGGATGAGGAGATTCTGAGAGACGCGGAATACAGCAGTGAGAAAGAAGAGATAATGACAAGTCTACTTGAACTTGAGGATGAACTCTTGACCCTGAAAAAAGCAGAGGACAGCCTTCCCGATGTCTTTACGCTCGGGCTCTTTTCTCTTGTAGATGTGTCCAACAACTACGTTACACCCCTTAACGGTGCTCCGGACTGCGAGCCGTATAAGGTTGTAAGTGCATTCTTCTTCCTTTTTGACAAAGGTGACGACAGGACATGGCTCCTCGGACCTGCGATGGCTGTGCTGGGACATGCTTCGAATCGTTTTCCATGGTCTGATCCTGTTTATATAGGTGATGACGGTGATGTAAGAGATGCTTTAGAAGAGAAGGCGAAGAAGGATGTTATGCTTTCTCCTTCATTCTATTCAGCAGTTCCCGGCCTCAATGATATATCGCTCAGCGGGGCGACGTTTGATATGACTGCAGCAAAGTATATCTACAACGCTATGGATGTAATTCCATCGAGGTATTATCCCTTAGTTCCTGATAGACCCACGCTCAAAGCTATTATGAGCGACAATCTTCTTTTAGAGTTTGAATCAGCCTATGGAGCATCCTTTTCTGAAAACAACCGTCTATATTACGACCCGTTCAGATTCAGTTACTCAGATTACCTTAGTGAGCGCATCGATGAAAAAGAGAGCGAACTCAAAGAGACGAGAGAGAAACTTGAAGAAGCAGAAAGAGCGATAAAGATAGAGAAGAATAAGGGCGCGGAGAAAACATCAGAAAAGGAATTTGAAGTGCTGAGGGAGAAGATGGAGATGTTGGCGGAAAATCTCTCCATTGAATCTTCCCTGCTCTCGAAAGCCAGAGAGGAGATAAGGAGGCTCAAGAGAGAACACCGTAATGAGAAGGAGGAACTCAATTCCCTCAGGGAGTTAATCTTCTCGCAGGGCACAGCATGCTCAGACGAGGATGATGAGAACCAGAATGATATTGATTACCCCTACCAGACGGAGCACGAAATAATAGTAATCGGCGGTCACTCCGACTGGCTCAAGAAGATGAAGAAGCTGCTGCCCTCTGTCAAATTCTACGGTGACAGGGTCCCCGACAAGGAGGCTTTGAAGCACACAGATGTATTGTGGTTCCAGACTTACTCCGGGATATCACACAGTGCTTTCTACAAGGCTGTAGATATTCTCAAGAACTTAGATGTAAGCATAAAGTACTGCCCGACATCGGGAATCTACAGATCTGCTTCAGAAATCGTGAAGGATGACAAAGTAAGGGGTTAAAAAAGTACACTTTTACTTATTTTGTGCCCTTTTGATGAAAAGCGACGCATTCATTATTCAATTAACGAACACAAATTGATTAATTAATGCTTTACTATTGTACTCTTGATTTTTTTGGATTTAATAAAATCAGGAAGAATAGTATTCAATAACTCAAGGAGAGAGTGAATGGAAAACAATATAAAAGAAAATGTTGTTAATGATAGCGAGAGCAAGAAGGTCCTTACAGAAAAGGGTAGTAAGGTCAGAAGGGCACTGCACTCAGAAGACTGCAGGAATATTTCTGCTATTTTGAATAAAATCATCGCAGAGAAGGGGTATGATTATCTTTACACCAATCCTATGGATGCATACATGGCACTCCCGAAGAAGAAGGCAAGTGAGGCTAAGCTCAGCAATGCCGTAATATATGCACTTCTCTCGGGCGTAGGCAACAAGAACAGAAATAAACTCAGTGTCGTTCGTTCTGAAATCGAATCACTTTTTCCCGATCAGGATACAACAGTAATGCTTGATAAGATTTTCTCTTCTCTGTGGGAGGAGAATTTCTTAAAGGAATCCAAGGAAAAGGAATATGGCGGCTACGAGGAGTTCTGTTTCAGACTCTGGGATGTAGAGTGCAACGGTGGTGCTGTATGGAAGAGCGCTGACGAAAAGGAAAAGGTTGTATTGAACTACAAGTACAACATCAAGTTCAAGGTTGAGAATTCAACAACTGTATTCAGAAACATCGGTCCCAACCACTATCTTTCTGCTGACGATATTGCAATTAAGTACAAGAAGGGGCTTGAGGAGGCGCTTCTTACGGACTTCAAGGTATGGTGCGATTCAAGTACTGTTTGTCCGAAGGCTGAGAGCTATGACCTCGAGAGAGGTGAGACTGTCCTTAATTATTATCTTGAGGACAACGGCCTGGTTTCTCTCCTTATCGAGTACCAGGGAAATACAAACAAGGTTGAGTAATCCGAATTCAATTTTCGTGTGGAGGTCAGGTTTTCCGGCCTCCATTTTTATGGAAAAGGAAAACACTAAGCCGTAATATAGAGAGTGGAGGTTAATATGAAACTATATATCGATAGCGCAGATAAAGGTGAAATAAAGAGGGTGTATGACTACTATCCCGTTGACGGGGTAACGACGAATCCATCAATTCTCAAGGCGGAAGGAAAGAATCCTTACCTTGTTCTTGAAGAGATAAGAAAACTAATCGACTGCGCTGACCTGTTTGTCCAGACTGTCTCTCTTACTTCAGACGGAATAATCAAGGAAGCGGAGAGAATAACAGAGAGGCTCGGGAAAAAGACATACATAAAGATACCTGCCTTCACGGAAGGCATAAGGGCTATGAAAGCTCTCAAGAGCATGGGATATAATGTTGCTGCAACTGCAGTCTATACACCCTCTCAGGCCTTTTTATCGGCAAAGTGTGGCGTCGACTACATTGCGCCATATGTCAACCGAATAGATAATCTCGGCTACAACGGAATAGAGGAAGTGAAGAGGATGGAGGATATAATCGAGAACAACGGCTTTAATACGAAAATTGTTGCAGCTTCCTTCAAAAACTCATTTCAGGTTATCGAGCTCGTTACATACGGTGTCGGCGCTGTTACTCTTTCGCCTCTCGTCTTTGACAGTCTTTTTAAAGACAATAACGTTCTTTCTGCCGTCAACTCTTTCAAGAAGGACTTTGAAGATCTTGCAGGAGAGGGTAAGACAATGTTTGATGTATGATTATTATTCCGAAATAGGAATTTCAACTATATGAAATACTTGAAACAGTTTACGATTATCGCATTGATATCTTTTTGTGGTGAGGTTCTTGCTTACTACATTCCAATCAATATTCCGGGAAGTGTATACGGCCTTGTGATTATGTTCATCCTACTTTCTTTCGGTGCTTTGAAGGTTGATCAAATCAAGGAGACATCATCATTCCTTCTTTCCATCATGAGCGTGATGTTCATTCCATCCGCTGTCGGGATAGTTGATATTTTCTCCGAAATGAAGAGCATGCTTCTTCCGCTTCTTGTAATAACAGTTGTTACAACGCTTCTTGTTATGGTTGTAAGCGGTAAGCTTTGCGATATCCTCCTCGGGAGGAAAGAGAATGAATGAGTTTTTTCTATCCTCATCGCTTTCCGGTCTTGTCCTTTCGCTCCTCTCTTATGAAATAGGAGTAGGTCTCAAGAAGAAATTCAAGAAGTGTATTTTCAACCCGCTTCTTATATCCATAATTCTTGTCTCAGTATTTCTCATTGTTTTCAACATCGACTACGAGGTGTATAACAAGAGCGCAAAGTACCTGACGTATCTTCTTACCCCGGCAACTGTATGTCTTGCCGTTCCTCTTTATGAAGAGATTGAGGTACTCAAGAAACATCCCTTTGCTATCCTGGTATCAATATTTGCAGGTGTATTAACCTCGCTTTCTGGAGTCTTTCTTTTATCGAAGGTCTTTTCTTTGAGTCACACCGAATATGTGACGATGCTCCCGAAGAGCATAACGACAGCAATTGGAATGCCGTTGTCTCTCGAGTACGGGGGATATACATCGCTTACTGTGGTATCTATTATCATAACTGGTGTATTGGGCAATATATCTGCGCCGTTTGTGCTGAAGGTTTTCGGAATAAAGAGAGCGGTCGCAAAAGGCGTTGCAATCGGAACATCCTCTCATGCAATCGGGACGACAAAGGCTCTCGAGATGGGAAGTCTTGAAGGTGCCGTCTCGAGCCTCTCGCTTGTCACGGCCGGGATAATGACTATAGTCCTGATGCCAATCTTTTCAAATTTGACATAAAAAACCTCCGGTTTCCCGGAGGCCAATTATTTGACTTTTCACTTAAAAGCCGAATACGACTCCGACATATGGCAGTATTTCGTATCCTGTAATCTTCATGTCTTCGAGTTCACTTTTTCGGTTGCTGTAACTTGAGCTTACAACCAAGCTTGTTGCGAATGTGTAGGAAGCGCTTACACCCAGCTTGACGCCGAATTCACCTTCGCTGTCGAAAAAGTAATAGCTTTCTAAATAAGCGGTCATCTGGTATTCAACTTTTGAGTATTCGATATAATCATACCACCAGTAATATCTGTATCTGATAGTCTTGTCATAGGCAACACCGAAGCCGAGCTTGAAATCAAGTCCGAAATGGTTGCTTAACGGAGCTCTTCCGACAAAGCCGAAGTTTGAATAAGCCGGTACATCTGAGTCTGAAATGCTGAGTTTTGTATCTCCTGTTGTGCTCTTAAAAGGAATTGTAACTCCGGCCGACACATAAAGACCTACATAGTCATTGAAGTATGTATCGTAGTCAAATGCAAAACCAAGTCCTAAAAGCTTGTTTGACGAATTATTATTGTTGTCATATGTTGTCATCTTTCTGTATGCACCGGTTGCCCTGATGGAGAATACATCATCGGGGAGTGAGCCAGCAAAAACAAAAGAGGCAGCAACTATCGCTAATATAACAAATGCGAAAATTCTCTTCATTGTTTTCTCCTGAATTGCGTAATAATATAAATTTTAGGCCACATGAGAAATACACTATTTCCTTTTTTGTCTAATTTTCCTTCTTTTTCATTGAAAACCTGATAAAAAGATGACATTTGTCTTCACTTTCATTAAGATTGCACCGATGAAAAAGTTATCCCTTATATTTTGTTTAGTTGTGCTTATTGTATCTTCCGTTTACGCTGAGTCCCCATGGGCAATCAACAGCGTCAAACTAGGACTTGGAAACGATAAATACGCTTACGGTCTATCGCGTAACGATGACGACCAACTCTCATACTCCGAGCATATAACGCTTTCTGGAGAGAGATGGTATTTAAAGGCGAACCTTGACGGCATTACAAACCGCGGGTGGAAAACCGGCTGGAATATAAGTGACAGTGATGTAATCGACGAGGATCCGACTCACTTCAGAAGCGGAAGACTTGATGTGACGGAGATTATCTTCGGCCTGAACTATATAGTAGATTTCAACAGCATTTTTTCTCTCAATCTTTCTCCCGAAACAGGATTCTTTCTCTCCGGATACACCGGATACGATACACTCCAGAATCTTATACATAAGATGAGCGGCATACATAGGGTTGACCTTCCGTATGACTATGAGGATGTGCGCTTCCATTACTACATTGGAGCAAATGCTGATGCAGAGATAGATCTAATGAAGCTTGATTCATCAGAGCTTTCCCTATCTCTCGGAGGGTCTTTCTATCATGCATTCGGCTTTGAGTCAAATGAAAAAATAAGTGGCAAACTCAGCTTCAATAATGGATACAACGACATCCTTGCCGTGTCGGCGGGATGGAACTGGAGACAGGAACATACATCGTCATACACTATGGATTTGTATTCGAGGTATATCTCAAGTCCATATGCTCAATACTCAATAGATACAGGTCTATTCTATCTTGACTATTGGACACAGATTGGAAACCACTTCGGCTACGCTATTATTTCCTTCGATGTAATGTCTTTCTTCTACCCGACGCTTTGGAAGGAGAACGATATTTTCATGAGTATGGGATTCTGTAAGATGATGGGCCTCAAGTTCTGTGATCAGGAACTTAATTATCCTATAAACGAATATGTTTCCATCGTCCTCAAAAACAGATACGTTGCCGGCTACCCTGTAGCTCAGAGTTGGGAGAAGAGTGCAGACTTAACTAAAGAGTCCAGAATCAAGCAGGGGCACTCGATGGATACACTTGGAGTTGAATTCAGCTACCCGATAAAAGCACTCAAGAACTGGATTACTCCCTACATTGCATTCAGTATCGGCTTTATGCGCTTTGACCTTACAGTACTTGAAAATATGCTGAATTATAGTTCTGTTCCGTCTCATAGGAATGGAGTGGCCAACGATGGAAAGGGCCCCGACTTTTCTTTTGTTGCCGACGTTGAGGCAGGATTAACACTGCTTCCGGAAGGCCTTATTGCTTTCCGCTCCACATCCCTCTCGCTCTCGGCCTTCGTAGGACTATCATATGTTACGGGCGACCATGTTTCGAATTATCGCAGAGTATCTGAATTGAAAGCTGGTTTCTACGAAGGTGAGACTATGAGTAATTTCATGTTTCGCTGGGGCTTTTCTCTCAACTTCGGATTCGATATCTAACGGATTCTAAGTTGTCTGTAGAGCTTGAAAATTCAACATTTTCAAGCTTGGAGGAGAGATAAGGTAGCATAATGCGACTACTTCAATCTTTCTTCCTTCTACTCCACGATGTTCTTCTCTTCTCTCGAGAAGTTGACTCCAAATATGTGAATGGGCTTTCTCTCCTTAAGACAAATTTTGGAATAAGAATAATTTGAAATATATAGACAGACATCACAGTATGTCGATGAATAATTGATTCCTTCTTTCAGCATTTTTAATGAGGTTTTGATATCTGAATAATATTATGGGATAAATTATTTTAATCGAAAATAATCGTTCGATTTTTCTTGTACGAAATATTATTTCTTTTTAAAATTAAAATAGGAGAATTATGTCTGTTACTGCAACTGAATTAAAACTTAACCTCGCTAAATATCTGCTTCTTGCAAGAACTCAGGATATATTTATCTCAAAAAACGGGAAGACATTAGCTAGGCTGACAAATCCTGAATATGACAAGTTGAATGTGCTGGATAATCTTGTAGGAGTTATTCCCCAGGAGGAGAATATCGATGAAGATAAGATGAAAGAAGAAAGGCTGGCTCGTCAATGAAAATAATGGTTGATACAAATGTAATTCTTGATGTGCTACAGAAAAGAGAACCATTTTTCATTAACTCATATAAAGCCATACATGATACGCTGTCTCAAAAGGATGAATGTCTGGTTTCGGCCTCTGCGATTACGGATATTTTCTATGAAGTAAGACAGAGTACCACTTCCATAGGATAGCTTGCTCCCGCATGGTG
>CAVIUT010000073.1:0-10408 GCA_963646155.1 Eggerthellaceae bacterium | reverse complement strand
ATAGCGGCTGAGGCTCTTGCAGTCGAGTAGATATAAATCAATATATTTATCTATAAGTTCGAGTACCTCAACTCTTTCGTATCCCGAGCTGTTCCAGACGACAGGAAGAGAAAAGCCTTTACTCTTTGCCCCTTCCAGGGCGTTTACAATTGATGGGATAAAGTGGGTACCGGTAACAAGATTGAGTGTCCTTGCCCCCATTCTCTCGAGGTCGAGAAATAGAGACGATAGCTCATCATCACTTATCTCGATTCCCCAGTTTTCGCCGTCGGAGCCGGAAATCTGCCTGTTCTGGCAGTAGGCGCAGTGTAATGGGCACCCTGTGAAGAATACCATGCCCGAGCCTTTCTCCCCGACAAGAGGCGGTTCTTCGCCGCGGTGGAGTCCCGACCACGCAATTTTAACCTTAGCTCCTGCCCTGCATCTTCCCTCTTCTCCCTTTGTCCTGTCGACACGGCATAGATTGGGACAGAGGGTGCATGATGAGTAATAATCACTTTCTCGCATAAGGCGATTATAATCGAATATCGAGCTTGAAAAAACCACCCTCTTTGACTATCTTTATTTCATGCGTTTTAATTTTCTCACTAGGAAGAAGGAAGAGGAAAAGAAGGACATAAAATACATCCTCACCATTGATGGTGGAGGCATGAGAGGAATTGTCCCGGCCTACATTCTACAGAAAATAAACGAAGAGCTTAGAAAGAAAAAAGACCGTCCGCTATATTCCTATTTCGATTTAGTTGCGGGAACAAGCACCGGAGCTCTCATTTCCCTCGGGCTGACATCCCCGGTGGAAGGTACATCTCTACTTCGGGAAGAGAAGGAGAAATTCACAGTCCACCATAAATACACAACAGGACGCATATTCAAGAAGGAATATACAGAGGAACTGGGACACATTCCATTTCTCTCCTCCCCGGAGAACTTCGTCTCCCTTTATAAAGATAACGGCAAAAAAATATTCCTCACAAAAGAACGCCGCGGGCTCATGAAGGTCATGTCAACCATCAGCCGCCTCTTATCCGACAAATATGAAATAGAGCCATATGAGGATTTTCTTTCGTCGTTTTATGGAGATGTTCCACTCGAAGATGCTTTAGTGCCCACAATGGCTGTTTCATACAATGTAACGAAAGGTGAGAAGTTTATCTTCCGCAGCTGGGACAGCCACGATTTTCTCGTGCGTGAGGCAGCCCGTGCATCCTCCGCAGCCCCGACATACTTCGCGCCGGCAAAATTCATTGATAGGGTAACTGAGGAAGAGCTCACACTCATCGACGGGGGGATTATTGCAAATAACCCCATTCTTGCTGCCTATATCGAAGCAAGGAAGCTTTATCCTAAGGCAGACGAATACAGAATTTTATCGCTCTCCACAGCAGCAACAACCTTCCATATGTCCGCTGACGACATATCTCACACATTCGACTGGATGGGGCCCTTGATGAGGGCATACAGTTCGGCGAATATGGCGATAAGCCTTGAGGGCGTTGAAAACATAAAAAATGTTTCTGTATTGAGGGTATGGGAAGATGTAATTACAAAGCCGATAAAACTTGATGACACATCGCCTGAATCAATCGAAATCCTACTTGGTGGCGCCGAGAAAATCTGGTCGATGGAAAGGGAGAAAATCATCTCCTTCTTAGACACGATGATAGAAGAGAACAGAATACCCGAGCGCCTTAAACTCGACAGCGAGAGGGAGTATCAGGAGAGGAGAATAGAGGATAAAACTTCCCCGAGTCTCGCCCTTCCTTCTCTGTAAACGGCGCTGACATCTCCGATTTTAACCTTCTCACCCACGATATCTGTAACAAGTTTCACGGCATAGAAGCCGAGGCCGAGTGCACGGCATGCCACCCCCACCCCATATGCCTCCATATCTGCAGCATCGGCCTTTAAAAGAGTGTGAGAGGGAGTAACAGTGCTATTGAATGTTCCCGAGGAGTAGAGGATGTACGGGCTTGTCTTATCGAGAGTGTAGAGCTCCTTGAATGTCGCCCTCTCGGGTCCTATGGTGGTTCCAAGAGAAAGGTGGAGCGCACTCATGTCCTGGTCGGGAGTGACGAGGGTCGAGAATGAGACGACTTCCCCGACTTTGATGCGCCCGAGAGACCCGCATGAGCCGACGGAAACTACGATTTCACTGTTGTACTTGAGCGCATTGACTGCAGTATAGGCTGCAGCATTTATCGGCCCCACTCCACATACAGCCTTATCCCAGGGACCGTCGAGGCCCTTGAGTTCATTGGGGTCGGAAGCTATAAGAAGAATCCTCTTCATAGTGCCAGTGCCGATATTGCAGCCCCGATAGTTGGAGACGAGTCAATATTTACAATCTTGTAGTATATGCCGTGTTCTTTCTCAAGGATTGAATCGATGAAGGAGCGTGTATATCTTTCGAGGAACGGAAGCTTGTAGAAAGTCGTTCCATCGGCATTAATGACTACAGGATGAAGCGGGGAGTTTGTCTCGTCGCACCCTTTGAGTGCAGCAGCTGCCATATTGATTGCCGTAAGCTTAGCCGCCCTCACGACAATCTTCTTCAAGAGCGTATAGAGTACGGATGCATCCCTGTCGTTGGTTATGATTCCTCCGAGGACATTGCTTCTATTGTACGGAGCGCCCAGGAATGCCCCGACATCTGTTGTCGAAAGTGTTTTGACAGCACTGAAGTTCTTCATGAAATCGAGAGAGAAGACATTCTCCTTTACAGCTTCTGCTATGACGAAGTGACTGAAAGGCCCGATATATGCCCCGCTGATCATCTTCTCCATCTGGTAGTGGTCGGGGTTGATGGTCGTATTCCTGAAGCCTACATCAAGATCACTCGGGCTCAGATTCAACGAGCCCGATTCTGTGTTGATTATCTGAACACCGCTCGAGAGCTTTATCTTACCTATATTCTCGTTCTTCTCGACATAAGCCGTATTGGTGCCGGTACCGAGGATGAACCCCACGTAACCGGATGCTTTGATGCCACCCTCAGCCTGAGCTGCAAGGAGTGTTGCAACCGTGTCATTTACGACGCTGCTTTTGATAGAGGATGTATCATAGCCGCGGGAGGAGAGAACAGAAAGTATATTCTCCATGAGTGGCTTTCCGATAACTCCCGGTGCCTTTACTTCCTTACTGAAAAGAAGTGGAATACCGTCATGGTCTTCCATTATGGATGCAGCATACGAGAAGCAGAACCCAATTCTATTGCTTTTTCCCATGAAGCGCTCGATATTGTCGGCGAAAATCGAATAGAACTCATCAGCGCTCACTTCCCTTTCAATTCCCGGCATCCCCACTCTTCTGAAGTCTGAAATCTCCGGTTTACCGTCCTCGCCGAATGTGACAAGACATGTGCGGAAGTTCGTTCCACCGGCATCCATGACGATGACAGAGCCTCCGTTCTTGAGAGTCGAGGGGCTTGTGGCATAGGTTGGAATCATCTTCAAGGAGCTCTCGTCTCCCTCCAATCCCTTCTCCATCTCGCTCTTGAAATAGAGCATAACCTCTTCTGTATTTATATACTCTTCTCCGAGTCTGTGTTCTTCCAAAAATTGATTTAGTGTCATGTTTCCGCCTTTGTCAGTTTATATTTCACCTCAACATCATATGGAACACCGTTGACGGTAACATCGTCGGATGTTATGGTCAGGATTTTGTCTTTTCCACCTTTTATGTTGAAAGTCCCCTTTATTATATACTCTTCAGAGTATTTTGTGATAATTAAATCTGAATCAACATCGACATCGATGCTTGAGAGGTTGCCGGTGGTGATGAAATCAAGTTTGTTCACCTTTGAGTAGGAGGTGATATCTGCCACGCCGGAAATCAAAACATCCCCCTCCTGATAGTCAGCCTCCTCGAGCTTCTTCTTCGTTCTCTGCATCGTCGCCCCGTTCTGAGTTATCGAATAGAGTGCACTCTGGAAGAAATTCATCTTAGGCTTCGTGTTGAGTGCATCAAGGTAGAGCGACATATCTGAATTATCAAATACGATTTTATCGGGGATTATATCGTCGTCATCCCCGTAGATTGTGACACCGTCTAAAGGAAGAGTCGGAATTGACGTGTGGCATAGTATCGCCGTGAATGCTGCATTCTCAAGTTCCTCATAGCATGGAGAAGAATAAAGAGAAAGGACTACGAAAAAGAGAGCGATGAGACAAAGTAATTTCTTCATTGCAATAAGTCTACTTTTTTTTGCTCTTTGAGCAATATCAAAGGAGCAATTTGTGCTACAATAGGTCCATGAGCCACACTTTTCTCTTCTATGATCTGGAAACATTCGGACTAAATACACGCTATGACAGAATTGCCGAGGTTGCGGCAGTCAGGACAGACAGCGCCCTCAATATCATTGCGCCCCCGATTCTCATGTACTCGCGTCTCTCTCCCGATTACCTTCCTGTTCCCGAATCATGCCTCGTGACACATATAACCCCGGAAGAAGTCAACGCAAAGGGACTACCGGAAGCCGAGGTCATAAAAAGGCTCAGGGCGGAGATGATTCAGCCCAATACGATTACCCTCGGCTACAACACAATCCAGTTCGACGACGAGTGTGTACGGAATGCACTCTACCGCAATCTCTACGACCCCTATGAAAGGGAATATATAAACTCATGTTCCCGCTGGGACATCATTAACCTTGTCAGGGCGACAAGAGACCTCAGACCCGATGGGATAATCTTCAATAAGAAAAACGAGGAAGGTTTTACTTCCTTCAGGCTTACAGACCTCACGGAGGAGAACAACATAGAGCAGATAGGCGCGCACGATGCCCTTGTCGACGTCTATGCAACAATCAACCTCCTCAAGCTCATCAAGGCAAAGCAGCCCAAGCTCTTCGAATGGGCGTTGAGCCACAGAGGAAAGGATAAAGTAAGGGAAGTCATCGACAGCATCAGGAAAATACCGTTTCTGCACACATCGGGAAAGTTTTCGTCCCTTTCCGGTTCTACAAGACCCCTCCTCCCGCTTTTCTACTCGAATAAGAACGATATCTACTGCTTCGATTTGACATACCCCATTCCGACAACGATAAACCTCGACAACTACCAGGAAAGCGGAATCTTCAGACTCTCGATTAATAAATGCCCCTTTGTGGCACCCTTATCGACACTATCACCCGACGCTGAAAAACGCCTTGGCTTTACAAAGAGCGGGGTGCTCGAGAAGGCGAAGAGAGTAATTGAAAGCAATGTCTTCAAGGCCGAAGACTTTACAAAGGAATATGATTCCCCTTCCCCCGACATCGACCCTGATTTATCCATTTACGGCTCATTTCTTTCCCGCGACGACAAGAAGAAACTCGAAAAAATACAATCGCTCTCCCCGAAGGAAAAGCTCATGGGCGAGAAGACGACCCCCTTCGACAATCCCAAATACCATAAGCTGGTATGGCGTCACGTTGCACGCAACTGGCCCGAGGTACTCGACGAGAAGGAGAAAGTGCAATGGAGAAACTGGTGTGCACAACGTCTTTTATCCCCTCCCGTCAAGGATGCTCAGTCGATTGACGACTATCTCTACACTTGTAATGAATTACTAAATAGTTTAAATACAGATGGGGAAGACAAGAAGACTGTGCTCTCTCTTATCGCATACGCCGAAGAATTGAAGAAAACAATAATTGGAGATAAAAAGTGAATAAACTCATAGATTTACTGCCGTCATTCAAGAGTCAGCTTGAGGATGTGGACAACACACTCAGCCTCCCCGAGACTCTCAGCGACATGAAGAAATATAAAGAAATGATGCTCCAGCGCTCACACCTGGCACCTGTCGTTGAAAAGCTCGAGGAAATCGAGAAGACCGAGAAAGAGATAGAGGAAAGCCTCGAGATGCTCAAGAGCGAGGATGATCCCGATATGGCCGATATGGTCAAGGAAGAGCTCGATGAGCTGAAAGCGAAGCTCGAAAGAGACGAGAGGGAGTGCAAGGTCCTTCTCATCCCGCCAGATCCACTTGAGGGCAAGAACATAATCATGGAGATAAGAGCCGGAACTGGAGGTGAAGAGGCGGCCCTCTTTGCTTGTGACATCTTCCGCATGTACACCCACTATGCCGAGAAAAAGCATTGGAAGCTCGAGATAATGAACGCCAATGAAACAGAGCGCGGAGGATACAAGGAAATCGTGTGCTCTATATCCGGTAAAGACGTATACGGCTCGATGAGGTACGAGAGCGGAGTGCACAGGGTACAGCGTGTTCCTGAAACGGAAAGCGGAGGAAGAATACACACTTCCGCAATTACCGTCGCCATTCTTCCCGAGGCCGAAGAGACAGATATCGTAATCAATGAAAAAGACCTCAAGATTGACGTCATGCGCGCAGGAGGTCCGGGAGGACAGTGCGTCAACACCACAGACAGTGCGGTGAGAATCACACACATCCCGACAGGTATTGTCGTCATACAGCAGGATGAGAAGTCCCAGCTGAAGAACAAGAACAAGGCTATGAGAGTCCTCAGATCCCGTCTCTTCGAGATGGAGGAAGAGAGGAAGAACAAAGAGCGGAGCGAGGAGCGTAAGAGCATGGTCGGCTCCGGCGACAGAAGTGAAAGAATCAGAACTTACAACTTCCCGCAGAACAGGTGCACAGACCACCGAATCAACCTCACATCCTATAACCTCGAAGGCATAATGAACGGGGACCTGGACGAATTTGTCGAGGCCTTGAAGATTCACGCGGGAGAAGAAGCACTTAAAGCCCTATGACACTGGGAGAACTCAAAGAACTCTTACTTAGTTTTGATAACTCCCTTGAGGACCCGTTTCTTGAAGTCAGGGTCCTCCTCTCATATCTTGGAATGAGCGAGATTGAGCAGATAACAGAGCGCAATAAAGTTCTCACTCCCGACTTTGTAGATAAAGCAACAGTCCTTTTTAAAAAGCGGATTAACGGAACTCCGATGGCCTATATAACGCATTCGAAGGAGTTCTACGGCCACAGCTTTTATGTTGACGAGCGTGTCCTCATTCCACGCCCCGACACTGAGATTCTTGTCGAGAGGGCTGTAGAGGAATATAGAAGTCACGGCTACAGCGGAAAGATTCTCGATATATGTACCGGTAGCGGTGCCGTTGCAGCCTCCGTCGCTTATGCACTCGGGCGAGACGTTTCTTTCAGCGACCTCTCGCAGGAGGCACTCACAATTGCAAAGAGAAACTACTTCACAATCACGGGAAAGAAAGGAGACGGCAGGCCCGGCTCCCTCTTCGAGCCGTGGAAAGGAGAGAAATTCGCCCTGATTACTGCAAACCCGCCCTACCTTACACAAAGCTGGTACATGGAGACGGAAAGGGATGTCAAATCGGAGCCGGTGATGGCAATCGTGAGTGACGGCGGTGACGGGATGGATATAATCAGGGGAATAGTATCTGATGCTGGGGATTATCTGGAGGAAAAAGGTATGCTTCTCATTGAATGTGACTATAGACAGACAGAGCCTCTTTCAGCATTATTAAAGGAAAACGGCTTTAGTGATGTAAAGACGGAAAAAGACCTCGGGGGCAGAGAAAGAATAGTATATGGAGAATACGGACACTCTAGTGATTGACGATAAGACGGCAGAGATTCCGAACAAGGAACTTGTCGACAGGTTCGTCTCGAAAATTCTTAATTATTCAGACCTGGACAAGGAGAAAATCTCCGCTGCCGCCGTCTTTGCAGCAAAGAAACACGGAGACCAGAAGAGAAAGAGTGGAGAGCCCTATCTAATACATCCGATTGCCGTTGCCGAGATATTGATGAGCTTCAATATGGACGCAGACACGGTATGTGCCGGGCTTCTGCACGACACAATCGAGGACACGGGGACAACGGAGGAGGAAATTGCCGCCTTATTCGGCAAGGAAGTCGGGACAATGGTCCAGGCCGTCACAAAAATCACCCGTATAACGCAGGACAAATCCATCCAGGAAGCGGAGACAATCAAGAAGATGTTCTTTGCAATGAGTAAGGATTTACGTGTCATACTCATAAAGCTGGCAGATAAGCTCCATAACATGCGCACTCTCTCGGGCCTCAGCAGCGAAAGAAGAATTTCCTACGCAAAGGACTGTCTCGATATTTTTGCCCCGATAGCCGACAGTCTGGGTATGCAGACGCTCAAGAGCGAACTTGAGGATCTGTCACTCAAGGCATTGAAGCCGGAAAGCTATGAATACATAAATACGTACCTATTGGAGCGTAAGAGCGAATACACAGCATTCATAAAGCAGGTTGCCCGGGCTATAGAGGAAGCGTGCAGGAAGGAGGGACTCGAGAACATCGAGGTTTCCGGAAGGGTCAAACATGCCTACTCCATCTACATGAAGATAAAGAAGAGGAAGAAGGAAATCGACGAGATTTACGATATCCTCGGAATAAGAGTCATATGTAACACAACCGTTGAATGCTATACGATACTCGGCATTATACACTCGATGTGGCTTCCGATAGAAGGAAGGTTCAAGGACTACATCGCAATGCCCAAGGCCAACAACTACCAGTCGCTCCACACGACCGTCCTCGGTCCCCAGAACAGACATCTCGAAATTCAGATCAGAACCTGGGAAATGCATAAAACAGCAGAGGAAGGTGTTGCGGCACACTGGGCTTACAAGGCGGCAAGCGGAAGCGAAAGCGGCACGTGGAAGAACATGGACTCAATCAACTACCAGAAGATAGTCAAGAAGATTAAATCCTGGTCGAAGGAGATTGAGCAGAGCGAAGACTACATGGAGGAAATCAAGAACGAGCTCTTGAAAGACAGCATCGTCGTATTCACTCCGCAGGGCCATGTCATCGAACTACCGGTAGGTTCCACCGCCCTCGACTTTGCATATAAGATTCACACTGAAGTCGGTAACCACTGCTCGGGAGCAAAGGCCGACGGCTCGATTATCCCCCTCAATAAGCCGCTCGCCAATACTCAGATAGTCGAAATAATGACCTCTCCTTCAGCTCATCCGAACCAGCAATGGTTAGAGGCTGCAGCATCGTCATCGACAAAGAAGAAAATCAAGGCATGGCTCAACAGGTACGAAAGTACAAATATCCCCGAAATTAAGCAGAGCGAGAAGCAGACGACGCCACCACTTCCTGCCGAAAAGAAAGGGCCGACAAACCCGTCAAAGCTCATCAACGGCACACTCAGCTATGTTTCAACCGAGACAACAGGGACATTGATGGTCGGAGAGGACAGCAACATAATGTACTCGTTTGCAAAGTGCTGTAACCCGATGCAGGGTGATGATGTTGTTGCATACATAACAAGAGGTAGAGGATACATCATCCACCGCCGTGACTGCTCGAACCTCAAGCATATGGCAGAAGTCAATGAAAGAACAGTATCTGTAAAGTGGACCGGGGACGAGCTTATGAAGCAATACCATGTAACGGCTAAAATCGACGAGGACATATTCGGCCAGATTGATAACGCTGTAAAATCACACGGAGGTAGACTGAGGAAGGGAAAACTCGGCATCGACGGCAACAGACTCACCGGAGACTTCACGATTATTGCAGAAAGCGAGGACGCAATAAGAAAGTGCACGGCCGCAATAAGGACAATCCCGACAGTCATCGAACTTACCGGCGCCTCACGATAACCCCTTTCCCTTCAAAAGCGAGAAGTCAAGTTTGTAGACCAGATTTTCCCCAACGGTGGGCCTTTCTATAAACATGGTCATGTAAATCGGCAGATAGAGGATTTTGCCTCTTCTCTCGATATTCGAATTAGAAAGCACGAAAGCCTCCTCCAGAGCGTACTTAGGGTTATCTATAATCTTGTCCAATGCTGCGTGTTTCATATAATCCCGCCCGGATTTGACCTCTAAACATTCCTGCACTTCATCAAATAAGAAAAGTGTCTTGCCCTTCTCAGTTTCTCTTTTGTCAGAAGTGGAAGACGGGCAATTATCTCCGAGGGATTTTTTGCAGAAGCGAAGATTTTACGAGCACGTAAATCGGAGAGAAAATCAATCTTGACGAAATGGTCAAAGCATTCACGGCCGAGTTTCTCTATTATGTGAACTACCGCCACCCTAAAGGGATGACAGCTTCGTGCTCAATAGACTAAAGTTGGCTGATTCTGCTTAGAGCCGAATCAACTAGAGCTTCCATCTCCACACGCTTGAGCTCGGTGCGTCCCACACCTACGTTGTTTTCATAAAACCAAACCATATTCTCGGCGGCATGAACATCCCTGTCCTCTTCAACGCCGCACTGGCACCTGAAAGTCCTGTCCCAGAGCTTGATCGAGTCGTTGAAGCGTCCGCACCTCGAATAGAGCTTTGTCGTCGGCATTGATTTATCGAGAACGACTGTTTTGGGGTTCTGTTTTAATTTTGCTTTCACAGTTCCCAGTACAGAGTGCTGTACTTTCTTCCCGTGTCCTCCTTTATGCCAGGCATGAAGG
>CAVIUT010000072.1:0-10651 GCA_963646155.1 Eggerthellaceae bacterium | reverse complement strand
AAGAGGGAGGATGCCATACTTATTGAGTCAACTTTCGCTATGAGAAAAGTGTCGGTTCAACGAGGGCGTGGTTTGTTATAAGAAGTGATTTATAGTATGCTTTGTTAAGGATGATGTTCCTTTTTTACGCCTTTCGGTGCTTATAGCAACTGTCGCTGATAAGTGACTTCACCTCAAGAAAGGTAAACATATGCGTACCACAATTAGGAAAGGTATTCATCACATTGAGGAAACTTATAAATGAAACTGGTTACATGTGAGAAACTTGAAAGATACTGTGCTGAAAGAGAGAAGGCCGTCAAAATCAAAAGCGAAATGATAGGCGAAAAAAGGGGAGAGAAAAAAGGCGAGAAGAAAGGCGAGAAGAAAGGCGAGAAGAAAGGCGAAGCTAAAACTCGTATTGAAAATGCAAAGAAAATGATTGCCTCAGGAAAGCTCTCGCTCGAAGACATTTCAATATGTTCCGGACTTTCTCTTTCCGAAGTTAAAGAGCTTGTAAGTTGAGAAGGTGATATCGAATTCTTGTCAGGGCAGGTAAATTGTATTGAAAAACCGGCTGATACGCTCAACCGGTTCCTTTATCACTTACTCTAAAGATAAGAGCAGTGCCATCTTGAATGGACCGTCAGCTTTGACGCTGTGCCTGCCGTTCCTGGCAAAGCGGAAGTTCTCTCCTTCCTTTATCGGGTACTCCTCTCCTTCGTAGCCGATTATGCCTTTGCCTTCAAGGGCGAAGATGACTGCATCTCCGGGTGCTGCGTGCTCGCCGAGTGCTGTTCCCTCGTCAAATGCCATGATTACGAACTTCGTCTTTGAGTTGTGTACAACATCCATGTTTACGATGCTGTCCTTTTTGTACGGGACAAGGTCCTTGAGGGCGAAAACATTCCCTTCCTTCACTTTTTCATTAACCATACTATCTCTCCCGAGGTCTACTTCGAGGTAGACGCTCTCGTCTATTGCTTTTACCCCAAAGGATAAGTCACTTTGGGTGATGATTCCATCCCCGCTTTCAAGTTCAATCGAGAACGAGGATGAATAGATTGCGATATGTCCCTTGAGGAGCAGTATAAGCTTATTGGAGAGGTAATGCTCCTCGCTTATATCCGTCCCATTCCCGAGAGAGAAGAAGTAGGCGTTACCGCTTTTATCAACCTTGTGTGATATCGTAAGGCCGTCGAGAGGCTCGTTATCAAGTACGGCGCTGAATACTCCTTCTCTCATGGTAATCAGTCCTCAAGAATCTTTCCGTCAAGGGAGAATGTAACAACACGCCACGGAAGGAACTTTCCGCTGTTTCTGAGTGCAGTGATAGCCGCATTCTCGAGGCCTCCGCAGCACGGAACCTCCATTCTCAATACTGTTATCGACTTGATGTCGTTATTGCTGATTATAGCCTCAAGCTTCTCTGAGTAGTCGACGCTGTCGAGCTTCGGGCATCCGATTATCGTCACCTTACCCTTCATGAAGTCCTCGTGAATGGAAGCGTAGGCATAAGAAGTGCAGTCAGCTGCAATCAAGAGCTTTGCGCCGTTGAAGTATGGTGCATTGACGGGGACAAGCTTGATCTGGCACGGCCACTGCCTGAGCTGTGACGTCGGCTTTGCTGCTGACGGTGTATTTTCTTCTTTTGTCTCTTCCCTGTTGAATTGATGCATTGCCTTTCCCGGACATCCCGAGAACGCGGGTGCTTCTTTTGACTCAGCCTTCTTTTTCTTGTTCTCTTCGACAGCCTTCTCGTCATAGGCGAGAGTATCCTTCTCTATAAATGATATAGCCCCTGTAGGACAGGAAGGAAGACAGTCACCCATACCGTCGCAGTAGTCGTCTCTCATGAGCTTTGCCTTTCCGTCTACAATTGCAATTGCCCCTTCGTGGCATGCATTTGCACAGAGTCCGCATCCAGTGCACTTCTCTTCATCTATCTCGATTATTCTTCTTTTCATCTTTTCTTCTCCTTGAATTCCTGAGAATAGAGTATGATAATTCAAATAGGAATTACGTGGTTATTACCACAAAATGAGAAAAATGATTATTTCGTCTCCACTTTTCAAAGATTTGACATCTTCAGATATAGAAGAGTTCAGCGCCGTCAACGCCTTAACCATCCGCACCTTCAAGAAGGGAGATATCATCCTGAAGTCGGGGGAGAAAACAGAGGTTATAGGAATAGTCCAGAGTGGAGGTATTCTCATCGAGAACATAGATCCCTGGGGGAACAAGAGCACAATCAACACAATGGGGACGGGGAGTGTTTTTGCCGAGAGCTATGCTCTTTCGGGAGAAAGCATGATGGTTGATGTCGTTGCTGCCGAAGAGAGCAGCGTACTCTTCATCAACATAGTGAAACTTCTGAGGGAGAATAACAGTAATAAAGGATGGTACATAAAGCTTCTTCTTAATCTTGTCTCTGTAACAGCCTCGAAGAACAGAAGTCTCTCCACGCGCATATTCTGCACGACGCCGAAGACAATAAGGGAGAGGATTCTCACTTATCTTTCCGGGTTATATTTAAAGAACGGCACAAAAACATTTCTAATCCCGTTCAACAGGGAACAGATGGCATCCTACCTCAATACCGACAGGACCGCTCTCTCGAAGGAGCTCGGGAAGATGAAGAGAGACGGCCTTATAGACTGGCATAAAAATTCATTTACCATGATGGTCGAGCCCGAGTAGTTTTAGTAGGTTCTTGCCTTCCTGAGAGGGTGAAATTACAATATTGTTGATTGAAACCGTTTTCAATAGGAGGTGCGTATGAAGATTGTAGTTTTAGGAGGAGGCGCGATGGGCTCTCTCTACGGGGGATATCTATCAAAAGAGAACGATGTCACCATCGTAGACCGCTCGTCTTCTGTCGTGGATGCTGTCAACACTAAAGGTGTCAGGATAAAGGAGAAGGACGGTAGTGTAAGCGTCTTTAATCCCACTGCAGTGACAGACTCATCACATCTCGGAAAAGCCGACCTTGTCATATGCTTTGTAAAGTCGATGTATACGACATCAGCGTTAGAGGCGAATAAAAACCTGATAAGCCCCGACACATATCTTATGACACTCCAGAACGGAGCAGGGCATGAGAGTAAGCTTTTGAAGTTTGGGGACAGAAAGCATGTCATTATAGGGTCGACACAGCATAATTCCTCTGTTATTGAGCCGGGTTTTGTCAATCACGGTGGAGCTGGGATTACTAGCATAGGCCTTCTCGACGGCAACAGCTCCGCGCTTTCCCCGATTGCTGCTTCCTTCACTTTATGTGGCCTCGAGTGCAGAACGGAGGACAATGTGCAGAAGCAGATATGGAAGAAGATGTTCACAAATACTGCTGCCTCTTCCCTTACGGCCCTCTTCCAGGTTCCACTAGGCTTCATCCATAGTGATGAAAACGCCGCATGGATTATGAGAAAGCTCTGTCATGAGGCCGTGATGGTTGCGAATGGTTTAGGCCTTGATTTTGACGAGGAAGAGGTTGTGAGGGATGTTGACGCTGTCCTTATAAACGCACCTTTTGGCTACACATCAATCTATGCAGATATAAGAGACGGCAGGAGAAGTGAAGTCGACACAATCAGCGGCTCTGTTGTCGAGTGCGCGGAGGACCTGGGTCTTTCCGTTCCGTATCATGAGATGGTAGTCAAGGCCATACATGCTTTAGAGGACAAGGCAATGATTGAGAAGGAAGGAAAGGGGAGTGTCTAATATCACAATATATGAGATAGCAAAAGAAGCCGGGTGCTCACCGGCAACTGTATCGCGCGTGATAAACGGATACCCTTATATCAAAAAAGACACAAGAGAGAGGGTGGAGAAGATAATCGAAGAGAGAAACTTCATACCAAGCGAGACGGCCCGGAGCCTTGTAAATCAATCGACAAGGATGATAGGCATTCTCATCTCCGACCTCAGGATGACCCATCACACCGACGGCGTGTATTACATTGAAAAGGAACTTTCTAAGAAAGGTTTTTCGTGCATTATATGTAATACCGGTGAGTCTGAAGAGGGCGTTACTTCTTACATCGAAATATTGAGCAAGAGGAATGTCGATGCCGTTATTCTCATGGGCTCCGTCTACCAGAATGAGATAGTCGGGAAGGCTGTAAGTCAATATCTGGGGAATATACCTGTGGTATTCTGCAACGGCACACTTGAAGGCGAGAACATATACTCCATAATCAGTGATGAGAACGAGGGCGTGTATAATTGTGTGAAGCTTTTAAAGGATGCAGGCTGCACCAACCCCGCTTTCATCTACGACAGGAAGACAGCGAGCAACATTCGGAAAATGGAAGGCTTTATAAGGGGCGCAGAAGGCTACGGGTATAAAACGGAAGGTCATATCGTGGAGACGTCGGGAGACGTCGTGGGGATATATGAAAAAGTGAGAGCCTTCATAGAGGAAAATGAGGATGTTGACGGTATCATATTCTCGGAGGACTTTCTTGCGTCTGCATCGATGAGGGCTTTGAGTGAAAAAGGTAAGAGCAGCCCCGAGGATATATCCCTCATCGGGATAAACAATTCCCGCTACGCACTAATATCGGTCCCGCCGCTTACAAGCCTCGACAACAACCTTTATGACATGAGCATGAGTGCAGTAAAAACAATACTCTCTCTATTAAAGGGAGAAAAGTGCGAAAAGTCCGTTATCCTCCACTCCCGTATAGTTGAGAGAGATACGACAAGAAAGAGGAACAATGATTTATAGGTGCCGTTATCAGTCTCCCCTGGGTGCCATCCTCCTCAGTGCGGATGATGAGGCGCTGAGGGAGCTTTCCTTCGAGGACCAGACGACATATGGAAAGGACATGGAAGAAGACATAGAGAAGGAGACGCCGCTTCTCCTCGAGACAAAAAGATGGCTCGATATCTACTTCGAGGGAAGAAATCCCGGCTTTCTGCCACCGCTCCACGAAGAGGGGACACCTTTCCAGAAAACCGTATGGTCAATGCTTCTTTCCATTCCTTACGGAGAGACGGTGACATATGGGGAAATAGCCTCACGCATTGCGAAAGAGCGTGGCATAAAGAGAATGTCCTCGCAGGCTGTTGGTGGCGCTGTGGGGCGGAACAACATCGCAATTATCGTGCCCTGCCACAGGGTGATAGGAAAGGGCGGTAAGCTTACCGGCTATGCCGCTGGATTATGGAGAAAGAAAAGACTGTTGGGGCTGGAGGGAATATATGACAACAAGTGATGCAGCGGAGAAGATGATCAAGTTTTATAAAGGAAACCTGGACGACATAAACCACTTTCTGAAGGTATGGTCGTTTGCACGTATTATCGGGGAAAGTGAAAAACTCGATGAAGAGGCTCTCCATGCCCTGGAGTTGACGGCAATTGTGCACGACATATCGTGCCCGTTATGCAGGGAAAAGTACGGCAACACCGACGGAAAGCATCAGGAGGAGGAGAGCGGGGCGCTCGTAAAGGCTTTCTTCGAGGACACAGATATAGAAGAAGAAACACTTTCTCATATATCGTGGCTCGTGTGCCATCACCATACTTACACAAACATCAACAGTATTGACTGCCGGATTCTCCTTGAAGCTGATTACCTCGTCAATGCCGGTGAGAACAAACATGACAGGGCAAGGATAATAAGCTTCAGAGACAATGTTTTCAGGACAAAGACGGGCATAAAGCTTCTTGACGACATATACCTCAGCCCGGTTCTCAAAGAAAGAGAATAGTAATAGCATTCGGTGAGAGGAAAACGATGACGATTACGGGTGTTGTTATAAACGGTGTCGGGATATTCATTTTTGGCCTTCTCGGCTCAATAATCAAGAAGGGAATCCCGGATAGAATTAAAGATACACTTATGACAGGGCTGGGACTCTGTGTTCTTTACTCCGGGGCAATAGGATTTTCGAGTGACACTGATCTTGTCGTCCTTGTATTCTCGATTGCTGCAGGTGGTGTCATAGGAGAAGCGCTCGATTTCGACGGCAACCTCAACAGGTTCGGCGCATTTCTCGAGAAGAAGCTTTCCACTTCTGAGAGCAGCTTCGGAGATGGCTTTGTCTCCTCCTCTCTCTTTGTCTGTGTCGGTGCAATGGCGATAGTGGGTGCAATAGAGAGCGGTACAAAGGGTACATACAACACATACCTTGCTAAATCCTTTATCGACATCCTCATAGTCTTTCTTATGGCGACGAAGAAGGGCGTCGGCTGTGCTTTTTCCGGCCCCGTATGTTTTCTCTACGAGCTTCTCCTCACGCTTTTCTCAGGCTTTATTGCAACTATAATAACAGAGACAGTACTATCACAGATGTCTCAGGTTGGCTCCCTTTTAGTAGTAGCCATCGGCCTCAATCTGCTTAACATAACACACATCAAGATTGCCTCTTTCATCCTTTCTCCCTTCATTCCTGTTGTTATATATGAAGTGGCAAAGCTGTTCTGAGCGTGAATTAAAAACGTATAAAAAGTTATAAAGAAGTATAAAGAAAAATAAAAAGTATAAAGCGGGACTCTGAAAACTGCCTCATATGTTTTAGGGGGCAAAAAGTGAGAATCCGTGTTCCGCCAGACAGGTGCAATGCATAAGAGGAATTACCCACATAAGTGCCACGGATAGTCTTGCAGAATGGCCCAAATCATCATAATCTGCACTGGGCTATCCAAACGGAAGGCGACCAGCTTTGCTCTTGCCAAATCTTGATATAAGAGGAGGTAAGACGCGGGAAACTTTAACAATAATTTCAATTGTTGTAGGAGTTATCGGTTTCGTTGTCGGTGTCGTTCGGATTATCCTGACTATCATCGAACGTAATGAGCGCAAAAAAAATCGCCGTTAAGCTAGCAACTACCGGTGATATTATTCAATAATTCTCTGGCAAGAGGAAGCTGACCGCTTTCGGATAGCCTTTCTTTTACCAAGTAAATAAAAATCATGCCTCGAAGCATTCGTCAATCCCCGTTTCAACCACTTACACGTCTTCACGCACTCGTATATTGTCGTCTTCTGTTTGTTTTCAGAGAGGGATATTCCCTCAGATAAAACTTCAACAATCTTTGTTGTAAACTCCTATTAGTATAGCGCAGAAGCTACCATCGAGGGGATTCTGTGTCCCCGGGTGGTCTGAAGCATTCAGGCTCTCAAAAGACGGGTTGGATGACAGGGGCCCTTTTGACTAATATTGAGTAGTTTCTGCTTCCTTGCTGTTCTCTGAGGAGCACTGGGTCTCATGATATAAGAAGCTTGAAAGGGTGATTCTTCACCGATTGAGAACAGTAGGACAGAAATGCGGAGGTGATAATGGAAAGTGTTGACGGGAAGATACGATGCTCCTGGGCGGGCATGAAGAATGAAAGATATATTCATTATCATGATGAGGAATGGGGACGGCCCATGTACGATGACGGCTCCCTCTTCGAGCTTCTCATATTGGAATGTTTCCAGTCCGGACTCTCGTGGGAGTGTGTTCTCAATAAGCGTGATGCCTTTCGTGAAGCTTTCGATAACTTCGATATAACAAAAGTATGTGCCTATGACGAAGAGAAGCTGGAGGCGCTGAGAAACAATCTGGGCATAATCCGTAACCGGATGAAGATAAAAGCCTCCGTTACCAACGCTGAGGTATTTATGAAAATACAGAAGGAATGGGGAAGCTTTTCTTCTTACTTATGGCATTGGACAGACGGCCGTGTGATTTATGAGACTGGGCTTACGAAATCTGAGCTTTCCGATGAAATAGCCGAAGACCTCAAGAAGCGGGGCATGAAGGCAGTGGGGAGCACGACAATCTATTCGTACCTTCAGGCTGCAGGGGTAATCAACTCACATGAGGAAGGCTGCTTCTTATTTTACAAAGGGGAATGAGAGGAGCTGAAAGGATTGTAAAATCAGAGAGAGGGAATTCGCAGGGATTAGACTTGTTTGCAGCTGTCAAGAAACCTTATTGCCGCCTTTCAAGCGACCACATTAAGTATAAAGTGGAATACAATGGGGCCAGAAATAGATGGGGTTATCATGAAAAAGAAGATATATTTTGTTGTGGTTTTATTCCTTTTTGTAATTTCCGCATGTTTTGCGAAGAGCATTAATCTATCATCGCTTAAGTATTCATTTGAAGTTCCTGATGGATATTCAACAGACTCAACTTATATTGCATCAAGGTATCAATATTTTGCTGCTCATCATCCACAAGATACAATCGTAATAACAGTTACGAGTATTCCATATAATGGTAAGGGGCTTGAGTCAATGAGTTCGACAGAGGTACAAAAGTTCGGTCAGACAATGCAGGAACAGTATAAGCCGTATGGAATCAGCGTCCTATCATGCACTAAGTATTATTCAAATGGGATAACATTCTTAAATGTTGAAACAAAACTGGGAACCGCATATCAGATTCAATTCTCAGCAGTGAAGGGAACGAAATTCACCAATTTTACATTCACCTTCAAAAGCACTCCAACAACGGTAGAGAGGGCTGAGGTGTTAGCTGTCGTGAAGAGTATTAAGAACATATAGCAAGAAGACGTGGTTAAAAGACTGTGTTCTGCTTTGATTTTCTAAAGAGGCATGGGTTTTTCGGCTCATGTTCCCTCCTCCTTCCTGTATTTCCACGATGAGTAGAAATAATAGATGAGGCAGACAGTAAGGGTGAAGAGCGCAGCATATGCCGTCGAGAGGCCAATGCTGAAGAGGCTTGGGTTCGGTTTCCTACTTTGAATATAGGCATACGGGATTTTGACAAGGAAGATTGCTACGAGTCCCTGAAGCATTACAAATGTCGTCTTTCCCATGCCGTTAAAATACCCTGTAAGGCAGTAGGCTATTGAGAGCACGAAACATTCGATGGATGTCGCTTTAAGAAACTCGCTAGAATCCCGTATTACCTCGTCCCTGTACTCTGTTGTCGCGCTGACAAATATCGAGGAAAGGGAGGAGCCGTGGAAGTACGCTGTATAGGCTGTAATTCCTCCGAGAATGACGGCTGTTGCCATTCCAGTCCACATTGCTTTTCTTGCGCGTTCCTCCTGTCCCGCTCCCATATTCTGTGCCACGAATGCAGATATCGACTGCATATAGGCAGTGGGAATAAGGAGGATGAAAATGACAAGTTTCTCTGCTATTCCCACTCCTGCGGATGCTGTAACCCCAAGCGCATTGACAAGTCCTATTATGATAAGGTACGAAAGCTCATTGCACATATCCTGAAGCGCGATAGGGGAGCCCAGTCTGATGATATGGTTAGCCTCCTCCTTCTTGAAGTAGATATGGTCCTTTGTGAAATGGAAGGGAAGTCCCTTCTTCCTGATGAGAATAAATGACAATGCCACACTCAACGCCTGTGCTGCTACGGTTGCAATGGCTGCTCCGCTTGCCCCCATCTTGAAACCTTTAATGAGGGTGATATCCCCCGTGATATTGATTACCGATGCAATCGATACAAAGATAAGTGGAGAGCGCGAGTCCCCGAGTCCTCTGAAGACGGCACTCAAAAGGTTATAGGCGACGATACATAGGCTTCCTCCTCCGCAGATCCGTATGTATTGGACAGTCTGTTTGAAAGCCTCCTCTGGCGCATTCATCAAATGGGCAACGGGCTTTGCTACCACTACCATCACAAGGCTGAGAATAATACCGAGAATGCCGAAGACCTTGATGCTTGTGCCGACAGTTAATGCGGCTCCTTCATCGTCCTTCTGCCCGATATGATGACCCAAGAGTATGGTTGTCCCCATTGAAAGCCCTGTCACCATTCCGGTGACAATCTGCATTGTCTGACTCCCTGTCGATACTGCCGAGATATCGGCAGTGGTGCCGAATTTACCCACTGCCCAGAGGTCTACTGCGCCGTAGAGTGCCTGAAGTACCAGCGACAACAATACTGGGACGGCGAACTTCAGAAGAGAGGGCAGGATAGCACCCTCCAAAAAGTTGTTTTTTCTCTCCTTCATAGATTAATCTCCGTTGATATCCTCAAAGTTGATCTGGGAGATGGTATCAAGCATCTGACAGAACTTTTCGATTTCTTCCGTTGTGAAAGACTCGGTAAGGCGTTTTATTGCCTCATTGTCCTGATGACGGAATACTTTATATTGCGGAATGGCTTCTTCGTTCACAGTCAAATAGCTCTTACGCCTGTCATTCGGGTCGGGTGTTTTCGAGATTAATCCCTGTTTCAAAAGTTCATTGAGCTTCTGTGTTACTCCGGGCTTCGAAACATTTAAGAGCTTTGCCAGCTTACTTGCTGTGCATGTGCCGTTCATAGTGTAAATAAGCTCGATGTATAAAAGGCTGTTGTATGTGATGTTCTCATCTACAAACTCTTTGTTCATAAGCTTCAGATCACAGAGCGCAGCGCTGTAATAAAAGGTATCAAGTGTCTTTCTAAGGTCCATAAAAACTCCGATTGTTAAGTTGATATAATTATTATAGCTTAATTAAATTAGAGTCAATACGGTTTTTACTTCTCTATCGGCAGAACAAAAAGTGAAAGAAGAAACTCAAGGCAGCGCGTAAAGAGAGTGCGAGGTTGCCATGTTGTATTCATCTATTTCTGTGGCAGCATCCCTCCGACTCATATCTATGAAGTAAGACAGAGTACCACTTCCATAGGATAGCTTGCTCCCGCATGGTGGTGGGTGAATGTCACTGGATATATGTTTAGAAACAGTCGTGATTTGTGGCGC
>CAVIUT010000071.1:0-10783 GCA_963646155.1 Eggerthellaceae bacterium | reverse complement strand
AATTGAAGGACTGACCTGATAATAGTCAGATGCCGCAATAACTGCGTCCCTGAATTTCTCGCTATCTTTGTACAATTCCATTCAAAACACCGCTCCCCACAATCTTTCTAAGAGTTACCGAAGGAAATGATTTAGCCATTAAAAATATATTTTCAATCGTTATATTATTACTAATTAAATAGTCAGTAATTTTCGTTCTTGAAAAGTTACTCAATTCATCTTCGTCATTCATATCACTGAATAGCTGTAGGATTGTATAAACCGGATAGTTGTCTTTGTTTATCTCACACCTGGAAGAGCGGAGAATAAACTCCCTCCCATTTATATTCACCTTGCGTTTTCTTGTGGTTTCCTTATTTGTTACAATTTCCATTTTGTTAGGAATCTGCGTTGTAATCCCGAACTGGTTTAGAAGATTAAGGCCAGCATAAACCCCATATACCATCTGGTTATTTTCTACGTATTTTTTCTCTACAACCATCTCGGAACAGATTGTTGACTTTCCGAAAAAAGTATTCCGTGGAATGTAATAAACTCCTCGTGAGAATAAAATAATATCGCTTTTTGCTTCAGCATTTTTGAGCATACGAAATACATATGCTCTCGTGTAGCTGTTGAATAAAGTGACAATCTCATCGGCAAAAATTGGAGTATTTACTCCAAATGCCTCTTCAAGCTCCGCAATAAACACTTCACTCCTCATCTTCTTACCCAGATTTAGTATACTAATTTCTACATTTTATGTCGAGATTATTTTACTTTTCTTATCAAAAAAAAGAGATATTTCAAATTGCAATGATAATTTTATTAATGTGCAAAAAAGGTTGTTTTGGAACACAAATTGAACCTTTGTCTACTTCCCTTCTTACCGTTTTTAGGTTATTCTTCTCGTGATGCGGTGTTAGCACAGTGGTAGTGCACCGGCTTCCCAAGCCGAGTACGAGGGTCCGATTCCCTTACGCCGCTTTTTTCTATTCTCCACCACCACTTCTCAAAATGCTGAATGTGCGTCTCATTCGTCCAAAGTCTGATAATTGACGAAGAATTAAACTCTTATTATTATTTTCTGTATCTACAAATTATAACGCACAGCTAAAAGTGCAAAGGAAGATTTAATCTTAATGGACGACGGCCATAGTAGCCACTACTCACAACAACTATCAGATTCGGATGAGGTTCCTCCTCTCGCCAAAAGAAGAACAAGGAGGGCAAAAAAATGACAGTCCAGTCAACCCTTATACTCCAGGTTCTTCTTATTCTAGTAAACGCAATATTTGCCGGTACTGAAATTGCAGTAATATCACTCAATCCAATTCAGCTCAAGAAAGAGGCTGAGGAAGGCGACAAGACATCGGCAAAACTATTAAAGATGGTTGAAAACCAGTCAAGTTTTCTATCCACCATCCAGATTAGCATAACACTAGCAGGATTCTTAGGTGCTGCATTCTCGGCAGATGTGCTTTCCGAACATCTTGTTGCATGGTTGCAGAAAATCGGATGCCCGGGCTCGGTATCTCTTTTAAACTCCATCGCAGTCATCATAATCACGATAATCATTTCGTTCTTCACACTCATATTCGGTGAACTTGTGCCGAAGAGAATTGCGCAGCAGCGCTCCGAAGGATGGTCGAGAAAGGTCGCTGGGCTCGTAAGTGCACTCAGTATCGTATTCAGGCCCTTTGTAAGGCTGTTATCATTCTGCACGAACATTGTCCTCAAGATTTTAAGACTCAAGACGGACGGCAACGACGAGGAAGTCACAGAGGAAGATATACGCCTTATGGTCGATGCTTCCGGAGAATCGGGATCAATCGAGGAAGACGAGAAGGAATGGATACAGAATGTATTCGAGTTCAACGATACCCCGGTTGACGAGATTATGACGAGAGACTCCGATGTACTCTGGATACAGGAAGATGCTACAGACGAGGAGATATTGAAAGATATTGAAGACTCGGGGTTCTCACGCTTTCCTGTCTACGGCGAAGACCATGATGATATCAAGGGAATTCTTATTGCCAGGGAATTTCTTATCAACCTCAACCTCAACAGCAAGGATAAAAAGAGCGTTAAGGACCTCGTTCGCGCGCCTTACCTTGTTCCGGACTCAATCCATGCAGATAAGCTTTTTGCAGATATGCAGGCTAATAAGGTGCACCTTGCAATCGTAATCGATGAATACGGTTCATCTGCCGGAATAATTACAATGGAAGACCTTATCGAAGAGATTGTCGGCAACATCTATGACGAGTTCGATAACGAGGAAGAGGCCGAGATTGTAAAGATATCGGAAAACAAGTGGTCCGTCAGCGGAGACACATTAATTGAAGATATAAACAAGGGAACGGCAATAGAACTTCCTGAAAGCGAGGATTACGATACTGTCGGCGGCTATGTCATGTCGAACCTTTCGACAATTCCCGAGGACGGCAAACAGTTTGAAATCAAGACTGACTCGTTTGTTCTCCACGTGCTCAAAGTCGAAGACAGGCGCATTGTCAGGGTAATGATTGAAAAGCTCGGAAAGGAAGAGGAAGAGAAGAATGATTCTCCCCTTCCACTCCTCTGCCGCTCGGCAAAAGCCAACGAAAACGAATAGCAAACAAATGACTCGATAGTCAGCTGTCGGCACTCCCGGTGGCTGATTTTTTCGTCCTTTATTCGACAAGCTGAAGGACAAGTCCCCTTATGAGTGTTCTTATTGTTTTTTCATCAAAATCCTCATCATCAAGAAGAAAAAGGGAAAGGATGGCCTTATATGCCTTCTTGAATCTCTCGATATCCTCCCCGTTATCTATGGAGAAATAGGAAAAGAGGGATTTATATGTGCTGTCGATTCTTCCTACGAGCGCATTAAATTTCTCCTCACTCACCTTCCTCTTTATAAGAGCAGCATTCTCGCTGTCGAGTAGACGGAATATACCTTCCTTATAAAAAAGGTCTGCAATCTTATAAAAGACTTCACTGAGTGACGTCACAATATGATTCTCGTCAAGCTCCTTCAGCATCTCGAGGTACCTGTCCTCAAGGGAGGATATAAACTCTTCAAGAAGTGTAATAAACAAGTCCTCCTTCGAGTCGAAGAAGAGATAGAAAGTTCCCTTTGCTATGTGCGCCGTACTAACTATCTCATCAACCGTCGTCTTTCTCACGCCGTAGAGCCTGAGACACTTTGAAGCGGAGGCAAATAAATCCTGCTCTATATGTTTTCTCTCGGTGGATGTGAATATTTTGGGCATTGTGACTAAATCCTACTTTTTAGTCATTTTAAATTAAAAAAACACAGAAAACAACAATAAAAAGGGAGAAAATACCTAATAATTTATTTGTTTTAACTCAAAAGCAGGTGGAAAATATTAAAGTAACCAAAACAAAAAAGGAGAAACAAATGGCTGCAGTAAGTCTAAAAAACATCTGTAAGATTTACGATGGCGGCGTTAAGGCAGTAGATAACGTCAACATCGAAATCGAAGACAAAGAGTTTGTTGTTCTTGTCGGCCCCTCCGGTTGTGGTAAGAGTACAACACTCAGAATGGTTGCCGGACTTGAGGACATTTCATCCGGAACTCTCACAATCGACGGTAAGGTCATGAACGACGTACCTCCAAAAGACAGAGACATTGCAATGGTTTTCCAGAACTATGCTCTCTATCCTCACATGACAGTTTATGACAACATGGCATTCGGTCTTAAGATCAGAAAGCTCCCGAAGGAAGAGATTGACCAGAGAGTCAGAGAGGCTGCAAAACTTCTCGACATCGAAGCACTCCTCGAGAGAAAGCCGAAGGCACTATCCGGTGGTCAGAGACAGCGTGTTGCTGTCGGAAGAGCTATCGTACGTAATCCTAAGGTCTTCCTCTTCGACGAGCCTCTCTCGAACCTCGACGCTAAGCTCAGGGTCCAGATGAGAGCGGAAATCAGCAACCTCCACAACAGACTTCAGGCTACTATGATTTACGTCACACATGACCAGGTTGAAGCTCTCACAATGGCTGACAAGATTGTCGTCATGAAGCTTGGTGTAATCCAGCAGATCGGCGGCCCGATGGAACTCTACAACGAGCCTGACAACAAGTTTGTCGCAGGATTCATCGGATCCCCACCCATGAACTTCATCACAGTCGATGTACAGAAGAGCGGCGACAAGACATACCTCAAGAGCGCATCCTTCACACTCGATGTAACTGATGAACAGGCTAAGTTCCTCATGCCGTATGTCGGAAAGAAAGTCACATTCGGTATAAGACCGGAAGATGTAGAGTTCTCGCATGTTGTTCAGGAAGGTAAGACAATCAACGGTAACGTGAGCGTCGTCGAGCCTCTCGGAAGCGAGACGCAGGTCTATGTCACAACCGACAATGCAAACATCGTCGGAAAGATTGACCCGTCGGTTATCCCGACAGTAGGAGAGCCGGTGTCGCTGTTGGTGAATATGGCTAAGGCTAGATTCTTCGATGTCGATACTGAACTCAGAATCAGATAATCACATTTCTTGAATGCGGAGGCCGGGAAGCTTTTGTAACCCGGTCTTTTTTATTAGAATACAGCCATGAAAAGAAAAATCGTCACCATTTTACTTCTTGCTTTGCTCGTTTCTGCACTGCCGGCATATACACCGCTGGATAAGAATAACGTCAACTCTTTCGATAGGGTTTTCATGAAGGAATACAACTCATCCCTCGACACGGCATCAACTGTTCTCGATATAACCCTATTCGCCACTCCGCTCATCACAGCATTCTCCGGAGAGAAGAGGTTCGGGACAACTGCAGTGATGTACGCAGAGTCCTTTCTCCTCGGCTGGGGAGCTAAAGAACTTCTAAAGTATGCTGTCAACAGAGACCGCCCATACCTCTACTACGATAATCCCCCCGAGAGCAAGAAAGACGACTGGTCGAAGTCCTTCCCCTCCGGCCACACAACAATGGCCTTTTTGACGGCATCATTTGTATCATACACGTTCTCTAAATATAATCCTGAAAGCAATTGGAAAATCCCAGTTTCTGTCGGAGTCTTTTCCCTGGCTACCATTGAGGCTGCATTCCGCATTATGAGCGGGAGCCACTTCATGACCGATGTCCTCGCCGGCGCAGCACTCGGCACCCTCATAGGTTTTGCCATCCCCTACTTCCATACACTTGGAAAGAATGTAGAAGTATCGGGAACGCCGTTCTCGCTCGTTTTCAATATAGGATTTTGAGCCTCTGCCCGAACTTTCTCTACTCCATGATAAGACGGCAGAATCTATCTGCTAGACAGGGATACCTGTTTTTAAGACAGTATTAAGAAAGCCACTCTTATCATCAGTACTTTTAAGAAGAACAGGCTCGATGTCGATTCCTTCACCTCTCGTCAGCTTCCATAGTAGTGCAAGCGTTCCCAGATAGTCATCCGGAAGCTCATCAACTACTACCGCAATGTCGATATCGCTATCCTTTCCGGCCGTTCCACGAGCATAGGAGCCATAGAGATAAATACCTTTGGCAGGAAGAACTTTTCTAACAGCAGAAGCATAGCCTCTTGCAATACTTAACACTTCTTTCTGATCCATTTACATAACTCCTCTGTTTTACTCAACAACTCCTGGCAATATTTAGGCGTAAGCGAATTAAGTAGTCTTTCCTTCTCCTCAGGATAGCGTGTTCCTACGTTCAAAGGGCTGAGAATATCCAGGAAATTCAACTGTTCATCTTCCATCTCAGACGAAATACCGCAAAGATTAGCTAATCGCATGAGTTTATGAATATACGGTAGTTCTTCATCCGGTTTACGCGTAACAAAACAACCTTTCAAAGCCTTTTCAACAGCTTGATGGCACATAAAACCAACATAGAGTAACCGCTTTGTTTCCAACATAGTCAGGCCGTCTCTAAATCATACTCTACTCCGTCAAACCAGTATTCGGACTTATCAAAACTACTCATTGCATCTCACATATTTCCTTCTACACTATACCACAAGCCAAAAGAAATGAAAGAGCCTGTTTAAATATGCTCCCATTAAATCGAACGACTCCGTCTTGATGGCAATATAACATAACAAAGTATACAGTTGCCGTAAAATAGTAGCATAGCTGAAAACTTCCCTTATTATTCTCTCATTGTGTTGTTAGCACAAAGGCAATGCACCGGCTTCCCAAATCGAGTACGATGGTTCGATTCCCGACTTTTAAGTTATGTGAACAGCATTATCGATTCAGAATTGCATCGACTGCCACCACCTGAGCAAAAAACGGCAGGAGATGAGGCAAATAATAAGTCTTGAGAAACAGAAAGTTATCTATGATACAATTCTTTTATACATGAAGGAGCATTAACAATGAGTAGAGATTTCTATTTTTATACGGTTAAAGCCACTGACAAAGAAATACCGGCTGTTATTCATCCCGGCTCAAAGTTTATTGAAGAGAACGAGCTCTACGATATAGACGTGAAACGTGCTGCCCCGTGGATGCTGAAAATCGGAAAAAGAACAGTAATCGAATACACAAGCAAAGACTTGACACAGTACTGTAGCGATAAGTATGGTTGCGAGTTCAAGTATGCCTGCTATATCATGAATGTGGGATATGAACTGCATTCAGAGGATAAAAAGCTCGGCATTGTACCGTTTGAAGACCTGAAAGAATACGAAAAGGTTAAAAGCTATGAAGCTGTTATATTCGAGAGAGAACTCATTGCAGATCCGGAAGACAGATATACCCTGTATGATATGCAGGATAAGTTGTACACCGAGGAAGAGCTGTACTCTTTTGCAGATAATATAGAAAACGAGTACGGGGCGGAATATCATTATGAAACTCTGTACATACTCTATAAATGTGCAAGACTTGCCCGCCGGGGAGAACTTGTATGGTGTTTGGTCTGCTGAGGTATGCAGTACAAAACAAACGCTGTCATTTTCCTTGTGGGCATCAACGCCGACATAAATTACACTACTCTCACACATAAGTGGCCTCCGTTTGTTGCATGAGCTAAAGCTCTATGCTGTGATTTTTTCAATCCCATGTATTGCGCCGAATTCACGTCTTTGCGATTTCTTCTTGGGAGGTCACTTCATGTTGCCTAAAAGCTAAAAGCTCTGAAGACGCCGGATGTGTGGAAGAAATCAGTTCTCTGATGGAAAAAGAATACAAGCTGGATTTGATTGAATTATCTTGCATCAGAAGGAGAAAGATTCTAAGGTACTTAATAGTGATAGAGATATCACCCGCGCGACGGCACGTAAAAGCGGAACTGAACCTGGGTCAGTGTAATTCCGGGGCTGAAGATATTCGACAGGATATCGAGCCTGACTCCTTGGAGGAAGGTGCAGGTCACACGGTGGACTTAATGTTTCCGTGACAAGAAGGTATTCGACAGGATACTGAGGCTGACAGCCAGCGGAAAACACGCAATTTTCAAATATGTGGGTGATCAAAGAAGGCCACTCATTTTCAAGGAAAAACAAAATCCTCGACAAATTCAAATAAATGTGGTTATTTTTAGTCTTAGGTATTGCATATCCCCCCCATTTGTGAAAAATAAAGCATGCATGCTTTGGTGGGTGCAGTTTGCACCTCATGTGTCCGGGTTTCCGGCATTATTTTTTGGGGGAAAAGATTTCTTTTCCAAAGGGTTATGCCAAATGATTGAACTTAGGCATTTACGTAAGGAGTTTGATGACTGCTGTCCACTCGAAGACATCAACGTCACCATCAACAGTGGTGATGTAATAGCAGTTATCGGACCCAGCGGCACTGGTAAAAGTACACTCTTGAGATGTATCAACATGCTTGAAGAGCCGACCAGCGGTCAGATTATCGTCGACGGTCTCGATATCACAGAGCCCGGCTGCGACCTCAATGAAGTGAGAAAGAAGATGGGGATGGTTTTCCAGTCATTCAACCTCTTTCTACATCAGACAGTTATCGAGAATATCATGAATCCTCAGATTACTCTTCTCAACCGTGGTCGACAGGAAGCATACGACAAGGCAATGGAACTGTTGACAGGAGTAGGTCTTGCAACAAAGGTATTCTCCTACCCCGATGAGCTTTCGGGCGGTCAGAGACAGCGTGTTGCAATCGCACGTGCCCTTGCAATGGACCCGGAGATTATCCTCTTCGATGAGCCGACATCAGCACTCGACCCGTCAATGATCGGGGAAGTCCAGTCTGTAATCAAACTTCTTGCAAAGTCAGGCCACACAATGATGATTGTCACCCATGAGATGGATTTTGCCCGTAAAATATCAAATAGGATATTCTTCATGGATGAAGGCGGTATCTACGAAGAAGGAACTCCGAAGGAAATCTTCGACCATCCGAGGAAGGAGAAGACAAGGCGCTTTATCCAGAGACTGACTACCCTTGCCTACAGGATTACATCCACCGACTTCGATTTGGAGGCTATGAACGAGGAGCTTATGAACTACGGTGAGAAGCTTCTCATTGAATCGGAAAGATTGAGTAAGCTCAGCCTAGCAATAGAAGAAATATGTATCAACAATATTGCTGACTACGAGGATAATCCTGATATCATCGCGACAGTCGAGTACTCCGAGAAGAGCGACACACTCTCGCTCTTCATCCGCTACAAAGGTGAGCCTGCAGAGGCGGCGAAGAGCGACAACGAACTCTTCCTGTCCATCCTTGCAGATAAAACCACGACCCTCAAGGAGTATCAGGTGGAAGACGATAACGGCTATGTAAACCGCATAGACATCACATTCGGCTGGGTGGAGGAGTAACGATGAAAGCATTAACGAAAATATTTATTATCCTCCTCTTACTTATTCTTCCGGTTTCCCTCTTTGCTGCAAAGTACCCGAAGGATACGCCAATCGAGGACCTCGACGGCAGGAACATCGCAGTACAGACTGCAGTTTTATATGAAGAGCTTATAGAGGATAAGGTTCCTCATACAACATTCCAGTACTACACAATGCCGAATGATATGATTTACGCCCTCACAAGCGGCAAGGTCGATGCATACCTCATTGAAGGTGTAAGCTACGGCATCCAGAAGGCAAACCATCCGGAGCTCGAAACACTTGATGAGGTTGCGGGATATATCAACGCAACATGTATCATCGGGAACAATGAAAAGCAGGACAGGCTCCTCAGGGAACTCAATGAATTCATTGCAAAGTGTAAGGAAGACGGCACAAGCGAGAGGCTCTACTCCTATTGGATTGATAACTTCGACCCCGAAACCAGTTCCTTCGACCCCATCACCTTTACAGGTGAAAACGGCAGCATCAGCATCGCAGTCGAAGGTGGATACGAGCCCTTCTCGTTTATAAGCAACGGCACTCTTTCCGGCTATGATGTCGAGTTCATATCGCTTTTCTGTGCTGCCTACGGCTACAACCCCGTCTTCTATGAGGTGCCGTTTGAATCAATCGCCCCGGGAGTCGAGACAGGTAAGTACGACATAGGAATGAATATAGTCGTCAGCGAAGAGCGTAACGAGACGGGAACGCTCTCGGATGTATACTATTCAACGCCTATCAACCTTGTTGTCATAGGGGAAGACAGCAACACAGTTGCCTTCTTCGATAAACTTCTTTCGAGTTTCAACAAGACCTTCATCAGAGAAAACAGATGGAAACTCTTTTTAGAGGGTGCCGGAGTGACTGTTTTAATCACCATTTGTTCAATTGTTCTCGGAACAATCCTCGGCTTCTGCATCTACCTTTCCTGCAGGCACGGCAATGTTGTAGCGAATGCAATTAACAATTTTTACAACTGGCTTATAGAGGGAATGCCGACAGTACTCCTCTTGATGATACTCTACTATATAATATTCGGTTCATCGCGCCTCAGTGGCATGTGGGTAAGCGTTGTGGGCTTCACGCTCATCTTCTCCTGCTCGATGTACGATATGCTCTGTGTCGGATGTAATGCAGTACCGGAAGGACAGCTTGAGGCTGCAAAGGCCCTCGGGTACACCGACAGCCAGTCTTTCTTCAAAATACTCCTTCCGCAGGCAGCAAAGCACTTCCTGCCGATTTACCGTAACGACATAGTAACTCTTATCAAAGAGTCCAGCGTTGTCGGCTATATAGCAGTTCTTGATTTGACGAAGATATCAGACCTCGTGAGAAGCCGTACTTATGAGGCATTCTTCCCCTTGATTGCAACAGCAATAATCTACTTCATTATTGCCGCAATTATGACAAGGTGCGTCAAGAGGATTGAGTTTAAGATTGACCCGAAGAAACGAAGTGAGGAGAAGATACTGAAAGGTATCAAACAATGGGATTAGAAAACAACATGCCCCCGGGAAAAACCTCAGGGGCATTATTTATATAAAGATTATAAGCTGCCTCCTTCTTTCAGAAGAAAGTAGATAGAAGGATAAAAGCTTAGGAGCTTACTCCCCCTTCTTCTCATTGCTTTCTTCCAAAGAAGCAGCACATTCTTCGCCTTCTTCGTCCTCATCATCCTGAACATTGGTATCGAGCGCGGCATTAACATCTACAATCTTATTCTTGATTACTGCAGCAATCTTCTTTCTAAACTCTAATCTTTCTTTATCATTGAACATAATTGTCTCTCCTTCGATGTCTTTTGTTGGTAATATAGTACATCAAGTCCATTCTATACGACCATCATTTTTTTCTTCAATCCGTTATTTTTTATGCATCGTTCCCGTTGTCCTTTTGCTCCATCCCTTTCTCCAGGCTATAGCACAAAGGCACTCCTGACGGCAAGTAGATTCCAGGAAAAGAGACACACCAATTGTTACTATTCACACCCCCTAACGCCTAAATCATAGTTTTAGCCATTCTCATTACC
>CAVIUT010000070.1:0-10810 GCA_963646155.1 Eggerthellaceae bacterium | reverse complement strand
GCCAGCATAGTTGCATCGCGTTCAGTGATTGCCATCATTATTCCAAAAACAAGAACACCAGGCATAGCAATACCAGAGATAAACTTGCCGACAGCAAATCTATGAACTCCTAAGAATCCCATTGTCAGACAGAGACGAGAAATTCTCGAAAGGCTTTCCGAGCTTGTAACTTTAGCCTTTTCCAACATATCAGCTTTTTTTTGCTTCTTTCTTTTCTTTCTCCTGCTCCTTTTTGGCTTGTTTTTTTGCTTTTTCTTCCGCTATTGCACGTCTTTTGGCATTAATTTCGTCCTGCATCAATTGAGCTTGTAAATCAGCAACTTTCTTCTGAGCACTCACGGCATCAGCATCTTTTTCCCTCTGACGTGCCTTTTCATAGCACCCCATACAACAATAAGTGCCACTAAAACCTCTCCCACTCTCATATTCTCTTCCACATTCATGACATCTCAAGCTCATTTCTTCTTCTCCTCATATATACGTAATTTTTCTTTTCCCCATATATACCAGTCGATTTCCCGCTTGGTACCTTTGAGGTTATTAAGCTCGATGTATTTTTCGAGCGCCCTGCAATAGAAGGCATAGTCGCTCTTCAATTCCTTCTCAGTCACTCTCTCGTAGACGCCTTTGTTATCTCTGAAATATTCGTAAACCCTTCTTCTCACGAGACTGTCATAAATGTAATAAGCGTCAGTATTATTCGAGTTGCAGCAATACTTGGATGCAAAAGAGAGGAAGCACTTCCCGTCAAGTTCCGCTATCTTAGTCACGGCATCCTGACTGCCGGAAGATATCAAATCATCAAGATTTTCTTCTTTTGAGAGCCTTACGATATGTTTTGCCATATTGAGCAACGGTAATTGCATGGCAACGTTTGTGCTGTAGAAAGCATTAAGAAGACTTGTCTTCATCAGGACTTCATCGAGATTGTCACTCTTCGGATAACGCTCGAAGATTTCCCTTACAAGCTTGTTCTCAATGAAGTAATGATACATTTCTTCATTATCTCTGAGAATGTTACGGTGAAAAAGAACTTTGAAAACGCTGTACCGCCACTTCAGGTGGCATTATCCATAACTCGACTGTACATCTGACAGATACATTCCAATTGAACCATTCGGAATTTCCGAATAGTTGGTACTTCTTACAATTCATTATCTGCATATACCATACTTAATATGCTCATTGATTGTCGGCAGAGATACCCCAATAAAGTTCAACCATCACTCTCAGCATCAACCATATATTCTCATCAGCATAGCGCATCCCGGGGCTATCCAGTTTATCTCCAGTTTGTCTGTTTTTTGAATAAATCCACATCTGAAGTGCAAATTAATACACAAGATGGGATTTAACTCCTTAAAAATTAAACTTGATTTGTATAAATATTATTATTATCATGAATGAGGTTTGCATAAACATGCAAAAAGAGGAAACAATGAAAGAAAGGAACAACAGATTATCAACACTGAAGGAAATCATAAAAAACAACCGTATAGACAATCAGGACACACTGCTTGAACTCCTGAAGGAAGAAGGTTATACGGTAACCCAGGCAACACTATCGAGGGACCTCAAGATGCTCAAGGTCGGCAAGATTTCCGACGGATGGTCAGGATACTACTATGCCCTTCCCGATTCCGATTTAATAAGTGAAAGCGAAAAGAGCTACATACAGGATGTAAGAAGAGGAATCATATCAATTGAATTCTCGGGAAACTTCGGGGTAATCAAGACACGCCCGGGCCATGCAAACAGCGTAGGCTTTGCCCTCGATGTGCTGGCACTGCCGGAAATCCTGGGCTCTCTTGCCGGCGATGATACGATTTTCCTTATCCTGAGGGAGGGAATGACGAAGGAAGACCTGCTTGAATCATTTAATTCACGTATTCCCGAGATAAAAGACTAGTACATACCGAGTAAAATAGCGTTATACTTTTAAAAACTAAGAAAAATAAAAGGGTGGAATAATTATGGATTACAAGAAACTGACAGAGACCAAAGCCTACCAGAAGCTCAAAAGCGACAAAACAGTCGACATCAAGAGCGTTCTCTCCGCAGAGAGAATAAACTCTTCTTCAATCAAGCTCGGTGGCGGCCTCAGCTACAACTGGGCGGCAGAACCCGTTGACGAGAACATCGTAAGGGATCTGCAGAAGCTGGCTGACGAAATGGAACTCATCGATAAGTACAAGGCAGTTCTCAGCGGGGAAAGAATGAACGTAGGAGAGGACAGGCTCGTTCTTCATCATTTAACACGCGGCAACGTACTTAAGACGGAAGTCAATGCAGACGGAGAAAACAAAGAGGAGTTCTACAAGGGAGAACTCTTGAAGATTAAGGAATTTGCAGCAAAGGTACGCTCGGGCGAGATAAAGGGCTCGACAGGAAAGAAGTTCAAGACTGTCTGTCAAATCGGCATCGGCGGGTCGGATCTGGGACCTAGAGCACTTTACATCGCGCTTGAAGGCTGGGCTAAGGGCACAAAGACAAAGATGCTGGAAGGAAAGTTCATCTCCAACGTCGACCCTGATGATGCTGCTGCTGTAATCAACTCGCTGAACCTCGAGACAACACTTTTCGTCCTCGTATCGAAAAGCGGAACAACACAGGAGACACTCACAAACAGAGACCTCGTTCTCAATGTACTCTCCTCTTCCCCTATCGAAGGCTTTGTTGCTTCGAAGCACATGGTTGCAGTAACAAGTAAGACAAGCCCTCTCAGCAAGGACAAGTCACTTCTCGCTTCCTTCTTCATCGATGACTACATCGGTGGTAGATACTCCTCAACATCTGCTGTCGGAGGCGTCATCCTCTCACTCTGCTACGGCTTCAATACATTCAATAAGCTTTTGAAGGGTGCACACGAAGAAGACAGGCTCTCAACGGTACAGAACATAAAGAAGAACGGTGCTCTCATGGATGCACTTATCGGAGTATACCTCAGAAATATCCTCCTCTATCCGTCAACAGCAATCCTCCCCTACTCGCAGGCACTCTCGAGATTCCCGGCTCATCTCCAGCAGCTCGATATGGAATCCAACGGAAAGCACACGGATAGAAACGGAAGTGCTGTCGACTATCCTACAGGCCCGGTTATCTTCGGCGAGCCCGGAACAAACGGCCAGCACAGCTTCTATCAGCTACTCCATCAGGGAACAGATATCGTGCCGCTCCAGTTCATCGGCTTCAAGCATAACCAGCGCGGACTCGACATCGTCACAGACGGATCAACGAGCCAGGAAAAGCTCAACGCAAACCTCTCGGCTCAGATTGTTGCATTCGCACTCGGAAAGGATGACGAGAACCCGAATAAGGAGTTTGAAGGACATAGGCCGTCATCTCTCATCTACGGCGACAAGTTGACTCCCGAGGCACTGGGTGCACTTCTTGCGCACTATGAGAATAAGGTCATGTTCCAGGGCTTCTTATGGAACCTCAACTCATTCGATCAGGAAGGCGTACAGCTTGGAAAGAAACTTGCGAAGAAAGTACTCTCCGGCTGTGAAGGCGACGAGGTTCTTCTCGCTTTCAGCAGCCTACTTAAATAATTTACTATCCCGTCCCTTCCACCCAGGAAGGGACTTATTCGAGGTGTATATGAAGAAAACCGGCTTTGACAGCAGAAAATATATTGAGGAACAGACAAGGTTCATTCTCGAGAGAGTTCAGTCGAGAAAAGGAAGGCTCTACATAGAGTGCGGAGGAAAACTCCTTCACGATATGCATGCATCCCGTGTACTTCCCGGCTTTGACGAGAACAACAAGATGGCTGTCCTCCAGGGACTCAAGGAACACCTCGATATTATAATCTGCATCTATGCCGGTGATATAGAAAAGAGGAAGATGAGAGGTGACTTCGGGATAAGCTACGACGCCGATGTCCTGAAGATGATTGACGACTTCGCTTCCTACGGCCTCAAGTGCGACAAGGTCGTAATCACACGCTTCTCCGGTCAACCCTCGGCAGTCCTGTATAAGGAAAAGCTTGAGAGGATGGGAATCAAGGTATACACCCATCCCGCGACCCCGGGATATCCGGCGAACATAGATGTTGTTGTATCCGATGACGGATATGGTAAGAATGAATACATTCCAGTAGACGCTCCCGTTGTCATCGTCAATGCACCCGGCCCCGGAAGCGGTAAACTCGCAACATGCCTCAGTCAGATGTATCATGAGGCAAAGAGAGGCGAAAAACCTCAATACTCCAAGTATGAGACATTCCCCATCTGGAACCTCAGCCTCGACCATCCTGTGAACATTGCTTATGAAGCTGCGACAGTCGACCTTGGGGATATAAACCTCATAGACCACTTCCACCTCCAGAACTACGGGAAACTTGCCGTCAACTACAACAGAGACCTCGAGGCCTTCCCGCTCTTGAGAAAGATAATCGAGCGCATAAGCGGAGAGGAGTGCCCCTATAAGTCCCCGACAGATATGGGTGTCAACCGCTGTGGCTTCGGCATTATCGACGACGAGGCATGTAGAGAAGCGGGAAGGGAAGAGATTATCAGGCGCTATTACCAGACCCTTACCGATTATGCAGCCGGCATTCTTGATGAGGAAACCGTAACAAGGATGAACTCCATCATGGATAAAGCCGGACTTACAGGAGAAATGAGAAGCGTTGTTCTTCCCTCTCGTGAAGAACTCGAGAAGGCCATAAGAGAGGGAAAGGGAAAGGACGGAACTGTATGTGCCGCTGCAATAGAACTCGGTGACGGCAGAATAGTCACGGCCCACAATTCGATGGAGCTCCACGCATCAAGCGCCCTCATCCTCAACGCCTTGAAGGTCATTACGGGAATAGACAGGAAAAAGGATTTAATCAGCAGCAGTGTAATCCAGTCGATAACACACATGAAAAGAGACCTTCTTTCGGGAAAGGGAGTCTCCCTCAATCTCGACGAGACTCTTACGGCCCTGGCTATGTCGAGCGCGGAGAACGAAGAGAGCCGGAAAGCACTCTCGGCTCTTCCCTCCCTTAAAGGACTCGATGTGCATATGACCCACATTCCGTCGCCCGGAGACAGTACGGGGTTGAGGAAACTTGGCATCCTTTTCACATCCGACCCGAAGTACCCGGGAAAGAATATCCTTTAGGAAATTATTGCAATAAACTTCAATGTGTATAAATATATAGGTATGTCTGACTTGAAATTGACAAGGAGTGACAGGCTCTTCATAGAAGGTTTTCAGAAATTTTACTCTCTCAATCCGGAAGAACTGACTCCTGAAGATATAAAAAACTTAAATAACATGAGCTATCCAAAGAGGCTCAAGAACAAATATATTGCCCACACCCTCAGGAAGGTTAATACCGTAAGCTATGTCGTCCCGACATCCGACGGCAGGACGATAACCGCCTATTACCTTACAAGTAAGTCAAAGGAAGACATGGGCCCTCTTCCTCTTGTCATCTTCTTCCACGGTGGTGGATGGCTACATGCAAACATGGACTTCTATCTCAGCTACCTGAAGTACTTCGCATCAAAAATGGAATGCGTGGTGCTTCTTGTCGACTACAGACTTGGACAGTATAAATTCCCCACGGCAGTTGAAGACTGCTATGATGCTGTACTATGGGCAATGGACGGCATTAAATACTGGAAGATTGACTCAGACCATGTTTACATAGCAGGTGACGGTTTCGGCGCTACCCTTGCTACTACTGCAACAATACTCCTCAGGGACCGTAAGGGTCCGATGCCGAACGGCAACATTCTCCTCTACCCGCTGACAGACGGACGCTTACGCACACAGTCTACAGAGCAGTATAAGGAGACCCCGGTATTGACACTCAAGATGCTGAGCTACTACATCAAAGCATACTCGCGGGAGACAAAGGACAGTCTCTCTCCTCTGATGAGCCCGCTTCTATCGCAGGACTTATCGCGCCTCTCTCCGACATTGATTATCGCAAGCGGCATAGACCCCCTCTATGACGATTCGATTCTATACGGAGAAAGACTCTCTTCCGACGGCACAAAGGCGAAGGTTTTAGTCTGCGAGAATTCAATGCACGGCTTCCTACCGTTCAAACATGCAAGGGGAAGGATAAAGGCCGAAAGTGCCATCTGGCAGATGATTCAAGGTCGCAACGTCGAAGCTATCGACTTTCTTTCTCAAAGTGAATTGAGAGCACTCAAAAAAAAGAGGTAAACCCATCCATTTCCAGTCAGTAAAGGGGGGATTGTATGACTGAAAAAGTAGCGAACGGGTTCACCCAACACCAAACAGATATACGGCATAGCCGGATATCATCAATATAATACAAAAATCTGTCGCTTTTGTTTATATGCTTAGTGCAAATTTTACAATTTTTTTACGTCCTCATCCAATAGCATTGTGAGGTGAGGATATCGGAAAAATATGAGCCGATTATTATGAAAATGCTAATACCCCACCCCGATTGCGCTATGTTCCTTTATATAAAATGTGATTACAATAGAGAAAGAGGATAATTTAATGCTTTTATATTTCTTACTTCTCCCGAGAACCATACTCGTACTTTCAGCCGTCATTCCCGCCATATTCCTGCTTATAAAGGTATATAAGGCAGATAAGCTCGAGAAAGAGAATCCCATATTCATACTTCTTCTCATAGTATCGGGAATATTCTCGACTGTGATTGCTATGGTATTGGAGGAGCTTGGAACCTATGTCCTCTCACTCTACTACGCCCCCGAATCCCTCGCTTACAACATCCTGATGTACTATGTTGTCGTCGCAGTCAGTGAGGAAGGTTCGAAGTATTTTCTCTTGAGAAAGCGTACCTACAACAGCTTCGAATTCAACTGCCAGTACGATGCCGTGGTATATGCCGTGGCTGTATCGCTGGGATTTGCACTATGGGAGAACATACTCTATGTCTTCCGCTTCGGCCTCTCGGTTGCACTTACACGTGCCGTCACAGCAATCCCCGGACACTGTTCTTTCGGAGTCTTCATGGGGGTGTGGTACGGCAAGGAGAAGAGACATGACCTCGAGGGCGACAGAGGACTCGCTGTCGTATCGAGAGTACTGTCACTTCTTTGTCCTATCCTCCTCCACGGAACATATGACTTCCTCTGCTCCATCAACACGGAAGAGAGCGCCCTCTATTTCCTGGCATTCATCGTTGTCCTCTTCCTGCTCTCCTTCTTCATGGTGAGAAAGAAGAGCGAAGAAGATACGTACCTTTAATCAGGCTTTCTTTCCCAGGATTGAATAAACGTAATCCATACGCTTACGGTAAAAGTCTACAGGGACTTTCTCTTCATCTCCCAGAGAGGAGAAAGCCTCCTCATCGTAGCTTGCCATAAGAGAGGGAAGCTCCCTTTTCTCATCCTTATCTTCCGGAAGCCTGTTCTTCAGCTTCAGAAATGACGGGGCAAAAGACCCTACATCAAACTCTCCTGTGAATTTTTCCTTCTTGAAGGCTGAATATTCCTCGTCTGAGCATGTATAGCAGATATCGTCCGCGAGGTTAATGAGGTAGCTGTTCATAAACTTTGTATCTTCCTCTGAAAGAACAACACGGCCGTCAGTCTCATTCGTCTTGTAAACGGTACGGTCGAAAAGACAGACGGCATAGGACGGGGAGAGCGGCATAAAGAAGACTGCGCCCCTTCTTGTATAGGGCTCTACAATGTCATTAAAGACAGCGGGATTATAGGGATTACCGAAGAGAAGAGGAGAAGAGGAAAGGAAAAATCCCATTCCACGATCAGCTTCGACAAGTACGGGCTTGAGGTCCATAATATAAGGCGCCATCAAAAAAGCCTGGCTCTGCATCCTCAGAAGGTCGACTACATCCCTTGTCTCTCTGAGTTTTGCTCTCACTATTTCAGATATCTCATCCCCATCCTGGGTCGATAGAGTGGTAATACCCCTTTTTGTGACTTCATCAACTAGATAAGAGGAGAAACGGCCGTAGCCGTAGGGGTTTGTATAGTAGCCGAACATCAAGAAGACTGCGATATCGAACAAATCGTTTTCAAAGGGGGAGGTATCGCCCTTAGAGAGACTTAGCATCGCCTCGACAAGAGGGCGGAATGTAAAGTAATCGGAGAGCTCGGGGTCGAGCCCACCGTCATTTGTCAACTCCTCCAGATACATATCCTCAACATGAGCGACATAAATTTCCTCTTCGAATGCAGTGTTGTATTTTACAATATCGTTCTCGTCTGCCCACGAGCGGACAATATATGACGGAACATAGTTGTAGTCATAAGTTTTACTTTCCATTTTCTTTTTCTCCTCTAAAACAAATTCCCAATTCTTGCATCCTCAACACCCTCGGCGATTGAGTAATCGAGTTTCCCTTTCGAAAATTCCCTCAGTATGGAGGCAATTGCAATCTCGTCGTCGGAAAACGGGAGTGGGTAGAAGTCGTTTTTGAATACTACTTCTCCCCCGAGTGTAACATGAGAGAGCGTCGGTGTGTGATTGAGTTTACTCTCCTCCCGGGAGAAGACGAAGTCCTCCCTCACAGGATATCCCTCTGACGATATATACGTCACACCTTTTTCTGTTATAACGCCCCTTTCTCCCCTGATTTCAATCCTCGACGGAATTATGTAGCTGTGGTATTGATTGGACGAGAAGTCCGTAATGAATACCTCCCCCGTCTTGAACTCGACAGAGGTAATCTTACGTGTATAATCCTCCATCTCACCTCCCCTCTCAAGTCCTTTACGGCTTCCTGTCTTGAGACACTTTGAAGAGGAATCGAGAAGTCTTCTTACATCATTTATTTCAAGGGACGGGAATATTCCCCTCATAATCGATGCTGCGTGATGATTATGGAGAGCCGATAGATAAACGCTCTCTATCTTTCCGATTTTTCCAAGCACAGCATTGATTGAGCCATATAGAGGAGTATGCCAATATTGCTCAAGAGTATATCCACTCATATTTGATACATCGTCCATTTCTTCTTCCGAGAGGGATGAGAATGTAGTTTCACTCAAAACTGTCTCACCTCTTGACTCAAGCTCTTTCAAGAGGGAATAAAAGCCGTTATCTCCCGAGGCGACTATCACAGCATCGTGACTGGCGGCAAGTGCATCGTCGAGCGAAAGATAAGCTTTATAGCCTTTTTCAATAAGCTCACTCATTTTATCTTCCCTGTGGGTATATATAGAGGCAATTCTAAACTCATCCTTCAAAGCGGATGCAATACGAATAAAGAAAAGGCTCCTCCAGCCTGTTCCACATAAAACAAACCTTGTCATTGTCTTTCTCCATAAGAATAAGATAGCTGAAATGAAGGCAATAAAAAACCCCACATGGCAAAAAGGAGGAAACCATACGTGGGGAACAAAAGGAGGTTACTGAAACCGAACGATTATCATTTTTCGATTTCTGACAGAGAATATACTCACATTGAAAAAGAATGTAAACCAATTTTTCAAAAATTTTTCAATTTTTTTAAGCTTTATTCTGCATTCTCTTATTTAGGATAGAATTATGCAAATGAAAAACGCTATTTTCATATTCATGCAACAAAATAATACATTTCTCTAATGCTCAAATTCCAGAGGTTAAAATTTCAAGTCCCGCATATTGAAGAGAAAAGCGCAGATTATGCTTAATGTTCCTCCCTGCCCCTGTCTTTTTCTCCTCTTTCCCAAAGAAAATGGTGCTTTTTAACTTATTCTTTGTCTAAATCTCGTTTTTCAAAGCACATTTAGACAAAGAATCTTTTAATTTTGTTCTTTTATCTGTATTATACTTCTATAAGTACAAAGAAAATAATTGGAAGGAAAGCAGAATTGCAGCGCCTGAACGAGTGCGTCGAGTCACAATCGGCCCAACTAATCATAGTTTACGGAAGAAGAAGGGTCGGTAAGACCTATCTCATCAACAATTATTTCGATAACAATTTTGCATTCAAGATAACGGGACGATACAACTGTTCAAAGGAAGAACAGCTCGAGGTCTTCATGAATGAGTACATGAGAAAAGCAAACCCCGGAAAGAAACCTTGTATCAAAAAATGGATGGATGCATTTAATGTGCTTAGAGATTATCTGGAAGCTCTCGACAGCAGCAGGAAGCAGGTTGTTTTTTTATGAAAAGTCTTGGATTGTTTCGTTTACAGTGGTTCGTTAGTTAACGAGTACAGGTTTCTTTGATGAGATGCCCTGGCTTGATACTCAGAAGTCTGATTTTCTTTCAGTCTTTGAATGGTTCTGGAATGATTGGGCCTCAACAAGAGATAACCTTATATTTATCGTATGTGGCTCTGCCACCTCATGGATGGATGAAAAAATAGCATCAAACAAAGGTGGTCTGTTCAACAGACAGACTCTGCGACTATTCCTTAAACCATTTAATCTTCACGAAACTGAACTCTTTCTTCTGAACAATGGAATCACATGGTCACGTTATGAGATTGCCGAGTGCTACATGATTATGGGAGGAATCCCCTACTATCTCAACACTCTCAGTCGCCATTACAGCCTCAAACAAAATATCGACAGAATATTCTTCAGTTCCAGTGGTGAACTATTGGATGAATTTGAGCATCTATATGCCACTTTATTCTCGAACAGCCACGTATACATAAAGGTAGTTGAAGCCCTTAGTAGAAAGAACCGGGGAATGACAAGAAATGAACTTACATCTGAGTGTAACCTTAGCGAGAACGGAGCTCTCTCCAAGATTCTAAAAGACCTTGAACTCTCAGGATTCATAAGAGCTTCCAGGTTTTATAAAAAACAAAGTAAAGACCTAATCTACAGCCTCACGGATTACTATACATCTTTCTATGAAGTAAGACAGAGTACCACTTCCATAGGATAGCTTGCTCCCGCAT
>CAVIUT010000069.1:0-10881 GCA_963646155.1 Eggerthellaceae bacterium | reverse complement strand
CAAAAAGCTGGGGGTTTCACTGGCCTGAAAACCTATACAACACTTTTTGGGAGTTTAATTTTTTAAAAGAACTTACTACTCCACGTGACTGCGAGGCACTTGGGGAGGTGAATGATATGGCGCACTTCATGGCACCTTATATGTATGATTTGAAGCCCATACTTCTTGAAGCACCGGAAGGCTCATCTTTTGTCTTGGGCTGGAGCCCTCTTGTTGTGATGAATTTCTTCACTGATCCAATGGAAGGGCCGGATGTCGCTTTCTGGCACAACGGAGCTGTCCTGTACATCCCGATTTCCCCAGAGCATGCTGTCTGCCTTTATGATAGTTTTGTTTATAAGCCCAAGAAGACTGACGGGAGGATACTTCTTACAAAGGATGAGGTTTATGACATTAACAGATATGTTGCCACTGTCAGTTCTCAACTTGTTTTCCGTCCCGATGAGAAATGCGACGAGGAGTATTACATCAATCTTGTGAAAACAGCGAATGAAGGTGATTTCAACCAAAAGGAGTTTGCCATTCCGGAATTTCGTATTATGTCACGTGCCTACGATGTAGAGGAGTTGGCCAGCCGTATCTACCCCGGACTTCTCAACGTTTACGATGCTTCGAAAAAGGTTGTATCCTTTGATGAAAGGGAGGAAATGATAGAAAAGCTCCTCGAGAGAAACAAAGGGTAGGTCCATACGGGATGCTTATCCTCCGGTATCTCTTTTGGAAGGCATCCCGGTTCCCGTCGATGATGAGTTCTGATTTTATCAAGAAGAATGAGCTGGTATCACAATATGTGAGTACGCCTGAGCTGCTGCTTCTGAGTATTCCAGCTCGAGTAGCAACACTTCTTCCATATCCAGGATGGTTGCTTTCAGTCCCTCTTATTATTTGATTTTGTCGATTATGTTCGACAAAATACATATATTGTTGTCGATTACAGTCGACAAAACTCTGAAAACAGCATAGATTATTAGCATGAATCACGACATATTGAAAAATGTAATCTTTGATCTGCACACAACAATAAGAGATTTTGACATAGTTGAAAGGCCTGACTATATGTTCGACGCAAACATCAACTATATAGTCGTCGGGCTCAGGAGGGCAGGTAAATCGACCCTGCTTTACTCCCTTGTCAAAGACCTGATTAATAAAGGTATCGACTGGAATCAGATAGTATACATCAACTTTGAAGATGAGAGACTTACAGATTTCACGCTCTCCGACTTCAATGACATACTCTCCGTGCAGAAAGAGCTTACAAGCAGGGAGGGATGGTTCTTCTTTGACGAAATACAGAATATTGAGGGTTGGGAGAAATTTGCCAGAAGAATGGCGGACAGCAGAGAACACACATTCATAACGGGGTCGAACGCAAAGATGCTCTCACAGGAAATGGAGAGTAAACTCGGGGGAAGGTACATTACAAAATATGTAACTCCATTCTCGTTTAAGGAGTATCTTGATGCTTTAAATATAAATGGGGATGAGTCTGCTCTTCTCTCGACGAAGGGTCAGGGAGAAATCAGAAGATGTTTCAATGATTACTTTTATTATGGAGGACTGCCGGAAACCTTAAGGCTGAAAGATAAGAGGGAATACCTATCAAGTGTTTTCTCGAAGATTATGCTCGGCGACATCGCCTATAGGAATAACATCAGGAACATCAACGGCCTTAAATTGATGATACAGAAGGTTTCACAGTCTGTTAAGGATGAAATGTCGTACTCACATCTTCATAACATACTGAAGAGCATCGGAATAAGCATAAGTAAGGATGCCGTTATTGATTACGTGTCCTATACGCTTCAGTCTTATTTGATATTCAAAGTCGAGAACTATTTCTCTAAGTTCGTAGATAAAGAGACAACTCCGAAGTACTACTTCGAGGACAACGGCCTCTTGAATCTTTTTCTCTCAAAAGAAGAACCGCGGCTCTTGGAAAACCTCGTGGCAGTAATACTCAAGAAAAAATACAAAGGTGATTTCTACTTCGTCAAGACTCATTCGCTTGATATCGACTTCTTTGTGCCGAGTTCCGGAGAACTCATCCAGGTAGCTTATTCAATTGATAATATCTCCTCAGACAGGGAGACTTCCTCCCTCTTGAAAGCAAAGAAGACCATGAAAGAGGCTACTTCCTTCAAAATCATCACCTTTGAAGAAGAGAAGGAAATATCTCTCGGGGGGATAGATATCAAAGTAATACCTATCTGGAAATATGCTCTGGAGAGCTTGGCCTGAAGCCCGCTCCTCGTTTTGATTGTCAAATGCTGATGTCTCCGATGTTAAAACTGTAAGTTAGATATGGCTCTCTAACTTTCATGAATTTGTGTAATCTTATTTATGTCATCCGGAAATTCTGAGCTGGGGAACGGGATTATCAGGTGCTCTTCCTCTTTCTTCAAAAAGCCCAGGGCATAGAGCGGGTAGGTTATGAACCCTTCGCCTTTCCCGACATTTGTATCTGCATACTTTACTGCTCTGTGTGTCCCGTACTTCTTGGGATTTGCAAGAACAAATTTCATGCTTGTTGCCCTTGTGTTTGTTGATTTGCATTCAACAATTATCACATCCTCTCCATTTTCATAGACGAAATCGAGCTCCGGTGAACCGCTGGGGGCATGGTAGTAATATAACCTGCGGCCGGCGAAGACGAATGATTGAGCTGTTATATTTTCGATAATCGCACCTTTATAAGCGCCGAGTTCGTTGCTGAGAATCTTTTTAGGAGCCTCAGGGCCTAAAAGGGATAATAACAGGCCGGTGTCGATGGTATATGCCTTGAACTCGTTGTTTATCTTCCCCCCTTCGAGCGGGAATGAGAGTTCCCTTGTATTGTATGCCCGTATGACGAGCCCTACATCCTCAAGGTATTCAATTCCTTCGGCTTTCTCTATCGAGTTACCCTTGGTGTTTACAAGGCTGTATTGGAATTTCTTGTATTCTTTTGAGAGCTGGGATGGGAGGGAGTCAAGAGATGCCTCAGAACGCATTTTGAGACTTTCATTGACAGCATCATTTCCATCACTATCTTTGTATCTTCCGAAGTCGCTTCTTATTGAGGTGAGAATTCTCTTCTGTATTCGTCTTACCTCTGTTATGTCGTGGGAGAGGAAAAACTCGTTAACGGCTTCGGGCATTCCTCCGACGATAAGATATTGTTTGAAGTAATATCTCATTCTGTCATGCACTGCTGCGTTAATCGGCTCAACGTTATCAAGTGAGGATTGAATATAACAAAGGATTTCATTGCTGAGACCTGTGTTGATAAGAAATTCCTTGAATGAGAGAGGAAACATTTCTGCGTGCTCTTCGTAGCCTACAGGTATTCCCCTTTTATATGGTGCTCTGAATCCCTTGACGGAGAGGAAACTTCCTGTTGCTATTACGTCGAACCTTCCGTCGATATCCCAATATTTAAGACTGCTGCGGGCGTCGGGGCAATCCTGTATCTCATCAAGTATTATGAGTGTCTTACCTGGTATGATTCTGGAGTGCGGGCAGTATGCAGTGATTGCCGTCAGCATCTCGTCGACATCGAAGTTGCCGCTGAATGCACTATGAACACTTCTGTTGGCCCTCAAATCGACATATACGGTACTTTCATATGCTTCTTTTCCGAATTCTTTTGCAATGTAGGTTTTCCCCACCTGCCTTAGGCCACTTATAATAAGCGGGTGATGTTTCCTGTTTTTCCAGTTGTATAAATCGTTAAGAATGTCTCTCTTGAGCATAATTGTATCTCTTTAAAGAAATTATAAAACATAATTGTACATTTTTCAAATGATATTTATCGCATTCTGTACAAAATTCAAAGGATATATGTGCTGTTTTGTACTTTTTTAAAGGCTTTGTGTGTGAGTCGGGATTTGAAAATACATACTTCTGCACTATAATACAGGTATGTCCAATAAGATGTTCAGAATAGGGGAGATAGCCTCGCTCTCAGGCTTGACGCCACGTACCATACGCTATTACATGGAGCTCGGACTTCTTCCCGAGAGAAGGGGAGAAGGAGGACAGCGCTCCTTTACAGATACGGACCTTGTTTATCTTAAGAGAATCAAGGAGCTTAAGGCGCTTGGTTTCACACTTGAGGAGATAGAGGCGATTATAAGGCTGAAGGCAGAGGATGAAACAGGCTCGAAGAGACGAAGTGAGCTCCTGAGGCAATACCGCAGTAAGCTCAGTGAAGATATTACCCGTATCAACACACTCAAGGCACACGTTGACGAGCTCGAATGGCATATTAAGCAGCTCGAAGAGACTGCGGGAGGGGGCTTCAAGGACTGCCCCGGCAAGAGCTGCATAACATGCTCGTTCAGGGATAAGTGCATATTCTTTGATAAATGAAAAGACGGCCGTTTCTGGCCGCCTTGTTTTATCTGAGCTTCTTGAGCTGTTTTCGGGCTATCTTTACTTCCTTATCAAGTTCGTCGAGAGCCTCATCGAGTACCTGGCTGATGTAGTCGCCGGCTGCAATTGCGGCTTTTACTGCGTTAGCTGCAATGATGATTGCATTCTCGACATCTTCTCCCATTCCGAGTACCTTCAGGTCTCCGTTTCCTTCCTCATCCATGAGAATTAAATCTGGAATTCCGTTGCCGTCTGTGTCGCTGATGTAGAGATTGAATTCTCCGTCGCCTGTAAGGTCAACAGCAAGTGTGTCGATATCACCATTACCTGTTGTGTCCATGATTGCAACATCGGGCTGTTTGTCGCCGTCGATATCAATCAGGATTTCGTTTCTTCCGCCGCGGACAAGAGTCTTATGCCAGTCTCTGTCCAGCTTCATCTTCATTTTAAGCTTTCTTAATGTTCCCATTTCTACCTCGCTCTAGGAAAAGTCCTATGTGAAATAAGTTTACTTTGTTTCTGCGGGTAAATACATGAACAATATTTCTATACTCTGTTCAATTTTAATGGTAAATGGGAAGCCGGTTTCCCGGCCCTATGATTACTTTTCAGTCTTTTTGACCGGGATAATCAGATTGAGTATGATTCCGACAAGAGTTGCAAGTGCAACAGAACCCAGCGAGAATTCAAGATCCGGTCCTACATTGAATTTCAAGAGGCCACCGCCTATTCCTATTACAAGGATTATTGATGATATCGTAAGGTTCCTCTTGTCCTGATAATCGACACCGGACTCGACGAGTGTTCTCAGTCCTGAGGATGCAATGACTCCGAATAAAAGCATCGATATTCCTCCGAGAACAGGATTCGGGATTGTCTGGATGAGAGCACCGAACTTCGGAAAGAGCGAAAGCAATACTGCAATTGCCGCAGCTCCACCTGTGACCCATACGCTGTATACTCCCGTTATTGCGAGTACGCCGACATTTTCGCCGTATGTTGTGTTGGGTGGCCCTCCCCAGAGAGATGCCCAGCTTGTTGCAATTCCGTCGCCGAGGAGGGTTCTCTTGAGGCCCGGGTTTTCATAGAAGTCTTGTCCTACCACTCGTGATATACAAAGTGTATCACCCAGATGCTCGCAGATTGTAGCAAATGATACGATTATGAAGGTCAGCACAGCAACAAGGTTGAACTTCGGGAGTGCGAATGTCGGGAAGCCGAACCATGATGCATCAGCAACTATCGAGAAGTCTATGATGGCATAGCTGGGGACGAAGAATCCCATGACGAGCGTGAAGATATAACCTGCAGCAAGACCGAAGAGAATCGGTATTACAGATAAGAAGCCTTTGAAGAACACATTTGCAACTACCGTGACAGCAAGGGTTACAAGTGCAATTGAAAGGTATACAAGGCTGTAAGTTGACGTGTCGGATGTATTGGTGTACATTGCCATATTCATTGCCGTGGGGGCAAGATTAAGGCCGATTACGATGATTACCGAGCCTATGACGACAGGGGGAAGGGCACGGTGAATCCAGCCTGAACCCGCCTTCGAAATTATGAATGCAACAAGAGCATACATCAAACCCGAGGCGAATGCTCCTCCCATTGCATACGGCCAGCCGTATTGACTGGATATCGTAATGAGCGGGGTGATGAACGCAAATGATGATCCGATGAATGCGGGAACCATCGCCTTTGTGAAAAGGATGTAAATCAGCGTTCCCGTACCTGCCGTAAAGAGTGCAGTTGTCGGGTCGAGTCCTACAAGGACCGGGACGAGAATAGTTGCTCCGAACATGGCAAAGACATGTTGAATCGATAAGGGCAGCCATTCTCTAAAGGGCGGCCTATCGGACGGACCGTAGTGCGGTGTGTTATTTTCCATTGGTATCTCCTTCGCCCATGATAAGGGAAAAGGAGATAGTTATTGAAGGCCGGGAAGGTATATTCCCACTCTTTTCAATTCTGAGTGCGGTAGGTCTCGAGGGCGTTTCTGACCGTATCTGCCATCTCGGAGACAGCGCTGTCTATATCTTTACCGTTTATGACATCGCTCACATTCTTCTGGAATGAGTAGTAGATGGTGTAGGCTGAAGGAAGCCATACGTTGATCATATTCTCAGAGGAGGAGAGGACGTAGTCGGGAGCGGTGGTATATATCGGATTATTCTCGAGGAAGGAAGAATAATCAGGGTTTGTGTATGTTTCTTTATTCACAGGGATGTATCCTGTCTTTTCGCTCCACTCCGCCTGTACTTCCGCTGATATCAGGTACTCAAGTACAAGTTTTACGGCATTGGAGGATGTAAAGCAGAAAAGCGCTCCTCCCGATACTATAGCGCCGCCTGTGGCATTTTCATCAACTACGGGAACGGGTGCTACTCCAACCTCAAAGGAAGTTCCGACTGCATTCAGGATATATGTAAGATTTGATGACGAGGCGAGCATGCTGAGGGTGCGTCCTGCTGCAAAGTCGTCGGAGACAGAGGAAGTGACAGAGCTGCATGCTCCTGTGTCGAAGAGAGCCTTCCACTTTTCAAGAAAGGCCTTGTAAGTTCCTTCCGTTTCAAAGAGCACTTCGTCCGGTGTTCCATCGTGCCCGTTCTTCTTATCGACCATATATGTGCCGCCCCTCTGTGCGCAGATGAAGTAACTGAGTTCATAAGTTGCCGGAACACCTTCAAAGAATGCGGGGGATAGATTCCCGTTTTTATCCTTTCTCCCAAGTATTACTGCGGAAGATATCATATCATCAATGGTTTTCGGCGCCTCGATTCCTTTTGTGCCGAATGCTGTTTTGTTGTAATAATAGAGTAGTGCGGATGCATTGAAGGGGAGTGCTATCGTACCGCGGCGGGACGTGAAGTTGTTCTTTGCGGATGGAAGGAGGGAGGATGTATCGACAGCGAGTTCTTCCATTGTGACTATACTCTCCAGATTATTCATATCGACAGCGGCGGTGGCATCCATCATGGCTATGTCGGGGAGGGTTGATGTGAGCTCGGCAGCATTGACCTTTGTTAAAACATCATTGGCTTTTCCCTGGTATACAGCATCAACAATGATGTTGTTCTCCTTTCCTATTGTATTGTTGAAGTTCTCGATAATCTCCTCGAAGACGCTCAGTGCACTGCCCTGGCTAGAGTGCCACAGTGTGATATGTGTCACATCCTCTTCCTTTGCCCCCATGGCATAAACAAACGATAGTGCTAACAGCAGTGTTATGATAGTGAGAAATCTTTTCATTGTTATCTCCTTATTTCCTGATTAATGTCTCTTCTATCCTGTTCTTGGTAAGAGCAAGAATGATGATGAACGGAAATGTAATCAGCGCCGTCGTTGCCGCGAGCGCTCCTTTTTCTCCACTTTCTGCGAATCCCAGCATCTCCAGGGCAATCTGGATTGTCCTCATCTTTGTTTTATTCGTTACAAGAAGAGGCCATAGATAGCTGTTGAAAGAAGTGATGAGAGTCTGTATGAAAACTGTCAGGACTACAGATTCGGAAATCGGAATGAGGATGGATACCATGTATCTTATATCTCCAGCGCCGTCAATCAATGCCGCCTCATAGCTCTCCCTGCCGAGTGCTTTGAAGTAGCCCATTAGGAGGAGCATCTGCGATGCACTGAAAAGGGATGGTATTATGATTCCGAGGTATGTGTCGAGCAGCCCCAGAGACGCCACTGTCCTGTAGTTCTGGTAGAGTATTGCGTCCGAGGGAATGAATATTGTCAAAACAAGAAGAGAGAAGACGACATTCTTTCCCTTGAATTTAAGATGCGTGAAGGTAAATGCTGCAAGGAGAGTTGTTATAACCCTTATAAGTGCCGTTAGGACACTTGTCGATATCGAATTCATCATGTAGAGCAGGATATGTCGTGCGCCCAGGGCTTTTTGATAGTTCGACCACATGATGGTCGACGGAAAGAGCCGTGTGCTGTTGAAATCGTCACGCGAAAAGAGCGAAGAGGAGAAGATGTAGAATATGGGAAAGATTACGACAAGCGACAGTACTACCAGGAGCAGAAGCCTTGCGATTTTTCTTACTTTGTCCTTAGTCCTCATTCTTCAGCCTCCTGTGGTAGAAGACCATAAAGATGATGACAGCGTAGATTATAAGGGACGAAAGCGTGTTCTGTACTGCCTTGTTGCCACTTCTGAAGGCCTCGGTATAGTAATAGAACATCATAGTCTCCGTACTTCTGTACGGGCCTCCCTGTGTGAGGATAATCACCGGTGCAGATATCAAAAGGGCATCCTTGAGGGCGAGGAAGATTGTGACAAGGACGGTGTGTTTCACCTGAGGAAGTTCTATTGAGAAGAAAAGTCTTTCCCCTCCCGCCCCGTCTATGCGTGCAGCCTCGATTATGCTTTTGTCTATCGACCTGAAAGAACAGAGGAGGAGTATGTAGTCGAGCCCGAAATCCAGTGAGATGCCGAGAAGAACAAGCGTGAACATAGCCCCTGCCGGAGTTGTAATTCCCCCGAAGGAAGTTCCAAGTATTGAATTAACGACACTGTTTGTACCCCTGAAAATCTCCTTGAATGTGACGCTGTAGGCTGCAAGAGATACGGCAAGCGGCATGAAGAAGACAAACTCGGGAATAAATGAGAGCTTACTCTTCCTTCTTGTAAGCGATGCTGCAAGAAGCGTAAAGAATGTGTTGAGGGGCACAAAGAGAGCGACAAAGATGAGCGTGTTTTTGAGCGCGTTTATGAACGAAATGTCCGAGAAAAGAATCTTATAGTTATTAAAGAAAGCAAAGCCGTTGATCTTACCCTGATTGCTGATTGTGAGAAAAGATTCCACAAGTGCCGAAAGCGATGGAATTATGTAGAAAACAAGACTCAAGAGCAGAGCAGGGAGTAGAAATAGGTATGCTTTGGCCGTTTCTTTTCTCATAACGAAAAAAAATATAGAAAAAAGAAAAGGTTATGTCAATAGCAATTTTAAATAACTATTTATATCATAAATAAATATAACGTAACAAAACTTAACGTAAAATATAATTATGTTAAGTTTTTTGCTTTTCTGCTAAGGGTCTAACGAGCATCTACAATCTCATCCGGTGTAATTCGGAACTTTTTTTCGGTGAGATTTGGAAAGTTGTTTTTGTTGTATGGTTTTTCATTTTGGTATAAGATTTCAATAGATATTTCGGGAGGATAAGAATGAAACCCACACTAGTTGTAATGGCCGCGGGAATGGGCTCAAGATATGGCGGAGTCAAGCAGATTGATGCTGTCGGAATGCATGGTGAAACACTTCTTGACTTTGGAGTATATGATGCATTTCATCAGGGATATGGAAAGGTAGTTTTCATTATCAGAAAAGATATCGAGAAAGACTTCAGAGAACGTCTTTTCGATAGAATTGCAAGAAACATGGATGCGGAGTATGTATTCCAGGGCCTGGATAGTCTCCTTACTCCAGAAGAGGTTAAGCTCAGCGCGGGGCGTGCTAAGCCGTGGGGGACGATTCATGCTGTACTATGCGCAGAGAAGGCAGTCAAGACTCCGTTCACCGTTGTCAACGCCGATGACTACTACGGCCGCAGTGCTTATATAACGATGGGGGAGTACCTCAAAGGCCTCAACAATGATGATACTACGCACGCAATGGTCGGCTTCGAGCTCGACAATACGATGAGCCCCTCAGGCTCTGTGACAAGGGCTATATGCAACAGTAAGGACGGACTGTTAACATCTCTCAAGGAAACATTCAAGATCTTCTGGAGAGACGGTAAGGTTATATCTGAATTACCTGACGGAGAAGAGGAACTTACAGGAAAGGAACTTGTAAGTATGAATTTCTTCGGTTTTACACCGCGTGCATTCGAGAGCTTCAATACCTATTGGGAGGAATTCAAGGCTTCAAACATCAAGGAGATGAAGGCGGAATGCTTACTTCCGAGTGGAGTTGCCGAGATGATTGAGAAGAAAGAAGGAAGTGTCAGGGTTCTCTCTTCAAGCGATAAATGGTTCGGTATGACATACCCGGAAGATAAGCCGACGGTAATGGCCGCCCTCAGAAAGAAGATTGAGGAAGGTTATTATCCTGATAAGCTTTGGGAAAAATAACAGCTTGGCTCTCTTCTAATGTCATTAACTTAAGGAAATGGCTCCCTTTTTGCGGAAAAAATGATGGGTCACAACTTTGATTGTGGCCTTTTCTCTTTTTACAGACCAGTAATTATTTCTTTATATTGCAAAGATTTAGTTTGCATTATTTTATTTAATTTCTTATATGATGTATACTAAACTAAAAACTTCTACAATAAAGAATTGGATGGATGAATATTTGGATCCCATAGTCGAAAAACATGAACTTCGCGAGAAGTACATTGCTAACCCAAAAGCAGATTTTACAAGGAATAGAACCATTTCGTTGCAGGATATGGTAAAAATGCTTTGTACATCTTCTTCAGGAACCTTGGATGCAATGCTTTCTGAGTATTATGACGATGATGAACTTCACCCGACACCGACAGCGCATATAAATGCAATGAAGAAGATAA
>CAVIUT010000068.1:0-10943 GCA_963646155.1 Eggerthellaceae bacterium | reverse complement strand
TAGAGGATTTCGGGTACCTCGAGAAACCCCGGACGTTATGGTTCAGCGATATAAACCGCAAAAGTAGACCCGATGAGGGAGTAGTGGCCGCGTGAGCAGGCCATAACGGTACGGACAGCCGAGAGGTTGGAAACAGGTAACTGTCACGACTCTTTAGATACCATTTCCATAGGACGACGAAGTCAACGCATGGGAGTGGTAGTTCATTCTCATTACAGCGAGAAAATCACCGTATCCGATATCGCCCGCGCATCGTTCATGAGCCGCAATTCGCTCTTCAGGCACTTTCAGGCCTCATTCTCGAAGACGCCGATGGAAGTTTTGAACGATCACCGACTTTCTGTTGCCGTCTCGCTTTTGAAGGAAGGTAAGAGCATGACGGAGGTATCAGAAATGTCAGGATTCACCACCCCCAGCTACTTCAATAAGTGTTTCCACGACCGCTTCGGAGTAACTCCGGGAGAATACAGGAAAAATATGTGTAAGGATAATTAACTTCTTTCCGCCGCCTCTTTGCCGACGATACCGGACACTTTGTTATTCCCCGGGGAGGGACACAGCTTAAGTCAAACTATGCAAATATACCAAAAATATTCAAAATTTGCATAGATATACGCTTTTCATGCATATTAAAAATCCATATACTTCACCCTAAGGAGAATTTCCATGAAGAAGATTACTACTTTTCTACTTGTTTTATTTTTAGTCGCTTCTCTTTTCGCTGGCGGAGCTAAAGAAGACTCCTCTGTCGACAATTCCCTGAATAAGGTACTCGAGAAAGGAGAATTCGTACTCGGTCTGGATGATTCCTTCCCTCCTATGGGATACAGGGATGAAAACGGAGAAATCGTAGGCTTCGACATCGACACAGCCAGGGAAGTATGTAAAAGGCTCGGCGTCGAACTCGTACTGCAGCCTATAGACTGGGCGGCAAAGGAGCAGGAACTCGCAACAGGCAATATCGACTGTATATGGAACGGCCTCACAATCACACCTGAAAGAAGCGAGGCACTCACATTCTCCGACCCGTATGTAAACAATGCGCAGGTTGCAGTCGTGAAAATTTCATCAGGCTACAATACTCTTTCTGATTTGAAGGGAAAGACAATCGGTGTACAGGCAGGATCTTCAGCAGAAGATGCAATTGAAGATACAGAAGGCTTCAAGGAAAGCATCAAGGAAGTCGTCGAATTCAAGGATAACCTCACAGCATTGATGGACCTTGAAATCGGAGGAGTCGATGCCGTAGTCATGGACCTTCTCGTCGCCAACGACAACATTGCAAGGTCTGGAAAGGGAATATTCAAAATCCTGGATGAAGGACTATCAAACGAGGAATACGGGATAGGATTCAGAAAGGGTGATTACGCCCTCAGGGACGCTGTCCAGAATGCACTTAACGATATGGCATCTGACGGAACACTCGCTGAAATCGCAGTCAAGTGGTTCGGTGCAGATATAACAGTTGTAGGTAAATAATAAATGGAGAAACTACTGCTGCAGCTGCTCGAAGGCACGTATGTATCCCTCAGGATATTTACGCTTACCCTGCTCTTCTCTCTTCCTCTGGGCTTTGTAGTCACGAGGGGCAAGATGAGCTCTTTCAAACCCCTCTCATTCTTCGTGGACCTCTATATCCAGATAATGAGAGGTACGCCTCTTATCCTGCAGCTGATTTTCTTCTACTTTGCGCCCTACTATCTTTTCGGCTTCTCGTTCCAGCGTTTCACTGCTGCAATAATCGCATTTGTAGTCAATTACAGCGCCTACTTTGCAGAAATATACCGTTCGGGGCTCCAGGCTGTCGATAAAGGACAGTATGAGGCAAGTAAAGTCCTGGGGTTTTCAAAATCCTATACCTTCTTTCATATAATACTACCTCAGGTCATAAAGACAGTTACTCCATCTCTAGGAAACGAAGTCATCACCCTTGTCAAAGATACAGCCCTCGCATCAACCATAGGTGTCATCGAGCTCTTCAGGGTCGCACAGACATCATCCTCGAGGGTGTTCTCGACAATGCCTATCTTCGTCGCAGGTGTTTTCTATTTCATCATGAATTACATTGTCTCAAAGGTCTTTGCACTCATTGAGAAGAAACTCGATTATTACAACTAGGAGACAGGTATGGAAGAGATGATTAAAGCCGAATCAATCAGAAAGACCTTCGGGACGACAGAGGTACTCAAGGACATATCATTCACCCTCAACAAGGGTAGCGTGCTCTCCATAATCGGCCCTTCAGGATCGGGGAAATCAACACTGTTGAGAATAATCACACAGCTTGAAACAGCTGACGGCGGCTCATTATCGATAGGTGGAGAGACTCTCTTTGAAGAGAAAAACGGAGTCGCCGTATATAAAAAGGAAAGCGAAAGGCGAAAAATTGCACAGAGGACTGGACTTGTCTTCCAGAACTTCAATCTCTTTCCCCACTTCACGGTATTGAGAAATGTGACTGAAGCACAGAAAGCTGTTCTCAAAAGAGATAAGGCGGAAGCTGAAGACAAGGCGATGTATCTACTGAAGCGCATGGGCCTCGAGGACAAGGCAAAGGCCTACCCCTCCCAGCTCTCGGGGGGACAGAAGCAGAGGGTTTCGATAGCGCGTGCGCTTGCGCTGGACCCGGAAGTACTGTTCTTCGACGAGCCGACCTCAGCCCTCGACCCGGAACTAACCCGCGAGATACTCAAAGTCATAAGAGGACTAGCCGAAGAGAAAATGACGATGGTTGTCGTCACACATGAGATGAACTTTGCAAAGGGCATCTCAGACTGGGCGATTTTCATGGACGGAGGTGTTATTGTCGAAGAGGGAGAACCCGATAGAATCTTCGACTCTCCCGAAAAGGAAAGAACACAGCAGTTTTTATCATCTTTCAATGATTGAAGAACTGTCAGAGCTATCGAAGTGCTCGCATCAACTTCTTCAAGAGTATAGCGTTATCTCTATTCAGAATAGCTTTGGGCATACATTGCTATATTCCAAGCCATTTTGTACCACATTTTTCAGCTTCACGCTATCCGAAACGCTGACGGGTTTCATACTCCTTGCCCTCTTATTTGTGGATTTATATTCTGCGCCCCCCTTTTTTAGTCTTGCTTAGCTACTCCTATGGGAGTATATTTAGGGTATGGATAAGATAATTTACCACGGTTCGGACCATGTCATAACAAAACCTGTTTATAAAATGGGCAACAGACATAACGATTATGGTCTGGGATTTTATTGCACGGAAAATCTCGATATGGCTAAGGAGTGGGGAGTGTCTGAGTCAAGAAATGGTTTTGCCAGCAGATATAAAATCAACATGGATGGTCTCAGCGTTCTCAATCTAGAATCTGCTGAATACTCCATGCTTGAATGGCTGACGATTTTATTGGAAAACAGGACATTCGACACATCTACTCCACTGGCAATGGAAGCGAAGGATTATCTTTTCTCTAACTTTCATCTTCCATATGAGCATTATGATATAATCACCGGCTACAGGGCTGATGACAGCTATTTCTCATTCGCCTCGGATTTTATAAACGGTATAATCTCTTACAGAATTCTGTGTAATGCAATGAAACTTGGAAAACTGGGAGTTCAGTTTGTCCTTAAAAGCAGGAAAAGCTTTAATCAACTTACATTCCTTTCCTTCGAAGAGGCAAATGCATATCAATGGTTTCCGAGAAAGAATACCAGAATAAAAGGAACAAGGCATGAATACTTTGACAGAGAAAAAGGAAGGAGAATAAAAGGCGATTTATACATTACAACTATACTCGATGAGGAGATGAAAAGAGATGACCCACGCTTACGATGAAAACTATCTCTTTACTGCGCGTAATAATCTTGGCTCATTTCTAGACTATGCCGTCAACACGCTTTTCTGCCCAGCCGGGACAATCTGGACTCTCTTTATCGGCTCACCTCTTTCGTTGTCATATTCAAGAGGAGACAGTGCTGTTGTTCTGGGGCTTTCGGGTGAAGAACTGGCTATAAAGGTTATCACAAATACCGGCTGGAACACAAAAGGAGTAAGAGCAAAGAGAAAAGCCTCAATCTCACGCTCGCGAGAGTATTGGGCGGGATGGAGTATATGCTACTACCAGTGGTATACAGATCTTAATTACGACGAGATAAATGAATTCATCAGCATTGAAGAAATAATCAATATGTATTCACCATACCACGAAGCAGACATATCAAAATTCGTGGACAAACTGGAAGAATTAAGAAAAGAAAGAGTCAAAGGGACAAAACTTAAAAGAATGCGGGAGAATATTGGCTTGACACAGAGAGAGCTTTCATCCCTCTCGGGAGTACCATTGAGGACCATACAACAATATGAGCAGAAACAAAAGAACATCAATATGGCGGGGGGAGAGACTCTACTGAGACTAGCGCGTGCACTCTCGACAACTATGGAAGAATTGCTTGAAAGATAAAATCCTTGATTTTCACCAGAAAGTATCAGATGACGATACTAAATGGTGAAAATATGATGAAAACAACACATATGCTGGTCGAAGAGCTAAATAAATTTTCTAATTCCAAGATGAAGCTATCGAGACTAGTCAAAAAGGGAAGATACTTTTCAATTATACGTGGGCTCTATGAAGCAGATAGTAATGTTCCTCCTTATCTTCTCGCCGGAAGTTGTTCACACCTCTTAGAACTCAAGAGTCTCTCTTGAATCAAAACCGTCCTTTTTAAAAGATGAGAAGAGAGCCTCCATTCTCAATGGGTGCACCGCAATAAGATACATTGTCCGGCCCTCTTCATAAAGCTTCTTGAGTGCCTCAAGCGGAATCTTCTTATATTCGGCATGTTTTACATATTCCTCACTTAAAGGCTCGACAATTTCAGCCCTTCCCGTCACCTGGACGCTTTTAAGGGCGTTGAACGATGTATTGAGGTCGAATACAGCAAGAGAAACATTAGCGTTCTTTTCTAGCGCCGTAAACTTATGGCCGCCCTCGGTGAAAATCCAGAAGACGCCGTCATGGAAGCTGTACTCAAGTGGAGTACACCTCACTCCATCACCACTCCCGGTTGCTAATGCACATACGCGCGAAGTTGAGAGATACTCATATACCCTTCTCCTCAACTCATCCTCTTCCATTTTCACCCCGCTCTTCTCATCCCAGAATGATGCGGCCTTGATATATTCATCGTGTGTCATATCGAAATTATATCTCATAAGACACAGCTGATGAAGATGAAGAAAGCCTCATCAACAGTGCTTTGAGAAAGCATGAATGCGTTATATACTTTCCTCAGAGGTAAAAGAATGAAGGTATTGTTATTCGGAGTTACTTGTGTAGGAAAGACGACAGTCGGGGCACTCCTCTCGAAGAGGCTCGGCTGGGCATTTTATGACCTTGATGCAGAAGTTAAGATAAGAAGGAAAACAACGATTGAGGACTTCGTGAGAACGGGAACACTTCTCGGAAGAGACAGAATCAGAGGAGAGATAATCAATGACATCCTCAAGAAAGATGAAAACCTTGTTCTCGCCGTCACCCCGATAACATACCCGGATAGTTTCTCTGCATCTCTCAAAGGTGACGATATCACGCTGATTGAACTCTGGGACAGTGCATATCATATCTTCCAGCGCATTATATTCAGCGATGAAGAAGACAGGATTTACACTGATAACGAATACAAGATGGCCCATAAGACCCACTATATGAAGGAAATCCAGGAAGATTTGAAGCACTACGGAAGAATCAATCAATCTCTAGGGGCCTCCAGATTTAATATAAACAATGACTCTCCAGAGAAAGTGACTCAGAGAATTATTGAGGAATATCACCTTGAGGAGACTCCCCTCAGCTGATAATTACGAACGCCTGGGATAGAAAAGTATTACCACCCGGGCCATATCAGGGATATACTCTTTTCATGGACCGGAATCTCACAGGAAAGCTCATGCATATTTTCGAACACACGACAGAGTGCTACAAGCTCTTCTGGTTCAAAGCCATCCTCGAGAAAGTTGAAAACGGTAAAAGATGTATATCATACGAAGAGCTCGTTGATGATATGATAGCTACGGCTTGGTACATGGTAAGCGAATACCATCTGTCGCTCGGGCCGAATGACGGACTGGAAAAGCTTATTACCTTTCTACAGCCCACTTCCTCTCTCAAACCGTCTGAAGAGAAGAAAAAGCTATTGGAATACCTGAAAAACTGTAACAGCAACGAGTTGAGAAAAGAGAAAATGAGACTTATCAGATTCGTTCCGTACTGTCTCCTCTCCCCCTTCTTTCCGCCGTCAACAAGACTCGACAGATACTCTGGTAGAGCTGCTGTGGAGTTCATGAACAGCAACTGGGATATCATATACACCTTTTCCGAGTACAAAGGCCTCGATACCGTTATCACCATACGTGATGACTGGATGGAGTACATGCGGGAGAATTGCACGCTCCTCAAGAGTTGGGTCGACTATAACCTCATCAATTATCTTCAGAGGAGAAATCCCTCTGTTCCGGGAATTCCTAATAAGATCTCGCCTCCAGAGAAAAGAAACCTTTCCGACATCTCAAGATATTGGCGGGAGATTATCTTAGTCGAGCCTGTGAGGGAAATCTATACCGGCGCAATGCTGACAGAAGACGACATTTCCATTGATCATTTCGTTCCGTTCTCATATGTCTCGTCAGATGAATTCTGGAACCTGAGTCCGACGACAAAAAGCATCAACAGCAGCAAAAGCAACAACCTGCCCTCGTGGAATAAATACTTCACCCACCTTGTTGATATCGAGTACCAATCATATTCCCTCATTCACAGGTTTCCTCAAATAAGGGACCTCTTCGAGAAGACAGGGAAAAATCACTTCTCCTCCCTCTCCGTCAAGGAAAAACTGTATAACAGGATCGGACTCTCCAAAAAAGACTTCGATAGAGTCCTTAGAGATATTCTCGAGCCCGAATATAAGGCGGCACTCAACTGCGGCTTCAAACTCTGGCCGTGAAAGAAGAAAAACACAGCACAAATAAAAAAGTAAAAAAATATCTTTAATTATTGTACTCCCATCTTTATGGTGGTAATGTATACAAAATTATCTAAATCAAAGTATCAATTTAAGCCGAATACTGTACTCGACGAAGCATCGCTCTGGGCTGGATGATTTTAAAGTGAGGGATATATGTTTTTCCAGATTTACGGAGGAACCGGAGCATACCAGCTTCTCGGATTTCTGATGGTTTTCACCGGACTCGTTCTCGCAAATGAAATTGCACGCCGCACAAAGGCTGGCGGACTCTTCTGCTTTATCATACTCCCTGCAGGACTGACGGTGTACTTCATCGCAATTGCAATCGGCGCAAAGTGCGGAGCAGCCTGGGCACTTAACAACCAGACTTACACAAACATGAACAGCTGGTTCCACTATGCAAAGCTCTATGCAGCAACAACAGGATGTATCGGCTTCATGATGCTCAAGTATAAGTGGAGCATCGGTAAGGCACAGTGGTTCAAGGCATTTCCGTTTGTCATCGTCGCAATCAACATCCTCATCGCAGTTGCGAGTGACTTCGAGTCGGGAATCAAGGGCGCAATCGCACTCAAGACATACGGTGACCGCTGGTGGCTTTCAAGTGAGAATGTCTGGCTTTACGGCGGCTGGTGGAACTGGCTCAACGGCATAGCCGGCATTATCAACATATTCTGTATGACAGCATGGTGGGGAATCTACTCATCCAAGGATCAGAAGGATATGCTCTGGCCCGATATGACATGGTGCTACATCCTCGCTTACGACCTCTGGAACTTCGAGTATACATACAACTGTCTGCCGACACACGCTTGGTACTGCGGTCTGGCACTTCTTCTGGCACCGACATTTGCCAACCACTTCTGGAACAAAGGCGGTTGGATTCAGAACAGAGCAAACACTCTTGCTCTGTGGTGTATGTTTGCCCAGGTATTCCCGCTCTTCCAGGATGACAGTGTATTCACCGTCCTTCCGGTTCTCTACAAGGACAGCTACATGAATCCTGCTGTACGCCCGACTGAAGTAGACCCGAGAATGCAGGGCATTATCGCAGTCATCGCACTTATAGCGAACGTGCTCATACTTTCGGCAATCATCAAGAGAGCAAAGACACAGAAGAAGAACCCATACAAAGAGGAAATCTTCACAGACCAGCTTGACTTCAGAGAAGCAATGAACAGAGCTTAATCTTATAGGATAAGACAATCCCCCCGGGACAAAAGCGTCTCAAGGGGATTTTTATCATCCTTCTTCTTAGTCCTGCCACTGTGGCTGGAATTCATCTCTCTTTCCCGGCTTCCTTATTTTCCAGTTCATTCCAAGAATATAGATAGAGTCTTCAGTGCCTTCCCCGACGAGCGCTATATCATAATCATTCTCGATTCTTGTACTGTAAAATGAGAGAACTTCTACCCCTTTAATCTCCGGGAAGGATGCAATGAACTTACACGAGAAGGAAAAGGAACGGACAAAGGAGCAATAGGAGAGAGAAGGAAACGTCAAGAGAAGATAGGCGCCTTCGCTTTTACATCTCCTTCCTTCTGATACAACCTCAACCCCCTTCATCATATTAGTGCAAATCTCTAATTCAACGTGGAGAAGATTGTCTCTGAGATTATTTGAGTCAAGGAGAGAAAAAAATCTCCGGCTCCTCACATTCAAAGTATGTTTAACGACTATCTTGATGAAATGATAAGTATCCGCGACAGCGCATCAAGAAGCAATCTTAAAGAAAACTTCTGTCACGACTTTCTCCTCGGCATCCTGAATTTCTGCACAGACTGGAATGTGAAATCCAACAGAGAGGGAGGACTGGGATTCAATGACATTCTCATCATGCATAAAAAATCACGCACAGGGATGATCATTGAAGTCAAATACGCTGAAGACGGCAATCTCGAGCGTGAATGCCGAAAAGCACAGGAGCAGATTGTACTCGTTAATCAATGAAATAGAAAGATTATATGCTCTTAATGACACATCACTTTCTCATTCCGTAGGACTCCAGTTCAGATATGAAAGCCCGCCTTCTGGGATAGAGATTTCTGTAGTTCGACATAAGAATCTGCTTTGCATAACTTTTTCCCCTCGACTCCTCGACCTCTCCGAGAGCGGCAATGTATGAAGTACACTCCCCGTAGTATTTTCTCTTGTCCGCAGCCATGATTGCATTGACGCGGAGCTCTATCCACTTTTCTATCTCTTCTATCCACTTCTCACACTCTGAGTCATCCGGGACGACACTATCCTTCCACTTATCAAAACACTCCAGGAAGGCATCATAATCAGAATCTGGGATGTCTATATCTGTTCCAAGGGCGTACTTACCGGCACTGAAAGACAAGAAACCAAATGCTGTCTTTCTCATCGTCTCCATTCCCCTTCCGCCTTTTCCGTCGGAAAGTAGCAACATCAAAAGTAATGCAATCCCCTCCTTCATGAAGGTTGATGACCATCCTATCCCGTTTCCTGCCTTCATGTACTTCTCAATCATTTCATCAAAGCGGGAGGAAAAGAAGAGTATTGCGGCATAAGGCTTTTTGTCCCAGGAGAATTTTGAGTTGTAATATGATTGGGCGATGCTCAGCATTTTATCGCTGTACTCCGTCCAATTATCAATTAGAAGCCTGACACGAAGGAAATTCACGACACTCGGCGTGCTGATAAATGCTTCCAACCAGCACTTCTGGGCAATATCCCGCTTTCCGGCGTCCAGTGCATATCGGGCGGTGCAAAGTGAGATTTCGCTACGCTTATCACTTTCAACTGGAACCTCTTCCATTGCCTTGAGGCCTATATCGAGCATAACGGATGATGGAGCATCCTCGAGTCCCGAACGCATTATGCTGAGGTAGAGTTCAGGGTGGGACTCGGCATAGCGGGATGCAGTCTCGAGTATGGTTTTCGAGTCATCCACCATATCAATGGCCTCCTCAAGAAGCTTTCCCACACTCTTAGAAGGCCTTGCTGCCAATGCTTCAATCCAGGATGGAAGAAAGCTCTTCAGGTCAATCTCATCAGAGGCCGACTCGAGAATATCCTCAAGAGTGATGGAGTAACTTTCATAATTATCCATCACCCTTACCATCGCTTCCGCCCTTTTCGCCTCTTCGTTTCCCATATATGTTAGGTACAAGGATTCTCTGAGAAGCGTTTTTGTGTCCACATCCACGAGATGGTGAATAATCAAATCACCCACGCCCATGTATTCGCCGTCATAATCTCCATAGACAACAGCCTTCACTTCGGAGAGCCTCTGGACAAGAAGTGCACCCTTTTCGTACTCTTCATGGTCAATGGCTTCGTGGACAAGAGAGACTGCCTCGGCTATATCATCAATGACATCTTCAGGGTCGGAGAAAACAAACTCATCCTCCCAGTTTCCGTCCCAGTCGTCCCATTCCTCGTTATACTCGCTCTGTATATAACGCTCTCCATTCTTTATTTCATCAAGGTTTTCCATTGCCTCGTCGATTTCCTCTCCAAGAGAGGCATTCGCCTCCTTACGTGGTTTATCTTCTTCTGTATTGGAGGAATAACTTTCAAGAACCGATAGAAATCTCTCTCTTTTGTCTTCAGAAAGTGTTCTTGCTATCTCATGCACAAATGCCGCGAGCTCGTCTTTTTCGCATTTTGACGCAACACTATCAACCTTCTTGAGAAATGTAGGGTAATTCATAATCTTAATTGAGGGAAAATCCCTGCTCTCCTTATATTAATTATTCCAATCAGATGAAGTCAGATGTATCTTGGACCGGAACATAATGCAGTATAACAGCAAAATGAAGACATCTGTGCTCTTTTTCTATTGGCTATATTATCGTTTTGTTGACCTGTTGAATTTTAAATGTTTAAGGTCAGACAAATATCTCATAAAACGTCGCCGTTTGTTTGATTAATGTGACGAAAAGAATAACCAAGTCAACAAAACGCGAAATAAGCCT
>CAVIUT010000067.1:0-11490 GCA_963646155.1 Eggerthellaceae bacterium | reverse complement strand
CAATCGGGCTTACATCCCCGGAGTAAACTCGGGGGTTTTACGCCCTGGGATAAAATCATTAATACACGATTCATGAACGGTATTGTCTTTTTGTTGTTAAGTGTGGGAGAAAATTGTACAATAATTATGAATTGGGGAGGTAACATATGCCAATAATTACGATGTTCAGAGGAATTAAAGTTTATATTTACTGAAATGACCATATGCCTCCACATTTTCATGCAGTTTATGGAGAGAGTGAGGTTTTGGTTTCAATAGAAGAATTGGAGGTAATACAAGGCTCATTACCTTCCAAACAGCTTAAAATGCTCATTGGTTGGGCGGCATTACATCAGGAAGAGCTGAGAGAAAATTGGGAGCTTGCAAAACAGAAGCAGGAACTCTTTACAATTGAACCTCTCAGATAATATTGCACAGGAGGTAAGACCATGACTGATAAAATAAGATATTACCTTTCAAAAGGTTTTGATCAGAAGGCAGCAGAATATTACGCCTCCGGAAGAAGAAAGATTATCAGTGTAGTTTCGAACGACAATTTCACCTTAATTCTTACATTTGATAATGGCGAGCAGCGTCTTTATGACATGAAGCCCTTTATTAAGGAAGGTACTGTATTCAAGCCATTAGAGGATATAAATGTATTCCGTCGTGTATATCTCGACGAGAATAAGGCTCCGTCATGGGATAAAGATCCATCTGTTGACAGCCGAAAAGTCTGGAACAATAAAATTGATATCTGCCCCGACACCTGCTATATGGATAGCATACCACTAGAAAGCTGATTTTAAGTTCCAGGAGATAATCGATGAGAGCGCGAACTTATCAGGGCTCTTATATCTATATCTTATTTGCTCCCGGCTCATATGTCATTGCGAAATGTACTTCTTTTCTTTGCCCTGTCAAAAAGATAATGCAACTTAACCTGCCATTCATCAACTGTTATTCAACTAACTTAATGTTAGAATTTAAACATTTGCATGCAGAATTTTTATGAAATTCTTTCACAATAACATTTAACATGGAATAAAGTAGCCTTATAATTGGTCCTATGAATTGCCCCAATTGTGGAAAAGACCATGACAAAGTCCTCGAAAGCAGATCGCTTAAGGAAGGAACATCCATCCGCAGGCGCAGGCTCTGCCTCGAATGCGGCTACCGCTTTACAAGCTACGAGAATATCGAGCGTAAACCTATTGTCGTCATAAAAAAGGATAAGAGTCATCAGACCTTCGAGCTCGCAAAAATCGAGAGGGGAATCAGGCAGTGTACGGAGAAGCTGCCGATAAGCACGGAGAAAATCGAGAACACACTCAAGGAAATCGAGGACGAGGTTTATTCAATTGCACAGAACAACCACAACCGTATAACAAGCGGAGAAATCGGAGAGACGACACTCAGGCACCTCTATAAAATGAGCCCCGTTGCATATGTCCGTTTCGCCGCCGTATACCGTGCATTCGACACTCTCGACCAGTTCATCAATGAAATAGAAAGCTTGATGAAATAGCTAAATTCTCTTCACGTCAAACCACTTACCTGTCTGACTTATGTCGATTTCTTCATTGAGGTGCTCCGGCTTGAGTATTTCGTTTGCACTCTCGAGTGCGAAGTTGTCTGTCATTCCACCCAGGTAGTCGATTATAAGACGCCTGTCACTGTCCTCTTTCTTTATATACACATCCCTCATATCTCTTACGTGATTGAAAAATCCTGCAGAGAGCATATTGTGCTCGTCTATGTAGTGTGTTTCATCAAGTCCGAATGTCGAGTAGATTGACTCGAGATAATCCTTTATAAGGGAGAGCAGCCGGTAGAAGTAGCGGTTATAACCCTCTAGGATACGTGAGCGGTATATCTTTTCATAGTTGAAATCTGAAAAGGCCTTTACAGCATCGAAAACGGAAGGAGAAAAACCGATGCCGTCTTTAACCGAAGCCGTATCGATTAAATCTCCAATGAGAGAATTGATTATTTCGCTGTTTGTGCTTCCTATACGGTCCTTTACGATTTTGGGCAGGTCATCATCTCTGATTATCCCGAGCCTTAGTGCATCCTCATAGTCACGCCCGAGGTAGGCAATGCTATCTGAAAAACGCACGATTACACCTTCGTAGGTCGAAGGAATAAGGCCGCGTCGTGTTTTGATTTCTGAAAGGTCCTTAATTTCAAACGTCGGCTCCATACGACGCGAGAGTGACTCTCCGTTGTGACTGACGATGCCGTCACGGACAGCGTATGTTAAATTGAGGCCGCTTCCGTTGTTTGCAAGAAAGTCCACAACGCGGAGGGAGTTCAATTCGTGCTCGAATACCCCATTCCCCTCCTTCTGGGAAAACTCACTGATTATCCTCTCCCCCGTGTGTCCGAACGGCGTGTGGCCGAGGTCATGGCCCATTCCTATCGCCCAGGCCAGCTCACTGTCTAGTCCTAACGGCCGGCATATAGTCGAGGCTATTGACGCAACATGCAGTACATGTTCCATCCTTGTGCATATGTGGTCATTACTCGGAGCATAGAAGACCTGGGTCTTATGTTTGAGACGGCGGAAGGCAGAGCTGTGGATGATTGCGGTGGTATCACGAAAATAGGAACCCCTTACATCCTCCTTTCTTTCCCTCTCTCTCTTCTCCAAATCCTCTCTCTTTATCTTATTTTCAAGCTTAACCACTTCTTTTTGACCTCTCTTGGGTATATAATACCATCCGAGGAGATAAATGTGTTAAATATTATTATCCCGATGCTTACCCTGCTTCTGGCCTTTCTCTCGGCACTCAGCAGCCTGAGGTTCTTTCTAACCCGCCTTGGTCGTATTTATTGGATAATCCCATTCTTTATCTCTTTGATTCTCTTCTACCAGAACATCAAGGTACTCATAGAGTATGCCGACTCGACTCAATCCTACCCTATCACATTCGACACTATTCTTCCCTTAGTTCTCAATATTCTATGGTACTCGATGATTGTCGCCTTCCACTATGCTCTGAAGACAGAAAGGGAGTACAACAAATATGTCGAGGAGTCGAGAAGAACGTACAACGAGGCGAGGTTCATCAACCTCCTTGAAAAGAGACAGACAAAGAAGGAATTGAGGGAAAGAAAGATAGAAAGCAACAACCGCAGCCGGAAGGTTGAGATAAAAGATTACGATTTTCCCGAAACAGGAAGATAAAGATGAGACAGAATCTTGTTTTCTCAGGCATTAAACACTCTGGTAAAAGCCTCTTTGCATCCCTTGTCGGGAAAAAACTATCACTCCCCGTCTACGACCTCGATGAGCTCATCCTCTCTCAAATCTCTTCGCCCTCTATAAGGGAGTTCTACACAAAATACGGTAAAAAAGAGTTTCAGAAAGAGGAGATAAAGGCATATACCGCCCTTAAGAATTCCACTCTTCAACCTTATGTTCTGTCCCTCGGTGGAGGAGCCGCCGACAACACGCCTTTAATGGAAATGCTGAGAAGGGACAACAACTACATTGTGTATCTAAGTAGAAGTGAAGACCTCATATTGAAGAAAATCCTCACTAAAGGCATTCCTCCCTTCCTCGACAAAAACAATATCACCCAGTCTTTTCACGAGCTCTACTTGAGGCGCGACAGAATATACAGGGAAAACGCAGACCTCACAATAGACCTCGGGGATTACTCGAATAAAGATGAGAAGAGAGATTACATAATTCAAACACTCAAGGAAAACGGCTATGAGCTTTAATACTTTCGGACGATTATTCACTTTTACAAGTTTCGGTGAATCCCACGGAAAAGCACTCGGGGTCGTCATCGACGGCTTTCCTCCCAGAATAAAAGTAGATGAAGAACTATTAATGAATGCACTCAAGCGCCGTCAGGGCGGGATGAGCACGCTTACGACCCAAAGGAAGGAAGAGGAGAAGTACGAGATACTAAGTGGAGTATTTTCAGGCTGCACTACAGGAACTCCCATAGCAGTTGTCGTTTACAACAACTCACAAATAAGCTCTGACTACTCGAATCTTGAACATGTTTTCCGTCCCGGACACGCTGATTATACTTACGAGGAGAAATACGGCATAAGAGACTACCGCGGTGGCGGAAGAAGCAGCGGCCGCGAGACGATAGCGCGCGTAATTGCAGGTGCGTTTGCAAAGATGGCACTTAAGGAGTATGGAATATCTGTCGATGCCGGGGTAGTTGCAGTAGGCTGTGTCAAAGCATCAGAATACAGCTGGACGCCACCATTCTCTGCACCGTTATATGCTCCAGAGTGCAGAGAGCATGATAAAATGATAGAAGAAATCGAGAAGGCACGAAAAGACGGCGACAGCATAGGAAGTACTGTTGAGTGCCGCATTACCGGCGCACCGGCGGGACTCGGTGAGCCTGCATTCGAAAAACTCGATTCTCTCCTTTCCTCAGCTGTTTTTTCACTCGGAGGCGTAAAGGCATTTGAAATCGGAAGCGGATTCTCCTCCGCATCAAAACGCGGGAGCGAAAACAACGACAGCATCAGGATTAAGGACAATAAAGTAGCGTTCAGCACAAATAACGCAGGCGGCATACTCGGAGGCATAAGCAACGGGGACGATATTATCTTCCGCTCGTACTTCAAACCCACGCCCTCGATATCTAAAGAACAGGAAACGATTACCGATAAAAAGGAGGAGACAACACTTATAATTAAGGGAAGACACGACCCGGTAATCGGAATAAGGGCATGTGTTGTTGTCGAAGCAATGGCAAGTGCTGTTATTCTTGACTCCCTTCTTATAAGAAAAGCCTATCTCTAGTCGTTCTCCTTGGGGGAAAGAAGGTCTTTCGGGTAGTGGTATCCGGTGAAGCTTTCAAATTGCAGCTTCCCCTGACTCAGGAGCATTTCCGAGCCGAAGTGGAGTGTACAGCCTTTCTTCTGGGCATCTTTTAAAAACTTCGTCATCCTCGGCTTATATACGATGTCATACGCGATTTCGTTTCCGGTGAAACGGAAAGACGGAATCGGTGAGTCTGTTTCGCTGCCCAGGCCGCATGAAGTTGCCTGCACGATGAGGTCGCACTTACCTTCATATTTCTTGTAGTTATCGAGAGAATCGAAGGTGGAGTTGTTCCTTGCGGCAAGCTTACGTGCCTTGTCAAGAGTTCTGTTGAGAACCGTTACCTTGACGTTTCTGTTTGTAAGCGCCCACACAACTGCATCCGCAGCTCCCCCCGCTCCGATGACAAGGGCCGACTTTATTCTCCCCGACGAAATATCGTTCTCGATTGGAGAGAGAAAGCCGTAGTAGTCCGTATTCGTTCCCTTCCACATATTCGGGACCCTGATTACCGTATTGCACGATCCTATCTGCTTGACTTCCCTCGTGATGTTACCCAGGTACTTCAAGATATCGACCTTGAAGGGGACAGTAACGGAAAATCCCCTCATCTTCAGATACTCTGCAAGAAGAAGAAATGATTTAATCGATTCAGCGGGGAACGGGCAGTAGACAGCGTTGTAATTGATTCTATGAAAACCGGGATTATGTATCTGTGGAGACAGCGAATGCATGACAGGATTACCGACAATACCGTAAATGCCCGTCCTGTCATTGACACAGTCTGCCTTATAAAGCTCCTTGAGCTCGCGTACGCTGATCATGCCGGGTGCTATTTCGTTGTTCTTCACGGAAGAACCGAATGTCAGGAGGGATCCCATCTTTTTGTAGAGTATTCTTGTGCAGACCCCCCACTCTCCCATTCCGATAACAATCTTCTCCGTATCCTTAAGCTCTTCGTTTATTCTGAAGAGAGTCACAACGTCAAGAATGGAATGAGGAGTCACGGCGATCTTTGCTATGTCGCCACGCTTCGAGAGGGCATTGATGTGGGAGAATATATCTTCCGGCACGCCTTCAAAGTCATGATAGGAACGGATTATTCTGACACCCTTTTCCCTCGCTGCATTCTCGACGTCGTTTTTCTTTACATCGTCCTCGATGTCGACATATGCAAAATTCCCTTCATTCAATAATGATATAAGAAGACTCCTGCGGTTTCGTTCCGTCATCGTACTCTTTCCGCCGTCCTGAACTCTGCGGCATGTGAGGATTACCGGAGTATCAACAAGGGATGGAAAAGAAGATGCCTTCTTCTGCTCATCAGGTGTCAAGAGGTCAAGCCTCAATTCGACAATATCTATAAAGGGACGGTTATCTCTGAACTCCTTCAGATTTTCAGATATCGTAGGTCCTGACAAAGTAAGGCAAATCACATCCAGCTCCTGGGGAGAATTTTAAATCAATCAAGGATGAGGTTCAACTACATTTTCCAATCCCGCTTTAAAGAAAGACTTTTAAAAAGAAACTATAAACTGTAAACTTCGGAGGGAGAAGAAAAGTGAAGAACCTGCAGTTAGAAGAACTATCGCTCTCATTCGGGGATAGGGAAATACTCAAAAACATCAAGTTCAACATGAACGAAAAGACCCGCGCCTCTCTATGTGGAGCCAACGGGAGCGGAAAGACAACGCTGCTCAAGGCTTTGACAGGGCTTATCACCCCCGACAGCATATCGCTCTCGATTACAAAAAACTGCAGATTCTCCTATCTCCAGCAGTCTGATGTAATACTTGGTAATAAAACGATATATTCAATTGCCGAGGAAGGATATTCGCGCTTTATTCCTTTAATGGATGAACTCGAAGAGAAAGGAAAGGAAGCCGAGAAAGGCGGAGACGAAGCCGTTGGGGCCGCTGAGAGAATAAGTGAAATACACGACTACCTCCTGGAAAGCGGCTACTATGACAGAAAGGCAAGAATAGAGACAATCCTCCTCGGTCTTGGTTTTGCGGAAAAAGACTTTACCCGCACATCAAACGAATTCTCCGGCGGCTATCAGATGAGAGCGGCACTTGCGCGGATTCTTGTCGAAAATCCGGACTTCTTATTTCTCGACGAGCCTACAAACTACCTCGATATCGAAGCACTAACGTGGCTCGAGGGCTACCTCAAAGGTTTTCCGGGCGGCCTCATGATTGTCTCCCACGACCAGGAGTTTCTCGATAATCTAGTGAGCGAAGTATATGAGCTTTTCTCCGGGCATCTTACACGCTACAGCGGTAACTATACAAAATACCTTGAAACAAGGGAGATGGAAATTGAAGCGCTGAAGAAGAAGGCAGAGAGGCAGAAAGAGGAGATTGAGCACACCGAGGCTTTCATCGAGCGCTTCAGATATAAGGCAACTAAGGCAAAACAGGTGCAGTCAAGAATCAAGGCTCTCGAGAAAATCGACATAATAGAAATTCCCGGGCACCTCAAGAAGCTCCACTTCTCCTTCCCCCCTTCTCCGCATTCACCAAATGAAGTCGTGAAGGTGAACAACCTCTCGAAAAGCTATGGCGACAACCATATCTACACCGACTTTTCATTTCTTGTGAAAAAAGGCGAAAGGCTCGCAATCACGGGGCGTAACGGAAAGGGGAAGTCAACACTGTTAAGGATAATCGCATCAGTGGATAAAGATTACACGGGCTCCGTTGAATACGGTAACGGCGTAGTTGAAGGATATTTTGCACAGGATACGGAGAATACCCTTACTGACGAGAATAACCTCATCGAAGAACTACAGGGTGTTGCGACAACATCGGACGAGCCGAGATTGAGGAATTTACTTGGAAGTTTCTTATTCTCCGACGACGATGTCTTTAAAAAAGTGAAGGTATTATCGGGAGGAGAGAAAAGCAGACTTGCACTCTTGAAGATTCTCATACACCCGTCGAACCTTCTTCTTCTCGACGAGCCTACCAACCATTTAGATATAAACACGAAGGATATGCTCCTTGAAGCACTTCAGAAATATGAAGGGACTGTCATCTTCGTCTCCCACGACAAGCACTTCATCAAGAACCTTGCGACAAGGATTTTATATATATCCGATGAGGGCCCCGTATTCTTCGACGGCGACTGGGACTACTTCGAGCGTAAACTTGAAGAGAAGGAAGCGCAGTGGAAGATAACAAGGGATAAGAAAAAAGAAAAGGAAACAGTACGAGTCAATCTTCCCTCCTCCTACGAAGAGAACAAGAAGAAAAAGAATAAGATAAACTCCCTCACAAGAGAGATAGACTCGCTTTTGAAAAAAATTGAAGAGAAGGAAAGCGAAATAAAGAGACTTGAAGAGGAGTCAGGGAAAGTTGAAGTCTATTCGAGCGCAGGAAAAATAAAGGCGGTTCTCGAAGAAAAGAGATTAAGGGAGGAGGAGAAGGAAAAACTCGAAGAAGAATGGCTCGAGAAAGAAGAAGAGAAGGAGGCTCTCGAGAATGAATAGAATCGTTGAGCCGACACCCGAAATGCTTGAGCTCGGGAGAATTGCCCCTTACATTGTTCTTGCGTCTTCTTCCCCCAACAGGAAAAAGCTTCTTGAAGACTCGAATATAAGAGTGACCGTTTTCAAGCCAACAGACGATGAGGAGAAAACAGCATCAAACACATCAAAGCTTGTGGCACTCAATGCGGAGAAAAAACTCAAGGAATATCTTTCCTCCCCGTCATTCAACAAATCCGTTGTTGCAATCTCGGCAGATACCCTTGTCGAAGTAGAGAGAAAGATACTGGGTAAACCCGAAAACGGGATAGATGCGTTGAGAATGCTTCTCTCCCTAAGCGGCAGAAAACAGATAGTTTACACAGGATGCGCACTCTATAATCCCCTCACATCCTCTTATGAAGTATTTACAGATAAAGCGACTGTGCTCTTCAAAAAACTGAGTGGCGAAGAAATTGAAAAATACATTCTCACAGGCGAATGGAAGGGTGCAGCGGGCGCATACAGACTCCAGAAGACCGGATATAAACTTGTCGAGAAGATTGACGGCGACTGGGCGACAGTCGTGGGACTTCCGATTGATAGGATTATCGAAATCCTCTCAGCCGATTAGCTCATCGTAGTGCTCAAGTCCGAGCTCGAGAATTTTGGTTATATGGTCGTCGGAAAGCCTGTAGAGAATATTTCTTCCGTCCTTACGGAATCTTACAAGTCGGGACGCACGTAAGAGTTTGAGTTGCTGGGAGCATGCACTCTGGCTTATCGAGAGGCTTTCGCTGATTTTCCCGACCCCGCTTTCCTCATGCTGCGAGAGGTAGAACAGAATCCTCAGTCTCGTCGGGTCTCCGAAAACCTTGAAAAAGTCGGCCATGTCGACAATTTCCTCTTCACTTATTCTGATTTCATCCATTTGAACCTCTTCTTTATATTTAATATAATACCTGAATAATCAGGTTTGATGAAGCTGTTATTCGGGAGATGACTATGACAATAGACAAAAACAAAGCTCACCTTACGCTCCTGGACGGTAAGGAGATGGACCTTGATATAATCAAGGACAATATGGACGGCTACTCCATAGATATTTCAAGACTCAGGAAGGAAACGGGCTACATAACTTACGACCCCGGCTTCATGAATACCGGCTCGTGCATGTCCAGTATATGTTATGTCGACGGCGAAAAGGGAATTCTCAGATACCGCGGCTACCCTATCGAGGAACTTGTCGAGAAATGCGACTTCATCGAAGTTGCCTTCCTTATGGTAAAGGGCTATCTTCCGACACTGGACGAAAGACAGCGCTACATGGAGCTACTCAACAGGCACTCCCTTCTGCACGTCAACATGAAGGAGTTTTTACGTGCCTATCCACATGACGCACACCCGATGAGCATTCTTGTCGCCATGATAGCATCCCTTTCGGCCTTCTACCCGGAACTGGAGGAGAGAGACCCGGAGGAGAACATAGACCTCACCGTCACAAGACTACTCTCGAAGATGAGAACAATTGCGGCCTACACATACAGGCAGATGGAGGGAACGGAATTCCTGGAGCCGAAATATGAATACTCATATTGCGAGAATTTCCTCAACATGATGTTCCATACCTCGGTCAACAACTACACCCCCAATCCTGTGCATGTCAAAGCACTCAATCAGCTCTTGATTATACACGCAGACCATGAGCAGAACTGCTCGACAACGGCTGTACGCTTAGTCGGCTCGAGCGAAGCAAACCTCTATGCTTCCGTTGCTGCAGGTTGCTGCGCGCTCTGGGGCCCGAGGCACGGCGGCGCAAACATGGCAGTCATGAACATGCTGGGTAAAATCAAGAACGACAATCTCTCGATAGATGAAGTAATAAGAAAGGCAAAAGACAAGGATGATCCGTTCCGTCTCTCAGGCTTCGGCCACAGGGTCTACAAGACATTCGATCCGAGGGCGAAGATTGCAAAGAAGATATGCCTGGAAGTCATGCAGTCGACACATAAGCATGATTCTTTACTCGACATTGCAATGGAATTGGAGGACAGGGCGACACACGACGATTACTTTGTATCGAGGCACCTCTATCCGAATGTCGACTTCTATACGGGAATCACATTCCGCATGCTCGGCATTCCGGCAAATCTCTATACAGTAATGTTTGCAATGGGACGTCTTCCGGGATGGATTGCACATTACCTTGAGTGGAAACACGATGATTACATGAAAATCGGACGCCCGAGGCAGGTTTATACAGGAATTTCAGAGCGTGAGGTGGTCCCAATTGAAAAGCGTTAGTGCCGTTGTCTTCGACTTCAACGGAACTCTCTTCTTCGATTACAGGGAAAACAAGGACGCATGGAATGAAATATCAATGCGCTACAGAGGCCGTGTATTTAGAGATGATGAGTATGACTCGATGATGGGAATGACCGACCCCATGTGCGTGAAGAAAATCGTCGGCAATGTAGGAGCGGATGAGATAAAGAGAATATCTGACGAGAAGGAGGATATATACTTCTCTCTATGCCTTGAGAGGGGATTAAAAATCGAGAATGATGCGCTTTCCTTCATAGATAGACTCAAGAAGGACAACATCAAAATCTTGATTGCATCCTCTGCTCCGAAGAAGAATATGGAGTGGTATAAGAAAAACCTCAATCTCCTCGATTACTTCTCCCCCTCCTTTATCATTGCCGGCCGCGATGACCTACCGAGTAAACCCGAGAGCGACATATTCCGACTGGCCTTGACGACAGCGTCCGTCGACGGAAGCAACGCCATATGCTTCGAGGACTCCCCCAACGGCCTCATTGCAGCAATCAACACGCCGTTTGGGAAAACCTATTGCATATCGTCACCGGGGTTTGATGACAGAGTGCAGAAGACTCTTGCACCGGTTATCACATGGGGCTATACACTTGACAACTATGAGGACGTAATAACAATTGCAGATTAGAAAAGCCTCAAAAGAAGATATTCCCACCATCCTCAATATCTACTCGATAGCTAAGAGTTATATGCATGAGCACGGGAACCCAAATCAATGGACAGCCTCCTACCCGTCAGAGAGAGACATATCATCAGACATTGAAAGAAGCATGCTCTATCTTGTAGTGGATGATGATAAGATGTGTGCCGTCTTCGTTTTTATACTCAACGAGGAGAAAGCTTATGAACTACCACTCCCATGCGGTGACTTCGTCGTCCTATGGAAATGGTATCTAAA
>CAVIUT010000066.1:0-11532 GCA_963646155.1 Eggerthellaceae bacterium | reverse complement strand
AGACTATACTCCACATCAAAGGCAGAAAGCAGAGCGGGCTTTCCCCACTTAATAAAATGAAATTCCATCCAGATAAGATTTCGTCATACTTTCTTCTCGAGTGGAAGGTTCTTTTATGTGTGACGCTTACTGGGCTTGTATATAATATCGGGTCAGTCGTAGTCATAAGGATGGAAGGAAACATGCTCCAGACACTCTACGACATACTCAAAGAAACCTATACTCGTTAGCTAACGAACCACTGTAAACGAAACAATCCAAGACTCTTCAATTATGCCGTATACTATTATTGGTGTAGCATTAGAAGGATACTGACTTTACACTACGGTTCATGGTGAAATTTGCAGAAAGATATAATCCACTGAAGATTGAGGTTTCTTTCAGGCGTTCAGATATCCCTTGTAGCGCATATATTATCGATAACAATGAAAAAGTCTATAATATTGATGCCCTTGCTGCGCTGAAAATCGGGGCATACGGCCAAAGGGACAAAATAAGAGATTTGTTCGATTGTTCATTCATTGTCAACAATTATTATGACAAGCTGAGCTTTACTACTATCAACAGTTATATATCAACTTTTCAGCATAAAGGATTAGATCAATTAGATTATCTTGTTGAAACACAACAAGATTCATTGATTGACACTAACAACCTAGTAGAATCTTTTCTGAAAGCCAATGACAGGTTGGGGCTCCTAAAATTAGAGGATAAAGATTTACAGAAAAACCGGCATGTCTAAATCAACAGCGAATATGAAGCAATAGGCACAAAAGGGAAAAACAAATCGGGGAATTTGTTGTAACAACCACGTACCCAAAAAAAGTTGGAGAATTAACTCTATGTAGATAGAGAGGCTTTTCCCTCTCTATCTACATATTTTTTCTTGCAATACTGAGCATGAGCTTGATTCTGTTAAGCTGATTGACTTCGCTGGCACCCGGATCATAGTCGACGGCGGCGATGTTGCTCTCGGGGTATGCCTTCTTGAGCGCCTTTATTACACCTTTACCCACTACATGATTCGGAAGGCACGCAAAGGGCTGTATACATACTACGTTTGGAGTACCGTGGGTAATGAGCTCAATCATTTCTCCCGCAAGGAACCATCCCTCTCCATATTGGTTACCGATTGAAAGAAACGGTTTTGTCATCTCGGCAATTGTTTTTATATCGACAGGAGGCTCGAAGCGCTTACTCTCTTCAAGTGCCTTGACTGCAGGCTTACGTATTGACGCAATCAGCCGTAGTAGTGCTTTCGATATCACCCACTTCTTTCTCGCAGAGCCCAGGTATTCAACCTTATATTGGTAGCTGTAGATGAAGAAGTTGAAGAAGTCGATGAAGTCCGGAACGACCGCCTCCGCACCTTCCGACTCGAGGAGCGCAACAAGGTGATTATTTGCAAGCGGCATGTACTTTACAAGTATCTCACCGACAATACCGACTCTCGGCTTCTTTATGCTCTCGTCAATCTCGAAGGAGTCGAACTCGGAGACAATGAGGCGGCAGACCTGACTGTAGCTGTACTTCGTCTTCGGATTAAGAATTGAATCAACAGCAATATCTCTGAGTTTACCATAGAGCTTATCTGCAGACCCTTTGACTTTCTCATAGGGTCTTACATGATAGAGACATCTCATCAGCAAATCGCCGTAGATAATCGCCCTTATACCGTCCTTTATAAGTGGAAGTGTAAGGGAGAATCCCTCATTCTTCTCCATTCCGTTTGCGTTCAGCGATATCACAGGAATATTGGGGTACCCCGCCTTCTTGAGTGCACGTCTTATGAGCGAGAGGTAGTTACTTGCCCTGCAGCAACCGCCTGTCTGTGTCATGACGATTGCAAGGTGGTCGGTATCATATTTACCGCTGAGGACAGCATCCATGAACTGGCCCACCATTACGATACTCGGGTAGCATGCGTCGTTGTTGACGTACTTGAGGCCGGCATTTACGGCAGCACGGTTGTCATTACCGAGAATGACAAGATTGTAGCCGTGTTTTCTGAAGACAGGCTCAACAATATCGAAATGGATGGGGCTCATCTGGGGGGCGAGTATTGTATAACCCGCCTTCTGCATCTCTTTTGTATATTCCACCCTCTTATATACCAGTGGCGTAAGCGGTGTCTTCTTACCCATCTTTGCTCTCATATCCATTGCGTATAGAAGGCTTCTGATTCTTATTCTGATTGCGCCGAGGTTTCCAACTTCATCAATCTTTAAAACTGTATAGAGCTTGCCGTAGTGCTCGAGTATCTCATTAACCTGATCCGTTGTTATTGCGTCCAGTCCGCACCCGAATGAATTGAGCTGTATAAGCTCCATATTCTCATGGCGTGCGACAAACTCTGCAGCGTTGTAGAGCCTCGAGTGGAAAACCCATTGGTCGACAACACGCAGCGGACGCGAGGGTTCGAAGTCGACGGGGAGGCTGTCCTCCGTAAACACATAGAGACCGTAGGACGCAATCAAGTCAGATATACCGTGGCTGATCTCCGGGTCTATATGGTACGGTCTTCCGGCAAGAACAATACCCTTCTTTCCGGTTCTATCCATCTCCTCAATCCGGCGTCTGCCCTCTTCTCTTATGTCGCTCTTCGCTTTCTGCTGCTCCCTCCAGGCCTTCCGGCAGGCTTTTTTGACTTCACTTCTGCTTATACCCCACTCTTTTTCACATACGTCGATAAGCCTCTTTTCGACTGTCTTCTCGTCGGTGAACGACATGAAAGGCCTGAGGTACCTTACATTCTTTTTCTCGATATCCTCGATATTATTCTTGATATTCTCCGAGTAGCCTACGACCATCGGACAGTTGTAATGGTTTTCCGCCCCCCTTGTCTCCTGGTGCTCGTAGTAGATACACGGATAGAAGATGGTCTTCACACCCTCGTTTATAAGCCATTCAACGTGGCCGTGGGAAAGTTTTGCCGGATAGCACTCCGACTCGGATGGAATTGTTCTAATTCCCATCTCGTAAATCTTTCTCGTCGAGAGGGGTGAAAGTACGACACGGAACTTCAATTCTTTGAAGAATGTCGCCCAGAAAGGATAGTTCTCATACATATTGAGAACTCTCGGTATACCGATTGTCCCCCTTACTCCATCCTTCTCCTCGAGGCTCTTATAGTCGAAGATACGCTCTCTTTTATAGAGGACCATATCTGGAGCCTTATAAGATTCAGCGCCTTTCGACAACGGCTTTTCACAGCGGTTTCCGCTTATATGACGCATGCCGTTGTTGAATGTGCTTATAGTGAGCGCACAGTTGTTGCTGCATCCGCCGCAGTGAACAGATGATGATTTATAAGAAACTGAGGCTATCTCATCGAGGCTCATCATTCTCGACATCTGGCCCTCATAATTGTTCTTTGCAACAAGGGATGCACCGAAGGCACCCATGACGCCCGAGATATCGGGGCAAATCACTTCCGAGCCGAGTATCTTCTCGAAGGCCCTTAATACAGCCTTGTTGTAGAACGTTCCGCCCTGAACGACGACGTGACGCCCGAGCTCCTCAGCTGACGAGAGCTTAATTACCTTATAAAGTGCATTCTTTATTACAGAATATGCGAGCCCGGCAGATATGTCGCTGACAGATGCACCTTCCTTCTGTGCCTGTTTGACATTACTGTTCATAAAGACAGTGCATCTTGTGCCGAGATCGACAGGGTTTTCGGCAAAAAGTGCAGAAGAGGCAAAATCAGAGACGCTGTAGCCTAACGAGGAGGCAAAGTTTTCGATAAACGACCCGCAGCCTGAGGAGCATGCCTCGTTGAGCATGATTGAGTCGACGACTCCGTCTTTGAGTCGTATGCACTTCATATCCTGTCCGCCTATATCAAGAACGCAGTCGACAGACGGGTCGAAGAAGGATGCAGCTGTCGAGTGGGCAATTGTTTCAACAACTCCCATATCGAAATTGAATGCAGATTTAAGTAGTGCTTCACCGTATCCTGTCGAGCAGCTCGAGGCTATTACCGCACCCTCGGGAAGAACTTCCCCCAGGGCCTTGAATGCAAGCTTTGCTGCTTCAATGGGATTACCTTTGTTGTTTATGTAATAGGAAAACAGAAGTTCGCCCTTCTCTCCCGAGACTGCCATCTTCGTTGTCGTTGATCCGGCATCTAAGCCTAAGAAGCATAACCCCTTATATGTTTTAATGTCGCCCTTTAAAACATTCGCCTTTTCGTGACGAAGTGTAAAAGCGTCGAATTCATCCTTGTCTTTGAAAAGAGGCTCGAGACGAGGCATTTCAAATGTCACCTTGAGGTCTTTTGAGAGCTCATCTATGAGTGAGGAGATAGTATATTCCGTCCCCTCTCCGCCCTCAAGTGCAGCTCCCACAGCAGCAAATAGATGTGAGTTTGGTGGGTCAATCGTTGTCTCTTCAGTCAATCCCAGTGTGCGCTGGAAGGCCTTCTTGAGCTGGGGAAGAAAATGGAGCGGCCCGCCGAGAAATGCAACATGGCCTTCAATCGGACGCCCGCACGCAAGACCCGAAATCGTCTGATTGACAACAGCCTGGAAAATAGACTCGGCAAGGTCTGCCTTAGCTGCCCCCTCATTGATGAGAGGCTGTATATCTGTTTTGGCAAATACTCCACAGCGTGCAGCAATTGGATAGATCTTAGTGTAGTTCCCGGCTTCCCTGTTGAGTCCTTGAGCATCTGTTTCCAAAAGGGACGCCATCTGGTCGATGAAGGACCCGGTGCCTCCTGCACATACGCCGTTCATCCTCTCTTCCATACCGCCGGTGAAGTAGATTATCTTGGCGTCTTCTCCCCCGAGCTCTATTGCACAGTCCGTCTGTGGTGCGTACTTCTTGAGTGCTGTTGCAACTGCAACAACTTCCTGAACAAAGCCCAGATTAAGTGCTTTCGAGAGGTTTATCGCCCCAGAGCCTGTAATCGACACCTTAAGTTCACACTCTCCCAGCCTCTCCCCTGCCTTTTCAAGGATGGAGGAGAGTGTTTCCTTTGTATGTGCATGATGACGTGTATATTCAGCGAAGATTATTCTGTCCATTTCATCGAGAACAACAAGCTTGACTGTTGTGCTCCCGATGTCTATTCCGGCACGGTATTTCTTCATTAAAAAACCTCAATTAATGTGAGCCCAGTATAAATTTGGACTCTTTTCCTTCCTTAAGCCTCTTGAAGTTGGCCGAGTGGCGCAACGCGACAAAGACCACCATCAACGTGTCGAAGAAAACAACACTCCACAAAGCTTTGAAAATATATAAGAGGAAAGGACTTATCAGAATTGATAGTACAGTCGAAAGCGACATGTACTTTGTTGTCAGAAGGAGAACAATCATCAATAAGGTAACAATGAGTCCAGCTCTGTAATCTGTAACCCATATCGTAGAAAGGCTCACAAGGAATCCCTTGCCGCCGCGGAAGGAATACCAGAGCGGGAACGAATGACCTATGACGGCGAAAAAGCCTGAGTACACAGCGCCCAGCTGATAGAGGCCGTATGTGCTCTCGAAGAGACGGGCCGATGTATAGACGACGACAATTCCCTTTGTTATATCGAGAGCAAGGACAACCCATGCCCACTTAGAGCCGAAGGAACGTTTGAAGTTCGTGAAGCCTGCATTCCCGCTTCCGAGCGTGCGGATATCTTTTTTATATATTGCCTTCGAGAGCGTTATTGCAGGGTTCCAGCCTGCAATAAGATATGCGCATACCGCTGTCAGAATATATAGATAATAGTTCACCATAGTTTTCCATCACTCCAGAATGATTATGTAATCGTAGATTTCCTGATTTCCGTCAAGAATATAGACTTCCTTCATCGGATATTTTTCCTCGATTTCACTCTTTGTCTTCTCCGCTTCCCCGTCTAGAACATTCTTTCCGTAAATTAAAAGAGCAATGTCGTAGGATGAGGAAAAATCGAGCTTCTCGAGGGTACCGAGAACTGTGTTTCCTCTTTTTTCGTCGGCAAAGAGAATATCTTTTCCCGAGAAACCTATATACTCCCCGCTCTTGACGCCGTCTGCATCCCTGATGCTTTTCGATATCTCGGCTGTCGTAACGCCTTCCATTGCGGAGGTAAGGTCTCTCTCGACTTCGTCGGGACTACCCTCGTCGTTGAACATCGAAAGAGAAGCATAGCCGTCACCGATGGTCTTACTTTCGATTACCCTTACATCCGATTTCTTATACATATCCTTCGCCATCTTGGCTGCGAGTATTATGTTGCCGTTATTGGGAAGGACGAAGATTGTCTCGGCATTGACAGAGTCGAAGGCCGCAAGGAAATCCTGGGTCGATGGATTCATGCTCTGTCCGCCGTCGACTATGACATCAGCACCGCGCTCTTTAAAGAGGTTCTTGATTCCCTCCCCCGCGCATACTGCAACAACACCGTATTTCTTCCTCTCCGCCTTCTTCTCCTCCCTGTCATCACGGGGAGCCTCCGTGTTGTTGTGCTGGAGAGACATATTCTCAATCTTTATCTTCAGGAATTCACCATACTTCTGGCAGAAGGAAAGTACCTTGTCGGGGGTCTTTGTGTGGACATGAACCTTGACGATGCTTCCGTTCTTGAATGTGACAAGGCTGTCACCGATGGTCTTGAGGTAATCCTTGATTATATTTACATCGAAGTTCTCGATATCTGTCTTGGCTCTCTGCAGGCGGACAAGAACTTCGGTGCAATAACCGAATTCAAGAACACTGTCTTCGTTGAAGAGAGATAAATCCAGTTCCTGGGTCTTACCTTCTCCCTCGAACTCCAAGCTCTCCTCTTCTTCGCTTTCCTCTTCGCCGTTAAGGGCCTTGATCATTCCCTCGACAATGTAAACAAGTCCCGCGCCGCCGGAGTCAACGACTCCCGCCTTCTTCAACACAGGGAGCATCTCCGGAGTCTTTTCAAGTGTCCGCTTCGCCTCCTCTAAAAAGTCAGATAAGAGCTCGGGAATGGATGAGTAGTGTTTATTCGATACATACTCTGTTGCAAGTCTCATGACTGTAAGGATTGTACCCTCCGTGGGCTCCATTACTGCAGAGTACGCATATTGTGTGCCGCCCTTAAGTACCTTAATAAAGAGGTCGCAGTCGACTGTCTCAGCCTTCTCAAGGCTCTTCGCCATGCCCTCGAATATCTGGGAAAGTATTACGCCGCTGTTTCCTCTTGCAGATAAAAGCATGCCGTCACTGACCTTATCAGCCACGCTCGATACGTCGGATGAAAGGTGGGGAGAAATACTCTCCACGCCTCCCATACATGTAAGGAGCATATTGTCGCCCGTATCACCATCGGGGATGGGGAATACGTTGAGGTTGTTTACTGTTTTAACGTGCATTTTCAGGCTTTCGGCGCCCTTACGTATCATTTTGGCTAGTAAGATTCCGTCAATTGTCTGTTCTTCTTTCATTTCAATCTTCCTTATATAATCCTTCAGGTGGAAATATTTCGATTTCTACATCCCCCATAGGATATGTAATACACGGATGAATATATCCGTAGTCTCTATCTTTTCTGCGTCTCTTATCTACACTTTGAGGTATATATACCTCGCCTTTTTTCAAGAGCGAACGGCAGAATCCGCACTCTCCAGAGCGGCATGAAGACGGCGCCTTGATGCCGCCTCTTTCAAGAATCGAGAGAAGTGTCTCTCCGCTCGAGCCGGAAACAAGAGTCTCGACTCCGTCAGATACAACTTTCACTTCAACTCTCTTCTCCACGGGAGATGAAGCTGCCACATTCATTGTATCGTGCCTGATTCTTCTCTTCCCGATTCTAATCGATGACAGCTCATTATCTACATACTCAATCATCTTCTCCGGGCCGCATATAAATATGCTGGAGTCTTGAGACGGCATATATTTTTCAATAATTGTCCCGCTTATAAAGCCGTGCTCGTATCCCTCTCTCTCCTCGTCGCTGAAGACGAAGACACACCTGAGTAGAGGATATTTCTTCTCCATCTCCTCTAATTCATCTAAAAAGAGTGTCTCATCCTTTTTCCTCGAGCCGTATAAGAGCGTTATGGGTGTTTTGTCACCGAATGCCTTTATAAAAGACATGAAGGGCGTTATGCCGCTTCCGCCTGCAATACATAGAAGAGAAGATGTATCTCTTATAGGATTGTAGCTGAAGTGACCCTGAGGACCGGAAACGGTAACTCTTAATCCTTCATGCCAGGACGAGAGGATATATGACGAGACAAAGCCGCCGGGAACGGATTTGACCGTTATCTCATAAAAACCATTCAAAGCGTCTAACGGCGTTGAAGAAAGCGAATAGGGCCTGGATGTATGAACGCCGTTTATATCAACGTAGACTGCAATGTACTCTCCCGGAAGGAAGACAGCACATTCTTTACACCCTCTGCCCTCATCCGGAACAAGACGGAAAGTCTTTGCCCCCTTATTCTCTTTCACGCTCGATATGATCATCTGCTGGAAGGAGGGATGAAGACGACGGGAAAGACTATTGACTGGAGATTCTTTTATCGCCGTATCACCTTCATTACTCTCCCTTGCTGTTTTTCTCTCCTCGAGTTTTTTGAAAAGAAGCATGGGGTCAAGAGAAGTAAGTAGTCTATCCATTCTTTCCTGCCTCCTTCATTATCCTCTTTGCCCTGTCGATGCCGTTTGCATAGGTCGAGCTGTAGCCGAGGGACCTTTCCTGATGAGCACCGGCAAAATAAAGGTTCTTTATCCAGTTCTCGTTTCCCGCACTCATGATGCGCGGGATAATGGTATCCCAGGCCCGGGAGGAATAGCCGTATGGAGTACCGCCGGGTGTGTTGAGATAGCGCGCAAAGGTTACGGGAGTCGCAGTCTCAATCTCCTCGATTGAATCTCTTACCTTTACTCCCGTTCTCTTCTCATATAATTCAATGAGTTTATCTGTTATTTTATTTTTAGCTTCAGCATAATCTTCAACTTTTACTTCCCCCCACACGCCTTCTTCAAACATTGTTGTCAGAATCAAAATAGATGTTCCCTCTTCACTTGCGCTCTTATCAACAACATTCGGGCAGTTTGCAATGAGGAAAATCTTATCCTCGGCGCAAAGAGAAGTACATAGCCCGTCAAAGGAAAACGAAGGGTATAAAAAGACGGTATAATCCTTTATTCCGAGCGCCTCGGGTGATTTCGAGAGTCCGAGATAGACAACAACAAATTCCTTACCGTGCTTTCTTTTACTAGAGAGGCTCAATGCCTCAGGTGGAACTTCACTCTTCTCTATCATCGAGGAGTAAACCTTATCGGGGAAAGCCGAAGTAATGACATAATCGGAGTAAATCTCTTCGCCATGAATAGAAACCCCGTATGCTTTTCTGTCCTTAACAAGAATCTTATCGACTTCGGTATTGTATCTGACATCCCCGCCGTTCTTTCTTATAACCTCTTCAAGCGCAAGGCTCAGCGAGTGCGATGTGCCCTTGACTATGACGGCACCGCCTCTTATGTAGCGGATAATCATCATAAGGTAATGCGCAGCATCCATGACGGAGGGATTAGCCCCAAGATACGGCCAATATGTTTTAAGTATATTCTGTGCCTTTTTCGGTACATTAAGTGCATCAAGGCACTCATCTATGCTGTGGGATGCAGCAGAAAGGAAATCGGAGTGCTCCTTAATAAGGACAGAGGGATCAGCATTCCCCTTACTCATATATAAAAGAGCTTCGTCAACTCTATCGGCAAGGGAAAGGAAGGCTCCAACGCTTTCCCTGCTTCCCGGGACAAGTTCTTCAATTTTTGAAAGAAAAGCCTCGAGGCCGACAGGAAGAGTCGCGTCAAAACCATCGGGAGCGGAGTATATAACCCTGAAGGCGTCGTCGAGTTCGACCCACTCCACATTCGTGCCGAGGGAGGAGAAGAACTTACGTATGTTTCCGGGTTTTTCTTCAGTCCCGACATTAGCAAGTTCATGAAGGGATGCCTCGAATTCAAAGCGTCCCCGCACAAAACTTGTTGCACTTCCTCCGGGTACTCCGTTGCGCTCCAAAAGGAGCACACGGTACCCGTTCTGAGAAAGAAGCGCTGATGAAGCGAGAGCGCCGTTACCCGAGCCCACCGTAATGACAGAGTATGTTTTATCCATCACCGACCTTATTTTTCTTCAGCTGAGTATGTTACCGTCTTACCGAATGCCCATACTCCAATCGTGTCAGGACCTGTAGATGCACCTACGATAGGCCCGATATACCCGACAGATACATCCTTCGGGTTGATTTCATCCTTTACAAGCTTTACAAGAGCCTCGACTTCTTCCTTCTTGCAGTCAGCATGGGAGATGTATACAGTCTGATTCTGAGGATCAGTTATATTCTCCTTGAGAAGTGCGACAATCTCGTTGAGGGAATTCTGTCTGCCCTTTACCTTCTTGAATGCAGCCTGTCTACCTTCAGCGTCAGCGATAAGAATCGGTTTGATTCCCATCAAGTTTCCGAAGAAAGCCGAGGAAGCAGATACACGTCCCGACTTCTTGAGGTGCTCAAGAGTATGAACAGTAGCAAATTCCTGGACATTCTTGCGACTTGAAAGGATGTAGGAGTTGATTTCCTCCGCACTCTTTCCTTCCTTACAGAGTTTTGCCGCCTCCATGGCAAGCATACCCTCTCCTATTGTGGCGTTGAGTGAATCGATTGTGTAGATTGATGCGTCAGGATACTTCTCAAGAAGCTTCTTTGCTGTGACAAAGCCTGTATTGACGGAGCCGCTCTGCTTTGATGAGCATCCGATGTAAACAATGTCGTAACCATCATCAAGGTACTTTGTGAAAATGCGGTTGAATTCGTCGACTGTTACCTGTGCAGTCGTAATTCTCTTTCCACCCCTGATTATGTTGTAGAAGTCATGAACTTCCTTGTCGCTCCATGTAAGAAGTGCCGGTGATTCAGTCCCGTCGAGAAGTGTCGACATCCTGGCATAGTCTATGTCGTATTTTTCAAGCTGCTCTGTGCTGAGATCCGCGCAGGAATCCGTGATGATTTTAACTTTTCTCATAATAAAACTCCCCTTAAGCGGCAAATCGTTATTTTATTGTCACTTATTCTATTTTCATCAAGAAATTAACAAAGAATTCTAAACTGAAACGAAACTCGAGTAAAAAGAGATGTTGAAAAAAGGGAATGCGACACATAATATCAGAGAGGAGAAAGAAAGCCGTGAAGAGAGCATTTGTCATCGTTTTACTTTTAGTCATCACAACCCTCGCCCTTTACTCAAGTCCTGTAAATAAAGATAGATACGTCAACATTAATGGAAAGACGGTATTCCTCGGCATTGCAGTTGCAGTAGGTGCTGCGGTAACAAAACTCTCTCTCATAAAGGAAGATAAAACCATTAATATCGAGGAGTGCGGTGCACACTCCCTCGAAAGACGAAGTGAGGACGACAGAAACACATACGCAATAGCGAACACAGAGATAATCAACAGGGCAATCGAGACCTTATCGCTCTCGGGAGGGGGCACGGTAATTATTCCGCCCGGCACTTTCCGCACCTATACAATTGTTTTGAAGGATAACGTCAACATCAAGCTCGAGAAAGGTGCT
>CAVIUT010000065.1:0-11678 GCA_963646155.1 Eggerthellaceae bacterium | reverse complement strand
CTTCATACCGAAATACTATTCAAAGCTATCTACATTGCCAAGAGTGTGTTGGTTTTCTTTATGAATGCTGCCGGAATAGGTTTCTCAAGCTTCCAGATGATGTTCATCGGCTTTTCGCCCTCATAACTTACGAAATCTGCCTTTCCAAGGAATGTGAAGGCCTCACCTTTGCCGTATTCGTCCTCATTATTCTCTCTTACAAAGAGAAGGACTTTGTTGCCAAGTTTAGCTTGATTTATATAACGTGTTCCTGCTTTGCCTGTAGACGATTCTGTTCCCTGGCTCTGCCAGTGGAAGAGGGTGTCGTTTATAGAGTAGTCCTTGTACATAGTCGATGGAGAGAAATTCTTTTCTGTTTTTGTGAGCGTAATGAATAGAATGTCAATATTTTTCTCTTCATTTATCTGGACTCCCGACACAGAGTTTGTTGCCTGGCTGTCACAACCCAATGCAACGAGGATTTGGCTTCTTGAATATGTGCAGTGAAGCGCCAACGGGGAGACAAAGCCCAGGTCTACAGGCATTTCAATGAAATCTATTCTGCTCTTTTTATATTCAAGAAGTTCTTTTATCTCTGACAGAAACACTGGCGAGTTGAAAATAATATCGAAGCTAGACCTTACTTTATCGCTTCTGAAGTTTGTCGTATTCATGTGATAGATTGTGACGTAGAGCATCTTTAGCATCAGTTCGTCTTTCTCTGAGAGTTTTTCCCAATTGATATTCTTCTTTTCAATAAGGTTGAGGATAAAGGAGATGAGCTCTTTGGAGTTTATAGTAGAAAGACGGTATAGTGCACCTGAAGCCTTTTCCTTCAAAGGTTCATTGTAGTCTTGCTTCTTCCCTGCAGTCACCATAAGCCTTGAGAAAGAATTGTTTGTCCTGTATATGTATTTTGGATTGAAGTGGTAGTAGTCGAGAAAATTCTTGAGCGTGAGTGATAGTCCGGTATCGTCCTCAAAGCTCTTTATAAGCTTGATTATGCCATTCTGTCCGCTATATGAAGCCTCGATTGTTTCTTGTATGTACTTTGCGGCTATCTTTTCAAGGTGGATGTAACATCCTCTCGGAGCGGGGATGAACGACTCCTTGAGGCTTTCCTTGAAGCTCTTTCCGTTACTTCGCGATATCGCATTGAACTTCTCCACGAAGTTGTACTTCTTGTTTGCCTGCCCTATGAAATCTAGGACTGTCAGATAGTCCTTGTCGTCACACAGCCTGAGTCCTCGTCCAAGCTGCTGCAAGAAGACCGTCAGCGACTCTGTGGGGCGCAGAAAGAGCACGGTGTTGACCGATGGAATATCGACCCCTTCGTTATAGAGGTCGACAACGAATATGAACTTGACTTCTCCGCTTTCCAGTCTGTGTTTTGCGTCTCCTCTTATTTCATTGTTGTCGTCGGCAGTCAACGCAAGAGAGGGGAGGCCTGAAGTATTGAAGTGCTCGGCCATAAACTTGGCATGGGCAATGGATACACAGAACCCGAGGCCTTTGATGCTGTTTATATCTGCTGTGTATTTCAAGACGGATGCGATAATCAAATCGGCCCTCTTCTTTGCTGCTTCCGTGTTGGCACAATATATGTTTGATAGTTCATTTCTGTCGTAGCTGCCGCGTGTCCACCTGAGACGGCTCAAGTCTACATCATCAGTTACGCCGAAGTATTGGAACGGACAGAGCAGCTTTCGCTCTATTGCTTCGGGAAGTCTCAATTCTGCGGAGATTCGGTTGTTGAAGTATGAGAGAATATCCCTTCCGTCCATTCTCTCCGGTGTTGCAGTAAGGCCGAGGAGAATTTCGGGTTTGTAATAATTCAGAAGATCTTGATAGCTCGTTGCTGCAGCATGGTGGAACTCGTCTACAACTATGTAGTCGTAGAAGTCACTTTTCATCCTTTCTATTAGTTCTCTGGAGTTCAATGACTGTATTGAGACAAAGAGATGATCAAGAGAGGAGGGGGTGGAGTTTCCGACCAGAAGGTCCCCGAAATTGGAATCCTTGAGAACCTGTCTGAAGGTGGAGAGGCTCTGCTCTAATATTTCCTTTCTGTGGGCGACGAATAAGAGACGAGAAGAATGGGGATTCTTTTTCCTGTAGTTGCGGTAGTCCAGGGCAGCTATGACTGTCTTTCCTGTTCCCGTTGCCGCGACGACAAGGTTTCTGTAATTGTTGTGGATAACTCTTTCGGCCTCAAGCTTCTCAAGGATTTCATTCTGGTAGGAATAAGGCCTGACATCCATTGTATATATTTCCCTGCTGTTCTCATTTGACTTATGGCGCTCGCTCATAATTGCGCTCTCAAGGATGTTTTTGCTCTCTGTGCTGTAGAGCTCGAACTCTTCGGCATTCCAATAGCTTTCGAATGTGAGTCTTATCTTGTTGAATACCTCCGCAAGGTCCTTCTGGGTTATTTTGAGGTTCCATTCCAGTCCGCTCGACATAGCGGCTTTTGATAAGTTTGATGAGCCTATATAGGCTGTGCTGAAGCCTGTGTTGCGGTGGAAGATGTAGGCTTTTGCGTGAAGACGGGTTATTTTGGTGTCGTAGCTGATTTTAATCTTCGTGTTTTTGAGGCTGCTCAGCTTCTCTATAGCCTTTGGGTCCGTTGCACCCATGTATGAAGTCGAGATAACCCTCAGTTCTCCTCCCTTATTTGTGAATTCCTCGAGTTCATCGATTATCTCTAAGAGTCCGCTCCACTTTATGAAGGACACGAGCATGTCGATTGAATCAGATGAGACAATCTCTCTCTTGAGCTCTTCAAACATCTGTGGGTCATTCTTTGCTCCTGTAAAGAGAGAGCTTTCAGAAAGGGAAGTCAACGGTCGGACTATGCTGCCGGCATTATCGAGCCCTACATACCTGTCATCTGTTATATCGTCTATATAAGCATAGAGAATCTCAGGTGACGGAACATCTCTGTCTTTTGGCTTGAGGCCGGTCTCTTTTTCTACAAGCGATATAATTTCATTGGCTACCTTAAGTTTAAGGTCCAACTTTTTTTCCCCGAAGCATTCAAGCCCTTCCCTGATTACATTTGTCAGATAGCGCGATAGTGCCTCCGAAACATCCTTGTCAGCTACCTTTTCTGTGTGTTTCTGGTTTCTGTCCTTATCTTTGAGTTCCTTTTCGAGCCCGTTGTTTATAAGTTCTTCGTATAATCCTGACTCAAGCATGATATCCCCCTGTTTTCATTTGAAAGGATACCAGGACGAATGAGTGTGCGCAAGATCGACCTTTTTTACAAAGATTTAACATCCCCATTCGTTTTCCTTAACCTCGGGATGGTAGTTTCTCTGGCAAGGAGAAAGGAAAAATGAAAAAGTTAATCAGTTTGTTTCTTTTAGTAAGTTTGGTTTCGGCATCTGTCTTTGCTGCAGGAAGCAGGGAAAGCAATAATGAGATTACTGTTATATCACGTGAAGACGGCTCGGGAACAAGAGGCGCATTCATCGAGCTTGTAGGAGTCGAAGAGAAAGTCGACGGCGTCAAGACAGATATGACAACGGAGAATGCAGAAATTGCGTCGTCGACAAGTGTTGTAATCACGACAGTTGAAGGCAACAAAAACGCTATCGGCTACATTTCCCTCGGCTCTCTCAACGGCTCGGTAAAAGCTTTAAAGATTGACGGTGTTTATCCTTCAGTTGAGACAGTAAAGAGCGGAGAGTACAAGATTGCCCGTCCTTTCAATGTTGCTTATAAGTCACTGAGCCCGGCTGCAGAGGATTTCCTCTCATATGTAATGAGCGCTGACGGCCAGGCAGTAATCGAGAAGAAGGGATATATCAAGGTGAATGAAAGTGCATCTTCTTATGTATCAAAGGGGCTTGAGGGTACACTTACTATATCCGGCTCATCTTCGGTCTATCCCGTGATGGAAGTTCTGACTGAAAACTACTCTTCACTCAACCCCGGTGTTAAAATCACCCTCCAGCAGTCGGATTCAACAACAGGTATAAATGATGCCGTTTCAGGTACTTCAGATATCGCAATGGCATCAAGAGAGCTCAAGAGCTCGGAAGTAGAGAAGGGCCTCACAGGTGTTGCCATTGCGCTTGATGGAATTGCAATAATCGTAAACAACGGGAATCCGGTAAGTGAACTCAGCACAGAGACTGTGAAGAATATCTACGTGGGTAATGTTACCAGTTGGGATAACATCTAATGAAAAAAGAAAAGATTGCACAGTTTGTATTCCTGGCGGGGGCACTGGTTTCAGTGCTCGCCGTTCTGTTGATCTGCCTCTTCCTTTTCATTAATGCCATACCGACGATAATTGAGATAGGGCCTCTCAACTTCCTGTTCGGGACGAAGTGGAAGCCGGGCAGTAATATATACGGCATCCTTCCCATGATTCTCGCCTCAATCTATGTAACGGGACTCAGTATACTCTTCGGTGTGCCGCTTGGACTGTTGATGGCGGTATATATGGCATTCTTTGCACCCAAGAGGCTCTATAAATTCCTTCGTCCCGCCGTCGAACTTCTTGCCGGGATTCCATCGATTGTCTACGGCTTCTTCGGCCTTATGGTTATAGTTCCGGCCATGCAGACTCTCTTCGGCTCGAGTGGAAAGAGCATGCTCACGGCATCTCTTCTTCTCGCCCTCATGATTCTTCCGACAATCATAACGGTGAGCGAGAACTCCCTCAGGAGCGTTGACCCGTCACTTCTCAGCGGGGCGTTGTCGCTCGGGGACACAAAGGAAAGGGCAATATTCCGTGTTATCATCCCTGCAGCATCTTCAGGAATCCTCTCATCCGTAATACTCGGAATCGGAAGAAGTATCGGAGAGACGATGGCCGTCATCATGATAGCCGGTAACCAGGCTACGATGCCGTCCTCGATTTTGAAGGGAGTTAGGACTATGACTGCCAACATCGTCCTCGAGATGGGATATGCAACAGACCTTCATAGGGAGGCTTTAATAGCAACTGGCGCCGTGCTCTTCGTCTTTATCCTTATAATCAACATGGCATTCAGCTCGCTCAAGAGGAGGAAAGTATGATGAAGCATCCCCTCAGCAGAGTACTCAGGGTATTGATTAATCTATCTGCATTCATTGTTGCATTGTTTCTTCTCCTGATTATAGGCTACGTCCTTATCCTCGGTATTCCAGAGATTAAGGGAAGTTTGTTCCGGTGGAAGTACACAAGTGAGAATGTCTCGATGCTTCCGGCTCTAATCAACACACTCCTTATCATGCTCTTGACACTGATAATCGCACTTCCGGTGTCGATATCTGCAGCGATATACCTCTCGGAATATGCAGAGGAAGGCAGGGTTGTGAAGATAATCAGAATGACGGCGGAGACGCTCTCGGGTATTCCATCCATCGTCTACGGCCTCTTCGGCTACATCTTCTTCTCGACATTTCTCCACTTCGGCTACTCAATCCTTTCGGGTGCATTGACCCTTGCCATCATGATTCTTCCAATCGTCATGAGAACGACGGAGGAGGCCCTGATGGAAGTTCCGCTATCCCTCAGGGAAGGATCCTACGCGCTTGGAGCGGGGAAACTCAGGACAATATTCAAGGTTGTAATTCCTTCGGCCCTCCCGTCGATTCTATCGGGTGTGATACTTGCCGTGGGAAGGATAGTTGGTGAGACGGCAGCGCTTATCTACACGGCGGGAAGTGCAACTAACATTGCCTCCTCACTTCTTTCGAGCGGACGTACGCTTTCCGTGCACATGTATGCACTCATGAGCGAGGGCTTACACATGGAGGAGGCGAGGGCGACGAGTGCAGTATTGTTGATACTTGTACTCTTTATCAACTTAATAAGCAGATTCATCTGCAGAGGCAGAGGAGAAAAAGATGAGTGACATTTTTAAAATATCTGATCTTCATTTATATTACGGTAAAACAGAGGCCCTCAAGGGCATAAACATTTCGATTCCCGAGAAGACGGTAGTATCACTAATAGGACCTTCAGGATGCGGTAAAAGTACGTTCCTCAGGTGCCTCAACAGAATGAACGACCTTATCCCGTCATGCAGGGTAGAAGGGGAGATTCTCTATGAGGGAAAGAATATCTACGACAGGGATGTTGATGTTCCGTCATTGAGAAAGGAAGTCGGGATGGTCTTCCAGAAGCCCAATCCCTTCCCGTTCTCAATCTACGATAACGTTGCATACGGCCCGAGAACTCACGGCATAAAGAGCCGGGTGAAGCTTGATGAGATAGTCGAGTCATCACTCGTCTCGGCAGGGCTCTTTGACGAAGTCAAGGACAGACTCAATAAAAGTGCGATGGGACTCAGCGGGGGACAGATGCAGAGGCTCTGTATTGCGCGCTCCATTGCAGTCAACCCTCAGGTTTTATTGATGGACGAGCCGACATCTGCTCTCGACCCTATATCGACACAGCGCATAGAAGAGCTTGCACTCGAGCTCAAGTCACGCTTTACAATCGTTATCGTCACACACAACATGCAGCAGGCGTTGAGAATCTCCGACAGGACGGCATTCTTCCTCCTTGGGGATCTTATCGAGTACAGCGATACTACAACAATGTTTTCAAACCCTGAGAACAAGAAGACAGAAGATTACATTACAGGAAGGTTCGGTTGATATGAAAAACAGATTTGATGAGGAATTGAATGGTCTTTACCTTGAGATAGTAAGGGTTGCAACCCTTACTGAGAGCTCGGTGGAGCTCTTGAGCAAGGCTATGAACGGCGGGAGAAAGAGCGTCATGGAGGAAATCGAGGAGAAGACGGACGAAATCGAGAGGATGAGTAAGCAGAGTGCATCCAATTGCATTAACCTACTTTTGAGGTATCATCCGGTGGCGAAGGATTTAAGGCGTATATCATCCGCGACAAAGATAATCGCTGACCTCGAGCGTATTGCAGACAATGCACTGGACTCGGCGGAGGTGATGTCGTTCATCACGAACAATGAGATATATTCGACGATTTCCCTCGACAAAATGTGTTTGAGTGTTAAGAAAATGGTGGAAGATGCTGTACAATCATATGTGTCGGGTGACGAAGAGAAGGCAGAGATGGTCGATAAGATGGACGATGAAGTGGATGCATATTTCCTCGAAGCCAAAAAAAGGCTTATCCAGCTTATCAGGGATAACTCCCCATCCTCTGATGAAGCTCCGGACCTGATGATGATTGCAAAGTACCTCGAGAGAATGGGGGACCATGCCGCCAGCATTTCCAGGTGGGTACTTTATCAAAGGGGTAGGTGATGATTGTCCTTATTGAAGACGACAGTTCTATTTTGAAGCTTGTAAAATATGTTCTTGAGACCAGCGGATATAAGGTTGAAGCCTTTTCCTCCTGGGAGGAGAGCGGCGGAAAGTTTTCCTCCCCCGAGCTCTTCATTCTCGATATAATGCTTCCCGGCCTCTCGGGACTCGGGATATTAAAAATCCTCAGGAACAGCACCGACTACAGAAAGACCCCTGTCATGTTCCTCACAGCCAGGTCTTCCGAGCTCGATAAGGTTACCGGACTCGACTGCGGGGCCGATGATTACCTGACAAAGCCTTTCGGGGTACTCGAGCTTGTAAGCAGGGTTAAGGCACTCCTCAGGCGCTCTGAGTCACAGAAGAAGGAAGAGGATGTAATCGGGGCGTTTGGTATCAAAGTAAACCGCGGGGAGCATGAGGTTTATAAGGACTCAGTCCCGGTTGAACTTTCACTCAAGGAGTATGAACTTCTTGAATACCTTATCCTCAATAAAGGTCTTGCCGTCACGCGTGATAGACTCCTCGAGGACGTATGGGGTTACAACTACATGGGTGAAAGCAGAACAGTCGATGTCCATATAAGGGCGCTAAGAAAGAAACTCGACCCCGAGGGGAAAATCATCGAAACCGTGAAGGGGGTCGGGTACAGAATCAGGAAAGAAGAAAATGAGAAGTAAAATATTCTGGGCTCTTGTGAGCGTGTCACTAATCGCCATGCTCTTGATAGTCCCGGTATCATTAATATTATATTACCATGTCTATGAAGACAGAATTGAGGAGGACCTTCTTGTAGAGCTTATGTATGCAGAGGCTCTATACAATGAAAAGGGAATAAAGGATTTTTCCCTTGAAGGAGGGCGCAGAGTTACCGTCATCAGTGCTGACGGAACTGTCCTCTATGACAGCGTCGCAGGGGAAGACGATCTCGATAACCACCTTGAGAGGGAGGAAGTCAAAGAGGCTCTCGAAAACGGAATCGGAATGAGTGAGAGAAAGAGTGAGACTCTTTCCAAGAAGAGCGTCTATTGTGCGTCCCGCCTTACAGACGGCAATATACTCCGCCTCTCGACTGAAGCAAAGACAGTCTTTTCATTTCTCTCGCTCATAATTCTTCCTCTTCTTCTTGTCATAGCTGCAGTTGTCGTAATCGTGCTCTTTTTATCCGGGTTTATATCGAAGAAAATTGTTGAGCCTGTCAATGAACTTAATCTCGAGAACCCTGATGAGAACGACACTTATGAAGAGCTCTCTCCACTTCTCTTACGCCTCAAGAAGGAGAAGGACAACACAAAGAGGGAACTCGATAAAAGCGAAGAGAAGAGACGGGAGTTCGAGTTAATATCATCATCTCTTGATGAAGGACTCGCAATCGTAAACAGGGACGGCATATTGCTCTCGAAGAACGAATCGTTTATGAGCCTCCTCGGAAAGAATGAAAAGGAAAGCGGCTCTGTTTTTGCATACTTTGACGAGGGGGAGGGCAAGAAAGCGGTGCTCTCTGCACTTTCGGGAGTAAAGGGGGAAGTTACACTCTCGATTGATAAGAAGATGATCGAGTGCGTTGCATATCCCTCTGATAAGGGTGGATGCATTATCCTGCTAAGGGATGTGACGGAGAGGGTCGAGAGGGAGACGATGAGGCGCGAGTTTACGGCAAATGTCTCGCATGAGCTTAAAACTCCCCTCACGACGATATCCGGCTTTGCCGAGCTGTTGATGTCGGGTAATGTTCCTTTTGATAAGGTTGTCGACTTCTCAAGCGACATATATAAGGAGGCACAGCGCCTTATATCGCTTGTGTCCGATATCCTCAATCTCTCGTCGCTTGACGAGAAAAGCGAAAAGTGTGACGAGCGTGTAAACGTTAAGGAAAGCGTCGAAGCTGTTATAAGCGAGCTGGAGTTCAAGGCCTCGAACAAGAATGTAGATATCACAGCATCCCTTGAGGATGGTGTAATTATCGGAAGTGAAAAACTTGTTGGAGAGGTAATCTACAACCTTCTCGATAACGCCATCAGATACAACCAGAGTGAAGAGCCGTGGGTAAGGGTTGCGACGAAAAGGGAAGATAACAGAATAGTTATCTCCGTTTCAGATAACGGTATTGGAATCGCCCCCTCCGAGCAGGAACGTATCTTCGAGCGCTTCTATCGTGTCGATAAGGCAAGAAGTAAATCTACAGGAGGAACGGGACTGGGACTCAGCATTGTAAAGAATGCCGTCATGAGAATGAACGGGGAGATAAAGCTCAGCTCGGAACTTGGTAAGGGCACGGTAATCAGGGTTTCATTTCCCCCAGCCGATTAAATCTTTTATAACTTCGCCTGCTATAATCAGGCCGCATACGGACGGGACGAAACTGATGGAGCCAGGTGTGCTTCGTCTATTCGTCCCTTCTTCTTTGAAGCGGGGAGTGAGAGGCTTTTCAGTTGAATATACGACTTTGAGCTTCTTTATTCCCCTCTTTCTGCATTCGCCTCTTATTACACGGCATAGCGGATCGACGCTTGTCGAGTATATGTCACTAACGCGGAAAAGTGTGGGGTCAAGCTTATTCCCCGCCCCCATCGATGAGATAATCGGGACACCACATTTATCTGCCTCTTCGATGAGCGAGAGCTTTCCCGTAACTGTATCTATTGCATCTACTATATAGTCGTATTTTGCAAAATCGAAGACATCCTTTGTTTCAGGAAGGTAGAAAAGAGTGTAGGGTGTGACAACACATTCCGGGTTGATGGCCTCTATACGACGCTTCATTACGTCGGTTTTCTTTTCCCCGATATTCTCCTCGAGCGCGATTATCTGACGGTTTATGTTAGACGATGCAACAGTGTCATTGTCTACTATATCTATTTTCCCCAGTCCGCTTCTCACAAGGGCCTCGACTACATATCCTCCGACGCCCCCGAGCCCGAATACGGCAACACGGGAGGAGGAAAGCTTATCCAGGCCTTCCTTTCCGATGAGCATCTCTGTTCTACTTAAATCCATGCCCGAATTATATATTGCCGTCTCTCTTTTGTCAGGTATTTAATACTCCGCATTCTGCTGCTATTGTTTCAAAGCCGAGCAATGTCACCGTGTTGAATAGCCTTGCCTGGTCAGAGAGTGTTTTCAACGACAAACCTTTTGTAGAGATTTTCCTAATAGAGTAAAGATGATCTATTTCATCGTAAGAAAAGGACTGCCACCCCGGATAATTTGAGGCGAAACGATTTATTGCCGATAACACATCTTCTTTTTGCGTCTTTGAATAATCCTCATCACAGTAGCGTAATAAAGTTACCGAGTCATCTAGAAAAATGATGGCTAAACCTTGATTGCAGTGCTCCTCAAATAGGGTGAATTGCCACAAATTTGAGGAATTTATGTGAAATTTGTAGTAGGCAAAATCATCAAGGAGGCCGTGTTCATTCATATAGGAGAATAAATCGGCACATAGAGTGAAGCCGACTTCATCTACTGAATAATCGCCGACATTCGTAATGGCGAAAACGGGGACAACCGACAAAAAGAGGCAAAGCGCTAGCAATAATATTTTCTTCATCTCCAATCCTCCTTCTTATTCAGCATTTATTGCTTCTACTATTTCCGAGAACCCGATTTTTGTAAGTTCTTTATATTTGTACAGTTCTTCGACAAGCAGTTCTGTTGTCAGACCTCTTGTTGTAAGACGCAGGGCAGAAGCGAGATAGGTATCATCAAGGTAAAGGAAAGTAGCCCAGTTTATATAATTGAGTGATGTGTTGTTTATGGCTTCATAGAGAACAGAATTCTCAACATTCGAGAAATCCACATCACTGAATCTGAGAAATGAAACACTGTCACTGTTAAAGTATATCGTGATGTCATAATAAGAAACGGAATCAGATAATTGGACTATCCAGGTTCCGTTGTCATCCTGGTAGATTCCGTAACTGGTGAAATCGCTTAGGAGTTTATTTCTCCTCATGTAACTGATGAAGCTTGAACAGAGCTTATTGTCGACTGCTTCAAGTGTGTAGTCGCCCGTATTTCTAACGGCGAACCCTGAAGCAATGAACAAAGCAAAGCATAATAGAATGCAGAATAGTTTTTTCATTCTCTATCCCCCTTAGCCTATGTTAGCACATCCAGGTGATGAGAGAAACAAAATAATCCGGTCATTGATGAGAAGAAAATGAGAACTCACAGCATCATCAAAGACCCTCGGGCCTTCCCGCATCAACGTCCATACTTTTCCTTCAGCTCTTTAAAGAGGTCATAAAGCCGGGCTACTTTCCCGCTTTTAGGCGATTATAAGGCTGATTGTAATATGGGACGAATTATACCACTTTGTTTTCCGGGTGCTTATTAAGACGTGGAGTGTAGAATGAACTACCACTCCCATGCGGTGACTTCGTCGTCCTATGGAAATGGTATCTAAACAGTCGTGACAGTTACCTGTTTCCAACCTCTCGGCTGTCCGTACCGTTATGGCCTG
>CAVIUT010000064.1:0-11935 GCA_963646155.1 Eggerthellaceae bacterium | reverse complement strand
GTACCACCGTCAGACTCACAGAACGGAACATACCACAGGCGCCGACTCATCATTGTTCGGGCCTTCACTTTCGCTACTATGCCCTCTGCTGACTTCTCCATATTCGTTTTTACTACGCAGTTAACAGTAATATTGCAACCTCGTGCGCTATGGAGACCTCACGGGATAGGCTCAATAGTCCTTCTCTGCTTCCGTACCAATTTACGCTATAGGGTTACGACTGCTCATTCGGATTTCGGTGCCTTTGGCCACCTTAACCACCTATAGCGCCTTATATTGGACACCTTACGGCTTCCTGTTCGTTAGGCCGCAGATTCCACTATTGCTTCTTCTCTCTTCAGCCTCACGGTTTGAAACTTGCAAGTCGCTTTACGGGTTCGCCAAGAGCTACGCCCCTTGAGGACTTTCACCTCGGACTATATCCTGCCCGTCATACAAGATAAGGGCCTTCGTTAGAAAGCCCTCATCCTCTATTTTATTCTTTCGTAGGTTGCTCTTATAGCCTTTATAAAATCGAGGGTATTAAGTACCTGTACCTTCCTACCTCTCTTTGTCAGTCCGCTGTCAATAAGCGCGGAGAGATCCTTTGTCATATAGCCGTTTTCGATTGTCTCAAGGCTTGCCTTCTCGACTGTGTCGGCCCAGGTGATAAGGGAGGGAATGTTATCTATCTCTCCCCTCTTTCTGAGTGCTCCGGTCCATGCAAAGAGTGTTGCGATACTGTTTGTCGAGGTCTCCTCACCCTTGAGGTACTTGTAGTAGTGCTTTGTGACCGTTCCGTGTGCTGCTTCATACTCGTACCTGCCGTCGGGAGAGACGAGAACACTTGTCATCATAGCCAGTGATCCGAATGCAGTGGAAACCATATCCGACATGACGTCCCCGTCATAGTTCTTGAGCGCCCATATAAAGCCGCCTTCGCTGCGGATAACTCTTGCAACTGCGTCGTCGATGAGCGTGTAGAAATATGTCAGTCCCTTCTTTTCAAACTCCTCTTTGAATTCATTTTCGTAGATATCCTCAAATGTGAGTTTGAAAGTCTCGTCATACTTCTTGCTGATGGTATCTTTAGCACTAAACCATAAATCCTGTCCTGTTGATAGAGCATAGTTGAAGGATGAACGTGCAAAGGACTCAATTGATGTGTCCTTATTGTACATTCCCATAAGTACACCTCCGCACTCATAGTCGTAGATGGTGTGTCTCTCTTCTTTACCCGTTGAGGAGGGAGTAAAGACAAGTTCTGCCTTTCCCTCCTCTTTAATTCTCATCTCCGTCGCCTTGTAGATATCACCATAGGCATGACGGGCGATGGTGATGGGCTTTTTCCATGTGCGGACAAAAGGCTCAATCGAGGGAGTAAGGACGGGTGTGCGGAAAACAGTGCCGTCGAGAATAGCCCTGATTGTGCCGTTGGGGCTCTTATACTTCTCTTTTAGGTTGTACTCGCTCATCCTCTGCTCGTTGGGTGTGATTGTTGCGCACTTGACACCGACCCCGAGGCGCTTTATGGCCTCTGCAGCCTCAACTGTGACCTTATCAGATGTTTCATCACGGTGTACAAGCGATAGGTCATAGTACTCGCTTTTGAGGTCGATATAAGGAAGAATCAACTCATCCTTAATCATTTTCCATATGACACGCGTCATCTCGTCGCCGTCAATCTCGACTATCGGGTTCTTCATTTCAATCATTGAGGGCCTCCTTAATCTGGTTGAGTCTACCACCCTTCTTGAGCATTTCCTTCTGAGCGCCTGAAGCAAAAAGGATAAGAGGAATCTCCATTCCTTTTGTTTCATCGATAAGGGTAAAATTACCGCTGTCGATTGATGCGAAGACATTATCCAGTCTGAGCTTGTCACCCTGCTCTATTTTCTTATAGTCCTCTTCGTTTTTAAAAAGAAGCGGAAGTATACCGAAATTACAGAGGTTAGCCTGATGTATTCTCTCAATCGAAATTGCAATCACTGCCCTTACTCCAAGATACATCGGGCAGATTGCAGCGTGCTCCCTGCTAGATCCCTGGCCGTAGGAAGAGCCTGCGATGATAAAGCCGCTCTCCCCTTCTTCCTTCTTCTCCAGTGCACGCTTCGAGAATGTCTCATCGACCGGATAGAAGACAAAGGTTGCGTACTTTGGAATATTCGAACGGTACTTCAAGAACTGTCCTGCAGGCATTATGTGGTCAGTTGTTATCTTGTCGCCGACCTTGAGCCATGATGAGCCTGAGAGCGTATCGGAAAGGGACGGCGATGACGGCGGCTCTCCGATATTCGGTCCCCTCTTCACTTCTTCCTTCTCTGCATTTTCAGGGAATATGAACATGGAGTCGTCAACAATCTGCTGAGAGACGGGGTCGATTGATGATAAGTCGACATCACACTCCCTGGGGTCTTTTATCATACCGAAAAGTGCCGAGTATGCTGCAGTCTCAGGTGACACGAGGTATACCCGGGCGCTCTTTGTGCCGCTGCGTCCTTCGAAGTTACGGTTGTTTGTCCTCAGCGACACGCCGTTCGACTGCGGGGACTGATGGTTACCTATACAGAAGCCGCACGCTGACTCGAGAATTCTTGCGCCGCTTTCGATAAGTGTTAAAAGTGTCCCGTCCTTTGTTATGCTCTCAAGTACTGCCCTCGAGCCCGGTGCAACACCGAATGAAACAGATGGAGCAACCCTCTTACCTTTTAAAATGGCGGCAACCTTTCGCAAATCATAATAAGATGAGTTTGTGCATGAACCGATTAATACCTGGTTGACAGCCATTCCTTCAATTTCCTTCACACTCTTGATGTTTCCGGGAGAGTGCGGAGCTGCTGCAAGCGGCTCAAGAGAGGACAGGTCTATTGTATACTCGTCATCGTAAACGGCGTCAGCATCTGCAGAGAGTAAAGTAAAGTCTTTTTCTCTATTCTGCTTTATGAAGAAATCTCTTGTTACTTCGTCAGACGGGAAGAGAGATGTCGTAACACCGCACTCAGCTCCCATATTCGTTATTGTAGCCCTCTCGGGAATGGAGAGAGTCTTGACGCCCTCCCCTGTGTACTCGAATACGGTATTAACGTTGCCGTTGACGCCGAAGTGCTCGAGGACGAACAAGATTACATCCTTTGCAGTGACAAAAGGCCTGAGTTTGCCTTTAAGGACAATCTTAACAACACGTGGACATATCATCCTGAAGCCGACACCTGCCATAGCCAGTGCCACATCAAGTCCGCCCGCGCCGAATGCAAAGGAAGCAACAGCACCTGATGTCGGGGTATGTGAATCGCTTCCGATAAGTGTGCTTCCCGGCTTTGAAAAACGCTCAAGATGAACCTGGTGACATATACCGTTTCCTGCAGGTGAGTAAATAACTCCTTTATCTGCAGCAACTGTTCTCAGGTATTCATGGTCGTCGGCATTCTCGAAACCGACCTGTATGGTGTTGTGGTCGACATAACTCACAGCAGTCTTATTCTTGACTCTATCGAGGCCCAGTGCCTCAAACTGCAGGTATGTCATTGTGCCCGTAGCATCCTGAGTCAGGCTCTGGTCTACAAGAATTTCAATCTCGTTTCCGCTTTTAAGCTCACCCTTTAGGAGATGAGATGAGAGTATTTTATAACAAAGTGTATTTCCCATATTTACCACCTTCAATTAATCTACAGCAAAACGGGACTGTAGATAAAGGCTTTATGAGAAAAAATTACTATAAATAGTAACAAAGAGGAGGTCTCGCCTCCTCAATCTTACATTAGTTTTCAACCCCTGCTATATACCGTGCAATATGTATACCTGAAGCAGAAGCATGGGAGAGCGAGTGCGTAACACCCGAGCAGTCACCGATTACGAAGAGGCCGGGATGTACTGTCTCGAGGTTCTTATCTATCTGAACTTCCATGTTGTAGAATTTAACTTCGACGCCGTAGAGAAGAGTATCGTCTCCTGCCGTCCCCGGGGCGATTTTATCGAGGGCGTAAATCATTTCGATTATGCCGTCGAGTATTCTCTTCGGTATTACAAGTGATAAGTCCCCTGCCGTTGCCTGGAGTGTCGGAGTTATGAATGATTTCTCAATTCTCTTATCTGTCGAACGCTGTCCTCTTATAAGGTCGCCGAAGCGCTGGACCATAACGCCGCCACCGAGCATATTCGAAAGCTTTGCAATTGACTCGCCGTAGCTGTTTGAATCGTTGAAAGGTTCGGTAAAGTGCTTGGAGACAAGAAGAGCGAAGTTCGTATTCTCCGTCTGCCTGCTCTTGTCCTCGTAGCTGTGGCCGTTGACCGTGACAATGCCGTTTGTGTTCTCCGTGACGACTGCACCCTTGGGGTTCATACAGAAGGTGCGCACCCTGTCCTGATACTTCTCGGTCTTGTAGACGATTTTACTCTCGTAGAGTTCATCGGTAATATGGCTGAAGACGAGAGACGGGAGTTCAACCCTTACTCCTATATCTACACGGTTGGAGTGTGTTTCGATTCCGAGGTCCTTTGAAACCTGTTCCATCCACTTGCTTCCGCTGCGGCCTACACTGATTACACACCTTTCTGCCTCAAAGTCGCCCTTGTCCGTTATGACACGGTAGCCGTCATTGAACTTTTCTACCTTTTCAGCTCTTGTCACGAAGTAGAAATCAACCTTGTCCTTGAGGTAGTCGAAGATATTCGTCAACACTTCGTAGTTTATATCGGTACCGAGATGCCTCACTTCGGCGTCGAGAAGATGAAGATTGTTCTGGAGGCACTGGCGCTTGAATTGAACGGAGGAAAGAGTCGAGTAGAGCTTGGTTTTGCTCCCGCCGTAACGGCAGTTGATTTCATCGACATATTTCATGAGTTTCAGCGCTTCCTGTTTTCCCACATACTCGTGGAGGTTGCCGCCGAACTCGTTTGTTATGTTGTACTTGCCGTCACTGAATGCCCCCGCTCCCCCGAAGCCGTTCATGATTGCGCATGTATGGCAGTGGATGCAGCTCTTTATCTTAACGCCGTCTATCGGACACTTCCTCTTCTCCAGAGGATTACCGCACTCGATAATTGCTATCTTCTCGTCTTTCTTCAAATTGACAAGTTCATAGGCTGTGAAGATACCTCCCGGCCCTGAACCGATTATTACTGTGTCGTATCTCATAATTCAATGTTAAAACAAAAAAATCCGATTCTCAATATTTCTCTTAACTTTATGACTATTGCCCAATGCGGTAATAAAAATTAAACTTGCCCTGATGCGTAATTTAATTTTCCTGAATCCGGTCTTCTGGTCGGTTATAATATCATTATTGATTGCACAGCTTTCAAAATGCTTTGTCGATGCAAGGGTGAACAATCATCGTCTATCATTCAAAAATTTTGCAGCAAACGGGGGAATGCCTTCGAGCCACGCATGCAGTGTTGCGGCACTGTCAAACGCAATAGGACTGACAGAAGGTTACGGCTCGACTATATTCGTTTTTTCCTTTCTCTTCGCCCTCGTCGTATTCAATGATGCGACGAATGTCAGACTGGAGACTGGAAAACAGGCCCAGACACTCAACGCCTGGTCAAAGTTCTTTTCAGATATGTTCAGCAAGGATGCCTTTCCTGAAGAGCACCTCAAAACCCTTGTAGGCCACACAAAACTCCAGGTCCTCTGGGGTATGATAATCGGCATAATTGTTTCGACTTTCATCTGCGTCTGGTTTATATGAAGAAGAAAGATAAGGCTGGCGGAGAAGAAAAATTCGATAATTACTACTCTCTCCTCTACAAGCAGCGTTGGCCGCGCCTTAGGGAAGCTTTATTGAAAGAGAGTGAGGAGAAGGTCTCACCCGAGGGCCTCAAAGAGCCCTACTACATGGACACTTCCTCACTCCTTACAGCATCCCTTCTTCCCGTCACGCCATCGTCCACCGTTCTCGATATGTGTGCAGCCCCGGGAGGGAAAAGCCTTGTACTTGCACTTAAAATGGAAGGAAGGGGACTACTTGTTTCAAACGACCGCTCACCCGAGAGAAGAAGGCGGATGAGAAGTGTCTTCTCCTCATGCCTACCGGATGACAGCGTTGAAATAAAGATTACCGGTTACAATGCAGAGAGCTGGGGACTATACGAAAAAGATATCTACGACTACATACTCCTTGATGCGCCGTGTTCCAGCGAGCGCCACGTCATCAACGACCCAAAATACCTTTCCCTATGGTCACCCTCACGTCCGAAGAGGCTTGAGATAACTCAATATGCAATGCTGTCAAGCGCTTTGATGGCAGCTAAGGAAAACGGATATATCCTATACTCAACGTGTTCGATAAACAGCGGTGAGAATGAGGATGTAATAGAAAAGCTGCTCTCACGCCACTTCTACGAAGTCGATATCGTAGATATAAGCGTCGAAAAAAGCGAGAAAAGGAAATACGGCTCGATAATTCTTCCCGACTCGTCAGGAGGACTCGGGCCTATGTATTCCTGCCTGATAAGGAAAAGGAGGAATCATGGAGAAGAATAGGGTCGGAATTGTCGAGTGCAGTAATTACGAATTAAATACTGTCACTGGAGCACTGGAGAGAATAATCGAGAACACTTCCTTTCCCCGGGTTGAAGGTAAATATATACTCCTCAAACCCAATGTGCTCTCCGATGCTCCTGTCGATAAGCACATAACAACAAACCCAGTAGTCGTGAGGGCGGTAATAAGAATACTAAAAAAGAAAGGAGCGGGAAGGATAATCGTCGGCGACTCCCCCGGTCTTCCGGGCTCATCATTCAAGCCCGTCAACTGCGGCATATGGAGCGTTGTTGAAGAGGAAGGTGTTGAGTGGGTCGATTTCTCAGAAGGCGCTGTCTTACGCACTCTCCCTTCTACCGGTTTCAAGGTTCTTCAAACACATTACCTTGACGATGTGGATTTAGTCTTCTCACTAGCCAAGATGAAAACACACCAGTTGATGATGGCAACAGGATGCGTGAAGAACATGTTCGGAACAGTTCCAGGCCTGAATAAGAGCCCTATGCATCTCAAAGCTTCCTCCCCGTCATCTTTTTCCCGTGTCATCTGTGATATCTACAGAACACACATTCCCGAGTATTCGATAATGGACGCCATAGTATCTATGGAAGGCGCGGGACCAGCTAACGGAACACCGAGGCACACAGGGCTTCTCCTGGGCTCATCGTCGGCTCCGGCCCTCGATAAGGCTGAAGCACTTATCATGGGCTATAATCCACATGATATACCAATCCTGGCAAACCTCGAGAAGGAGGAGAAAGGAATAACGGATGGTATCTACCCTCTCCTTAATCCGGAAGATATCACCATCAGTGACTTCAGACGAGTTGAAGTGAAGAAGCGATCTCTCTTTTCGTCCCTAATTCTTCCCTACCTTGAAAGGCGGAACGAGCGCAGTAAAACCCGACTGAGGCCTGCCCCCTCTTTCGACATGACGATATGCCGCCGCTGCACCAGATGCATCCAGATATGCCCTGCCAAAGCGCTTGAATTAAAGAACAGAAATGTAGAGATAGATACAAAGAAATGTATCCGCTGCTACTGCTGTCATGAGATATGCCCATTCGACGCAATAGAGGTGAAAAAGAAATAAGCAAAAGCTGTTGACGAGCATTGCTCTTTATGACAATCTACCCTCTGTGTCTTTAGATCTAGCCTCATTATTAAATAAAGAACAATGCCTCGCAGCCTCCATCTCGGACGGGCCTGAGTTGATTATCGCAGGAGCCGGAAGCGGCAAAACCAGGATGATTACCTACCGTATTGCCTCAATGCTCGAGAAGGGAATAAGAGAGGATCAGATACTTGCCCTGACATTCACGAACAAAGCTGCAAAGGAAATGGCGGAAAGGATAAAGGAAGTTACAGGAAAGGATTTAAAGAAACTCACCGCAACGACATTCCACTCCTTCGGGCTTGGGCTGTTGAAGCAATATGTACATTACCTCGGCTACGCTAATGATTTCACGCTCTATGATGAAAATGATAACATATCACTTATCAAGAGCTGCGTCATGGCAAAAGGCTACGAGCTTTCATCCTTCAGCATCCCCAGCTTGAAAGCACATTTCTCGGCTTTCAAGACAGAGCGAGAGGTGCTTCCTGAAAAAGGAAGTGCGATAAGGGAAATATATGAGGAATTTCTCCTCTCTCAGAAGGCATATAACGTAGTCGACTTCGATGATTTATTAGTTCTACCGATAAAGATATTCGAGACAAACGAAGAAATACTCACACGTGTTCAGGACAGATACCGCTACATCATGGTCGACGAGTTCCAGGATACATCCCTTATACAGTATAAGCTTGTGAGCATGATAGCAAAAAAGTATCATAATATCTGCGTAGTCGGTGATGACGACCAGTCTATCTACTCTTGGAGAGGCGCAAACTACCGCAATATTATAATGTTTGAAGAGGATTTTCCCGAGCATAGGGAATTCAGGCTTGAGCACAATTACCGCTCGAGCGGAAATATCCTCAATGCCGCCAATGCAATCATCGTTCACAACAAGGAAAGGAAGGAGAAAAAACTCTGGACCGACATCGGGGACGGGGACGCAATCAAAATCAAGAGACACAACACGGGTGAAGACGAAGCCGTGTGGATTGGAGTCGAGATAAAGAAGCTCATGAGGGAGTATAAGTACTCCTTCAAGGATTTTGCCGTACTTGTAAGGACAAACACACTCCTCGGAACACTCGAGACAAGCTTTTTAGAGCATAGAATCCCCGTTACGATTTCCGGGGGATCCTCGTTCTTCGACCGTAAGGAGATACGGGACATGCTCTCATATCTCAAGATTATAATTAACCCGAAAGACGATAACTCACTCTTGAGGATTATAAATACGCCACGCAGAGCAATAGGGCGCACCACAATAGAGAAGCTCAGAGATGCTGCCGACAAGGAGAATTTAACGCTCGAGGAAGCTCTCAACAAATACTCGCTCTCCCCTCTTTTCAACAGTAAAACACAGGAAGGGATGAAAGAGCTGTGTCGCCTCCTCTATAAGTGGAGAGGCATGTTGAAGTCAAAGGAAAGCCTCGTCGACGAAATCTTGAAGGACACAAGATATGACATAGCAATAAAGGAGGAGTTTCCCGATAACGACAAGGTCGTATCATTCAAACTCCATTCGATTTCTTTCCTCTCCGATAGAATAAAGCGCTTCTTCTCTTCCAATCCCGATAAAACTCTCAGGGACTACCTTCATTCGGTTTCTATTGCAGGAAACGATGACAAGGATGAAAACACAACAAGTATTAATCTCATGACCATGCATGCCTCCAAGGGGCTGGAGTTCAAGGTTGTATTCCTTGCAGGAATCGAGGACAACATAATTCCGAGTAAACGTTCCCTCGAGGAGAACGAGAGGAATATCGACGAAGAGAGACGTCTCTTCTACGTCGCAATAACACGCGCGCGTGAAAAACTCTATATCAACTACGCAGACAGCAGAGTCGATTTCGAGGGCAAACTCAAAAGCGCACTCCCCAGCAGATTCATCGAGGAAATACCCTCCTACCTTTATAAGGAGAAGGAAAAATCCCCGGAAGAGTTAAAGCAGAGTCAGTTAGACAGCGCAAAGGACCTTTTGGCAATGCTTAAAGGTATGGGCAGGAAATAAAGAAGCTTTCCCCTCTATTCTGGAAATATACGAGTAAAACTCATATTTTATTATATACTTCACAAATAAAAGCTCTATTAGTTTTGAATGTAATAAATATTATACACATATAAATACGATATCTTTATAGGATGATTATTAATAAATTATATACAGTATTTATGTAAACATTTGACGAAAAATCAAAGAATTAACGTTTATAATAATGAAATACAGGAGAGGATTATTAACAGAATAGAAGAAAACAGCGATTAAAAATATAAAATAACAAATGGCTCCCCCTGACTATAGGACTTCATGTGGCATAGTGCCAAAATAAATCTCGTTCCTGCATAAAGAAACAAGGATTCAGGTTAGTTAAAAAAATAATAAATTTGTCCGCTTTAATCGAGCTCTTTCAGCTGCTCCATAAGGTCCAGTTTCGTTACTGCACGAAATCGTGTCGGTGTCATTTCCGTCTCAAGCCTTCGAAATCCCAGCTTGTCTATGACGCTAATAAAGTCCTCACTCATGTTCGTTGGTGTAATAATCACCTTCGGCATTTCACCTGAAACGACGGCAAGAGGCTCTTTGATGCAGTCCATTATCCGTGCTGCACTCATTTCAAGCTTGTGCTCGGTTTTTAAATAGTACTGCATATAGCGAAGCATGCAGAGAGCAAGGTAGCAGAGTACAAAGTGTCCGTAAATATGGTCATCCGTCCATACGTAGACAGGTCTTGCCTCAAGGTCAGTCTTGAGAATGCGGAAACATTCTTCAATCTTCCATTGGGTCTTGTACATCGAAAAAACCTCTTCAGCTGTAAGCTCGGTATTATCTGTAATGACAGCATAATATCCATCCCACTTGGCCTCTTCTTTTACTTTTTCTTCATCAATGCCGGTAACCTTCAGCTCTTCATTGAACTTCATATATTTATTGGAGCCATACTTTACAGCCTGTGCAGCTGAGCCATTTGCAAGTTTCTTCTTCGCCTTCTCGACAGCTCTTTCCCTATCATGAAAGTCTTTTTCTGCACGCTTTGCGCTATAGGAGACATGAAGCTTTGCATTTATCGTCACCGTCTTGTATTTCGGAGTTTTCCCCTTTTTCTTCTGTTCCTTTCTTTCTGCTTCGAGAGCCTTCCTCTCTTCTTCAGTAAGCTCAACCTTTGCTGATACAGTTGTGTCCAAAATCTTGGTTGCGTAGATTATCTCACCCTTGTCGTTCGTTTTAACTTCCTGCCAGTCGCCTTTAAGACACTCTGCCTTTATCTCTTCAGATGCCTTCTTAAGTGTATAACTGATGAGAAAATGCTGGTCATTTGAAGTCAGGAACACCAGATTCTCTTTGCTGTTCATTCCTCTGTCTGCTATTACGGTAATCTTTTCGAAGCCATAAAGTTCTTTGAGAGCGTCGACGGAGTCCTGCAGAGTGTTCTGGTCCATGGTATTACCCGGGAATAGACGCATTGTCACCGGAATGCCATTACTGTCTATCAGAAGTCCCATCACAACTATAACTTCATTATGCTTATTCTCCTTACTGTAACCGAAGAGCCTTAACTCTCCCGCCTTCTGACTTTCGAAGTAGTAATTGGTAACATCATAGCTGACTGTTCTGAGGTCTCTCTTTGTATTCTTCTCGAAGAATTTCGATAGATGTTTGACGATGTCATCCTTGCATGCATAGAGAACATCGAGAACGGAATAGAGTACATCGAGCGAGATTATCTTCATCCCCGCCGCATTCCCCTGTCTTGATGATGCTTCTCGTATGCTTGCCGGAGACCCGAGTTTGAGAGCCAGGAGATTATAGATTGCAATAATCAAAGCATCCTTGTTCTTCTTTGTTACATACTTTTTGAAGAAGGTATCAAGGCTCATCTTCTCCCAGAGGAATTTCACTATCATATGGCCGAAGTAGTAGGATGCTCTCTGGTCAGCCACTTTGGTGATTATCTTCGGCCTGGTTGTCAGGGTAATAGTCTTATCCTCTTTTGCCGCTTCTCGCTCTTTCTTCATTTCAGCTCTGAGACTCTCAACAAAATTCGGATCTTTCTCGAGGCAGGACTTCAGGCTGCCGTAACTTTTGACAATGTATTCCTTCTTCTTGTTAGTGCGCGGATCCCTAACAGCTTCTTTGACTACTACATGCTCATAACCCTTCGGACCGGTAAGTGAAACGTACATATCTGACCTCCGAATATAGTCTAGCACTATATCTATATATTGTAAAGTGCTTGGTCGCTCTTGGTCGACTAAAATATTGAGGGGTTTTCCGGCAAACGAATACCCCGGAATTCTTTATCCCGGGGTAAATTAAACGAGTTGGCTCTCTAACCTAAAGTCCTGAACTCAGG
>CAVIUT010000063.1:0-11961 GCA_963646155.1 Eggerthellaceae bacterium | reverse complement strand
GTAGATTGAAGAATTACTACTTCATATCACGCCCACGCCGTTACGGCAAAAGCCTAATGTGCTCGACACTCGAGTGTCTTTTCGAGGGAAAGAGAGAACTCTTCAAAGGCTTATACATCGACAGCACGGATTATTCCTTTGAGAAGTATCCGGTATTACATTTTAACTTTGCAAAGATTAATACAGGTGCAAGTATAAGTTATGAGCATTTTCTTAAAAGCTTCCAGGATGCCATTATTAGGGAAGCAAAGAAAAACGGAATAACAGTCGAAAGAGAAGAACCTTGCGACATGTTACTCTCGATGATGGATGAAGTGGATAAAAAGATTGTAATCATTGTTGATGAATACGATACACCTATTATCCATACATACAAGAACAAAGACCTGGCAGATAAAATCAGGGACTGTCTCAGCTCCTTTTATTCTGTCATCAAGAACACGAATGAGAAGATAAGGTTCTTCTTCCTTACCGGTATAACCAAATTCTCCAACCTTTCCATATTCAGTCAGATGAATAATCTCATTGATCTGACCCTTGACCCCAATTACGCTTCTGCATTCGGCTACACGGAAGAAGAACTTGAGAATAACTTTTCCACTTACATTGATGAATACATGAAGAGGGACGACAGGGAATATGTGACACGAGAGGAATTTCTCTCTGCCATCCGTGATTACTATGACGGCTATCGTTTCTCCTACAGAAGCGAGAAGAAAGTATATAATCCTGTCTCGGTTGGAATGTTTTTCAACAGCGGGTGTGAATTTGAGTCTTACTGGATAGAGACTGGGGCAAGTACGCTAGCTGTAGACCTGGCTAAGAATTATCACCTTGGGAACATAATCACAGAGAATCCGATTATAGGACTAGATGTGTTTTACACATTCGATTACGGCTCTCTTGCATCAACCGAGCTCGATGACTCCCAGGTTCTGGCACTCATATACTTCACGGGTTATCTCACGATTCTTGATGGAGACAGCACCGCCCTTACCCTTACATTCCCGAATAAGGAAGTAAGAAATTCATTCACGCTCTCTCTTATGAAACAGTACTCTGGAGGAAAAGATCTCAGCGTATTTCTCGTAAAGGGACGACAGGCCGCACGGGAAGGCAATATGGAAGCTCTTATAAGGGTGATGAATGCATACTTTTCGAAGATTCCATATGTAGTACTTGAAAAGGAAATCGGCTACCAGGCGATGTTCTACTCCTATTTCCTCCTCTTCGGTGTGGAGAGGATTATAGCTGAAGAAACGACGACACTGGGGCGTATCGATGTCGTGATAGAAGAAAAGAGTAATGTCTATGTACTGGAAATAAAGGTTGACCAGAGTTCAGATGACGCCATCGAGCAGATAAAAGGAAAAAGGTACTACGAGAAGTATGTCAACACAGAGAAAGTGATTCATATCATCGGAGTCAACTTCTCATCCTCCGGCCGTCAGATAAATGACTGGAAGGAAGAGATAATCGACAAGACTAAAGAGCCGACATATCTGGGGCGGGCATAATCTCTTTTTGATAAGTTTGTATTAACAGTTGTCTCTGCGGGAGAGCTCTATTGCTTTTTTCACTTCTCTTTCGAATGTATCGGCGGCGACGAGAGCAATGCCGTATTCGTCGGAAAGGACCACTATTCTCATTCCCGGGGTGAAGCCGAGCTTTTCTCTTGCTTCCTGTGGAATTAAAATTTCTCCTTTTTCAGAGAGTATGACGCTTCCCCATATATTCTTCCCTTTCGGGGATGGAGGAAGAGAAGGAAAGGGAGAGTTTTCTTCCCCGATTAGACTGTCAATGTTTACGCCGTAAATAGAAGCAAGGGAGGCACACTTATTGATATCGGGAACACTTTCTCCCGACTCCCATTTCGCATATGCCTGACGGGATATCCCGACCTTCGACGCCACTTCTTCCTGTGACATATTGTTTATGCTCCTGAGCCTTATGATATTTTCTCTGAACATCACTCCTCCTATAAATCAAGCTTCTCGAAGCTTATGACACTCATTCTATATGAAAAGATGGTAATCAGCGTGAAAAGAAAGCAAAGTGCGACGAAAATAAGAGATTGACCAGGGTGAGATTTCACAAAAGAAAAGTGAGAAAGTATTTCTCCCGCTGCCGCCACAATGAATGCGGAGACGGCATAAACGAGAAACGGCAGCCCGATGTTGTAAGCTGTGCGGAAGAAACCTCTGACAAATATGAAATTGAAGAGGGCAAATATAAAGACGGCAAGAGAGAGGGCAAAGAGGTCGGCCTTCATCATCGGGTTCGAAGTGTAGATGGGATTATCCTTCAATACGCTACTTCTCATAATCGCACAGAGTGCCATGAGTAATGTTGAAGAGAGCTCGATTGAGGTGACAAAAAGAAATTTTCCTTTCACTGTATCTCCCTTCGGAACTGGGAGCAGTACGGAAAAGAGAATGTCGCCGTTTTCTCGCGCCTTCTGAAAGCTCTGAAAGATGCCGAGAGTTACAAAGAACGGAGCGAGTAATATCGGGTAGCCGGGAATAAGAAACATAAATGAGAAGAGGATGAAGAAAAAGGAAAGTGGGTGAGAGGCAATTCTCACTTCCTTCATGAAAAGCTTATACATATCCTTTCTCCCTTTCAAGGCGCAGAAACGCCTCTTCCATACTCTCTCCAGATAGGCACATTCTCGATTTGAACTCCTCCTTTGTCCCGAAGAACCTTACCATCCCGTTTGCTATGTACAGAATGTCATCGGCAGCCCTTTCGATATCTGAAATGATGTGGGTCGAGAAGAATACGGCTTTGCCTTCTTTTGTGAGGGTTTTGAAAAGAGATAGAAGCTCGTCACGTGAGAAGGGGTCGAGAGATGTTGTCGGCTCATCGAGTATGAGGATATCTGCATTGTGTGAAAGCGCAAAAAGCAGATTGCACTTGACCTTCATTCCGTCGGAGAGCTCGGAGGGCTTCTTGTTCTCGTCTAGATTGAAAAGAGTGAGGTACTTTCTGTACTCTTCATCACTCCAGTCGTCGTAGAAGCTTTTCGTAACAGATGAAATTAAGCGTATGCTCTTTCTCGCGTACCAGCTTATTGCTCCTGTTGAATAGCCTGTGTGTGCCTTGAAGAGGGCTTCATTTCCGCGAATGGATTTACCCCTGTACATGATTTCTCCTTTCTCGGGACTCACAAGATTAAATATCGACTTGATTAGTGTTGTCTTCCCCGCCCCGTTCCTTCCGATAAAACCAGTTATTCTCCTTCCCTCAAGGGAGAAGGAGATATCTGTCAACTTAAATGTGGGGTAACACTTCTCAAGCCCTTTAACTTCCAGAATTTTCATACCTTTCCTCCTTGTTGAAGTGTAATGAAATGCTTATCAACTCTCAAACAACTATGCTTTGCATTCTTCGATAAATATTGTCACTTACAGTTGCATAATAGTTCCTTCCATTCTCTTTCAAATCAAATGAGATACCCTCTTTGTTGATATGATGGTCACCATAAGCGGGGGAGTATGCGAATTCTACTGACGATTTTCTATAAAAATCGCTAGTTGGAATGGCGAAAATCATAATATAATGGCAACAGAGGTGACAAAGGGAAGGTTACATAAAGCGTGTTCTTGATATTGAAACCAAACTCAAGAGCAAATCTCTTTTTCTTTTCGGGCCGCGACAGACGGGGAAAAGCTCCTTGACAGCTAATCAGATTCAGGATGATTTGAAGCTTTCCTGGTCACTCTTGAACGCAAGGATAAGAAGAAGGTGCCAGGAAGATCCGGGCGTTCTTCGGGATGAAATTGAAACGAGGAAAATTCATGACGGCCTTGTAATCATCGATGAGATTCAGAAGGTGCCTGAACTTCTTGATGAAGTACATCTGTTGATTGAGGAAACAGACATTAGATTTCTTCTCACAGGCTCGAGTGCGAGAAGGCTGAAGGAAAAGGGCGTTAATCTTCTGGGGGGGCCGGGCTGGAAAGATGAATCTCCATCCGTTTGTATGGCCGGAGGTCAGAGATTTAAATCCCACCCTGGGATAAAATCCTCAAATATGGGATGCTGCCATCCGTATTCCTATCAAAGAGCCCTGATGATGTCCTTGATGACTACATCAACGTCTACCTTCAGGATGAGATAGCTGGAGAAGGGCTTGTAAGGCATCTGCCGAAATTCGAACGCTTTCTTGATACTGCAGCTCTTGCCAATGCTGAGGAAATCAACTACTCGAATATTGCTGGCGATGTAATGATGAGCAGAGCCTCTATAACTGAATGGTATGGAATTCTCTATGATACCCTAATCGGGTTCTCAGTGCCGCCGTATACGAAGACGAAGAAAAGAAAGGCTGTAACACTGAACGCTTCTACTACTTTGATGTCGGCCTGGTTCGTTATCTTCTCGGACTCGATGACATTGTAGATACCCAGACAGAATACGGAAGGCTCTTTGAGACATATATTGCGGAGGAACTCTCTGCGTACCTTGACTACAACAAACGCAGGGAAAGGCTATCGTACTGGCGGACACAACAGTCCTCATTCGAAGTGGACTTCGTAATCGGTGATGAAGTTGCCGTCGAGACTAAGACGACGAAGAGGGTGAATGAGAAGAAGGATCTCAGAGGGCTCAGGGCATTGAAGGAAGAAGGAATATTCAAGAAGTACATCGTCGTATCAAGAGATAATATTTCCCGAACAACGGATGACGGGATAATTCTGCTTCCTTGGAACATTTTCCTTGACTGGCTGTGGGAGGGGAAGATTCTCTGATTATGTGTCATGAACCTCAGGTATAAAGATTATCAACATTTTAGTGCCTATAAGTATGTAATCCTTCTCCCGGCCGTATTGAAGATTATCTGTGGCCTATGGACTTCTGGCAAATTTAAGCCGGCGGTTCATGCTTTTAATGCATTAATCAGAACTGTTGACAAATAAAAAAGTCCTTGAATTACAAGGACTTATCAAGTTTTCGTGAGAGACGGGGATCGAACCCGCGATCTCCGGCGTGACAGGCCAGCGCGATAACCAGCTTCGCTACTCCCACATGACGATAAGAAATATAGACAATTTAAAAATTGCTGTCAACAGAGTTTTAAAAAAAAGTTTATTTTCTGCTTTGTTTCAAATCCTCTATAAGAACAGCAAGCCTCGAGCACTCCTCCTCAAGAAGGATTTCCTCTCCCTCGAGTGTTCTCTCAAGCCTTGTCAGAAGTAACGAAGAGAAGAGTTCGGTAAGGGATGCCGTATGGACATCCTTCAGCAGGAAGGATGAAATTACAACCTCGGCCTGGCTTGTCAGCATCAGGACTATTGATCTGTATTCTTCCTGGCAGAGTGAGTTTGTCAGGTGCTCGGAGAAGATGATTCTGAGCCATGATGTATTTTCCCCGGAGAGGAAAATGTCCCTCCAGTGTGATGCTGCAGATAACAGGACATCCTCAACGCTTCCTGTCAGGTTCAGTTTGAAGCCCTGCTTCATAAAGGCAGTGTGACCTTCGGCTATCAGAGAGGTGATTATCTCATCCTTACTTTTATAATAGTTATAGAGTGTTGCCTTTGTTATACCGCAGCGTGATGCAAGAAGGGAGAGTGAGAAGGATTCCATCCCGCTTGCTGCAATAATTGAAGAGGCTTCTTTGAGTATTATATTGCGTCTGTCCATGGAAGGAGTATACCAACCGAACGGTTGGTTGACAATGAGTAAAAATGTTGTCTTTCGGACTTTTTTTTCTTCCATGGCATTGAACTATGTTTTTCGAATTGGGCAGAATAGCTTCAGCTTAATTATAAAGGACAAATACATGTACGCATTAGTAGAAATCCTAGGCAAGCAGTACAAGGCTGAAGAAGGCGCAGTACTTCTTGTTGATAGAATTCCTCAGGAGGCAGGTTCCTCTTATGAGATCAGTAAGGTTCTCGCTGTCGTAGATGGAGAAAATGCAACATTCGGCACACCATGTGTCGAAGGTGCAAAGGTTCTCGCTACAGTAGGTGAAGAAGTCAAAGGCGACAAGGTGAAGGTCTACAAGTTCCACAGAAGAAAGGGTTACAGAAGAACCCAGGGACACAGAGAGAAGTACACCCAGTTGACAATCAATCAGATTGTACGCTAAGGAGGCATTAGTATGGCACATAAGAAAGGTGGCGGATCAAGCCGCAACGGTCGTGACTCCAATGCACAGCGCCTTGGCGTCAAAAGATATGGTGGACAGCTTGTAAAGGCTGGTGAGATTATTGTCCGTCAGCACGGCACAAAGATTCACGCAGGTGAAAACTGTGGCTGTGGCAATGACTATACTCTCTTTGCAAAGGTAAGCGGCACTGTCAAGTTCTACGAAAGAAAGAACAGAAAGTACTGCTCTATCGTGGAAGCAGAGGCATAAGTAGTAGTTAATCATCCATTATGTTTGGATTTTCAGACGAAACATATATAGATGTACAATCAGGGGATGGAGGCGCAGGCTGCGTCTCCTTCCGTCGTGAAAAGTTCGTACCCAAAGGTGGTCCTGACGGCGGAGACGGTGGCAGAGGCGGCGATGTCGTCTTTGTTGTGAGAAATAATCTCAAGACCCTGGGGCACCTCAAGATGGTCCGCACCTACCGCGCTGAAAACGGACGCGGAGGACAGGGTGCGAGAATGTACGGCAGGGACGGAAGAGATATCGAAATACCAGTTCCACCGGGAACTGTAATCAAGAATGCAGAGACGGGAGAGGTTATAAAAGACCTTTCCGATGGTGAAAGATTCGTCTTTCTTAAAGGCGGTAAGGGGGGCTTGGGAAACTGGCACTTCCGCACTTCCACACATCAGACTCCACGCTTTGCACAGCCGGGTGAGAAGGGAGAAGCGATGAGAGTCGGAGTCGAACTTCTCGTAATTGCCGACATCGGCTTTGTGGGCTTTCCGAATGCAGGAAAATCGAGCCTCTTGAATCTCTTGACGAATGCGCGGAGCAAGGTTGCGGGGTATCCATTCACTACCAGGATACCTCAGCTTGGTGTCATGAGAGTCTGGGATAAAGACATTGTCCTTGCAGATATCCCGGGAATAATCGAGGGTGCATCTTCGGGCGCCGGTATGGGCTTCAAGTTCCTCCGTCATATTTCCCGTACAAAGGGAATAGCGTACCTGGTTGATCTCAGCGACGAGAGATATCTCACGGCTTACGACACGCTTTACGATGAACTCGGAAAGTACTCGGATGAATTGACTCAGAAGTCTTCTCTTTTAATCGGAACCAAAATCGATGAGGACGGGGCGGAAGAAAGATTCGGGGAATTGAAGAAGAAGTACTCGGGGAGAATGACGGTACTGCCTCTGTCAATATATGACGATGATCTTCTCGAGCCTGTCAAAAAGGCTTTTGTCGCCCTCAGCGGAATAGAAAAGGATTCCGGGACATCTTCATCAGGTTTTACTTCGTCCATGGATAAGGATGCATACTACCGTGATGAAGAGTGAGAAGAAAGCAATCCTCGGGGGGACGTTTGATCCGGTACATATAGGGCACGTGAATCTTTTTCACTCAGTATCTCTTTTGACAGATATCACAACGCTCTATGTAATTCCGGCCTATGAGTCCGCATTCAAGAGGGGGCAGAAGCGTGCATCGTTTTCAGACAGGATGGCGATGCTGAATTTAGCTATATTGGATTACACGGATCTTTATCCACTGGATGATTTGAACATAGTTGTTTCTGATATCGAGGGGAGAAAGGGTGGTGTGAGCTATACATCCCTTACGGTCGCCTCTCTTTTTGATGAGCTCGAGGATAACGGGAAAGTCAATTTTATAATCGGCGATGACTTAATCGAGGGCCTGGGGCGCTGGCATGATGCGGAGTACCTCAAGAGCCACGTGAGGTTTTACTGCTTTCTCAGGGATAATGCACCACATAATGCCCCTGACGGCTTTGAGGTTATATATATCGATAGTGAAATGACAGTCTCTTCAAGTACTGCGGTCAGGGACGGGGACTACAGCCTGGTGACTGACAGCGTGAGAGAGTACATAGAGGAAAATGGATTATATAAAACTAAGGAATAAGGTATCATCCAGAATCAAGAACTCACGGTTTATTCATTCTCTTGGAGTAGCTGAAACCTCAGCATTCCTTGCCGAGCGTTTCTCGCTCGACGTAAACGACGCATTATGCTGCGGGATATATCATGATGCCTACCGCTATAATGACGGTGGAGAATGCATAGCACTACTCGAGAAGAGCGGCTTTATCATAGAGGCGGAGGAGAGGGAGGAGCCGATGCTCCTACATGGTGCACTTGCTGCGCTTTACTTCGATGAAGATGCGGGCGAAGAAGTGCCGTTGAAAATGAAAAAGGCTGTAAGGTGGCATACCCTGGGCTCTCCCGACATGGGGAAACTGGGTGCTGTGATATATATTGCAGATTACATGGAGCCGGGGAGAAGACACCTCTCGGAGGAAGAGAGGAGGGAAATACTACTCTCATCTTCTCTTGAGGAGATGACGGCTTTGATTATTGAAAGACAGCGGCCTTATCTTGAGAGCACGGGAGCGGGATTGGCCGGAATAACGGAGAGGCTATATACCTTCATCAAGGATGGTGGAGTATTTGAGGAATAGATAATATGGACGAAAAGATTTTAGAGAAAGCAGAAAGAATTGAAAAATACCTTGTTGATCACAACGTAAAGGACGTTAAGATTGTCGACTTGAAGGACTGCTCATGGGCGAGCTGTTTTGTTATCGGCACAGTCACAAGCGTGGGACACCTCAGGGGTGTTGTCCACCAGATCTGGAGTGAGATCAACGATATGGGACTAAGCGTCAACAACCGCCACAAGACTCCGGGCGACGACGGCTGGGAGCTTATCGACTGTGGAGATATCGTAATCCACCTGATGAGCGGGGAGCTCAGGGAGTTCTACTCTCTCGAAAAGCTCTGGAAGGCTACAGAAGAGATAAAGTAGGAAAGCTTCTTTCTGATAATCGGCCCCCTTCTATTGTCTGAGGGGGCCTTGAATGTGTCAAATTGAGAGGAAGGTCGTGAAGAATGTGATGAGGGATGTCACATCCTTGACGCCTGCAGTCTCGTATGATGAGTGCATTGCGAGCTCGGCGAGTCCGCAGTCGCATGTGCGCAGTGAAATCTTCTGGTTGGATAGATTACCCAGTGTTGATCCTCCCGGAAGGTCACTGTTGTTGAAGAAAATCTGGTACGGAATTCTGTTCTTCTCGAGAAGAGACTTCGTCAAAGCACCGCTTTCTCCGTTTGTCGTGTACTTCTGACTTGCCGCATACTTGATTAATACTCCTCCGTTCATCCTCGGCTTATTTGTGAGGTCACTCTTTTCAGGGAATGCCGGGTGTACTGCGTGCCCGTTATCTGCACTGAGCATGAAGGATTTAGCGAGGGCTATGTATCTTTCTTCTTCACTCCACTTGAGTGACGATGATATTCTCTTGATTGTCTGCTTCAGGAAATCGGAGAGGGCACCCTGACGCGTTCCGCTTCCTGTCTCCTCGTTGTCGAAAAGTGCAATCATGCTGACACATTTTTTACCCTTCGAGTTTAGAATTGATACAAGGGATGAGTGCGCGCACTCAAGGTCGTCGATTCTTGGAGATGAGAAATATTCGTTTTCGGCTCCTGAGAACATAGCCGGTGTGCTGTTATATAAGAAGAGGTCGTAGTCCAGGATATCGGAAATCTTTACGTTGCATTCTTCTGCGATGATGGAGAGCAGGTCCTTTTTCCCGTCACTGAATAGGGGAAGCATTTCCTTCTGCATCGATATCTTCCAACCTGAGTTAGCCTCCCTGTTCTGATGGATAGCAAGGGAAGGAATAACGAAGTTGAGCCTGTCTTTGAAGTTTATAAGACGCTCGATTATTTCCCCTTCTTCTCTGTAGAACACTCTGCCGGCAACCGATAGGGGCCTGTCAAACCATGTGTAGGCAAGAAGACTTCCGTAGACTTCGGTGTTGAGCCTTGTCGGCATTCCCTCTACTTTTACTTCCGGATTCCACTTTACCTTGAAACACGGAGAGTCTGTGTGGGAGGCGACGATATGAAAGAATTCGGGCTCTTCGGGGACGCGGAATGCAATGAGTGCGGAGGATGAGCGCTTTATGAAATAGCTCTGACCTCTTTCTATTTCAAAACTTTTATGCTCCTTGAGCTCTATAAAGCCGTTCTCTTTCAAGAGTTTCTCTGCATTACTGACTGCATGATACGATGTGGGTGACGCTGCAATAAAATCTACAAGCTTTTCTGCCTGTTCCAAATATTCTTTTTCCATACAAAAATTATGATATGAGAAATTCAATATTTCAATTTAATCTTATTCCTTTTGTCTTCCACTTGCCGCTTCTGAGCCTCGGGTAGAAAACAAGAATTCTAACCGCCCAGTCAAGCCACATGCCAATCTGGGTTCCGAGGAGCCCCAGGCCGAAGTAGACACCGAGTATGTGGGCAAAGAAAACACGGCAGATCCACATGTCGAGGATGGCTGTAATCATGACAATTTTCACATCCCCCGCAGCATGTAGGACATTGGGGGTGACGAATGCAAGTGACCAGAAGAGACGGCAGACGCAGTCGATGCGGATTGTTAGAATTGCGAGTTCTGTCGCTTCAGTGCTGAGAGAGTAGAGTGAAACGATTGTGGGTGTCAGAAAAAAGCATAAGGAGCCCGTGATGAACATGCATAATGTTGAAAGGCGTATAAGTTTTCTTGCATAGTACATCGCTTCGTCGTAGAGCCGGGCACCACAGCACTGTCCTATGACTGTGATTGTCGCAAGCGATATTGCATTTCCGGGAATGTCGATTATGGTCTCTGTGTTGTTGAAGACTGCGTAGGCTGCAATACTTGCAGTTCCGAAGGAAGCGATAGTCGAGGCGATGAGAATCTTTCCCACATGAAAAAGGCACTTCTCCGTCCCCGTCGGAACAGCCTGCGAGAGAATCATTTTCGATATCTGACCATTGAACGAAGGCTTCAGAGGCTGAGGCACATAGAGGTCTTTGGATTTATCGCAGACGACGATGAACATGATGACGGCACCCACGACACGTGAAATACAGGATGCAATTCCGACTCCGCCCGCACCCATGTTGAATGCAAATAGAAAGACTGCGTTACCCAGAATGTTTATGACATTCACAATTATTGAGACATTCATTGTTATGCGGCTCCGTCCCATCGAACGGCTTATTGCATTCGCTGCACTCATCACGGCATAGAAGGGCATACTTATTAGAATAGGAATTGAGTATTCGACGGCGCTTATATATACGTCCTCTTCGATAGTCCCGTATATGAAAGATATCATCTCGTGGCGGAAAATAAGAAGAAGCAGCGACGTCACTGTTGAAACAAGCACAACGATATTCATAAGCTCCTTTGCGCTTTCCCTTGCTCTTTCCTTTTCGCCCATTCCCAAGAGCTGACAGGCAACAACGCTTCCTCCCGTCGCGAAGGCCATAATCACCTGGATAAGGAGATTCTGGATTGTATTGACGCAGCTTACACCGCTTACTGCAGCTTCTCCCGCCTGTGCAACCATTAATGTATCTGCAACACCGACTGCAACCGAGAGTGCGGTATCTGCAGCAAGGGGGAGGATAAGGGCCGAAAGGTATTTGTTGTCAAAGGGAAGTTTGGATTTATCGATTAGTGCTTTACTCATCTATTTTATGTGTGCTCCACTTTCAGGATTATAGGAAAAGCGGGAATATTGTCTACCTTAAATGTAGTGTTCGTTCTGCCGTCTTTAAGAAGATAAGCGGGAATTCTCGGTAATTCAATTGCCGAGATGAATGCATGAGATGGTTGACGCATGTCGTCAACGCCCCGTAGGGAAACGTCAAGCGTTATTTCTGATGGAGATATAATCCCATAACTTTCTCGATTTTGTGCTATAATCAATATTTAGGGTGCGCCAGTTCGGTGCATATAGTCTAGCTCGGTGAAAGTCCGAGTCCGGT